>NZ_MXAP01000066.1 GCF_002027555.1 Moraxella equi
GGGTTCGGTTGGTATATCTTTATCAAACAATACCAGATGTTAATTTTCAATATCTATTTGGCTATTAAAAATTTGATACAACTCATCTTTCTTTTTTGGGTCTGGTATTTTATCTAATAAATCTTTTGATTTTTGAATATACTCCATATTTCCAGCATTTATCTCAGCCAGATAGTACAACAAAATTTCTTTGGTATTGTCTTTTTTGTTATAGTTATTTTTCTTAATTTCTTCTTTTGCTTTTTTGGCAATATGAGAAAAGCAATTTGTTACCTTATCATTGTCGTAATTATTGATTTTCATAAGTTGGCATTTATAAATAAGTAACCAATGATCGGGGTTTTTCCTAAGAACTTCATCAATAAAATCTATGGCTTTGTGAACATCTGTTAATGTATATATTTGTAATAATGCTTTGTACTTTTTATTCTCATCATTCATGCGATTTGCTTCTGGCACCAAGTCCAACAACAGCCTTTTCGTTTTTTCGTTGTCATCAATGACGCCATTTATTGCGATGTCATTTATTTTTTTGCATGACATAACGGTCGTACTCGTCTGTATTAGTAGCATTAATTTTTGAAGTGACATGATGTCCAGTTTTATCATAACCGCAAGATAATAATGAAGTCATTAATATTGCTATAATGAATTTCATTATATTTTCTCCGTATTTATATAAAAAGCCTAACCACTCATAGGAGTAACAGACCGCTTATTTTTTTGGTGAGCATTCTTTTAGTTTTTATATAGGTTTATTTGCGGTATTTATCTTGGGTATTATAAATAATGGGAGTATATCTACATCTTTCATTTTTTATAAAAAGCCAAAAATCAAGCCTACCAATCGATAGGCTTGATTTTAAAATCACAACTTACACGCCCCGCCTGCACAGCCGTCATCTAACTCGCCTTGGCTGTCATCTGCTCCGTCTCGGGTGTTGTGATAATATAGGGTTTTTACGCCCAGTTTATAAGCGGTAAGCAGGTCTTGAATCATGATTTTCATGGGGACTTTTCCGCCTTCAAACTTGCTGGGGTCATAGTTGGTGTTGGCAGAGATGGACTGGTCGATGAATTTTTGCATGATGCCAACGAGTTTTAGGTAGCCGTTATTGTCAGGCATTTGCCATAACAGCTCGTATTTATTTGCCAAATTCTCAATGTCAGGCACAACTTGTTTTAAAATGCCATCCTTTGACTGTTTGACCGACACCAAGCCCCGTGGCGGTTCGATACCGTTGGTGGCGTTGGCAATTTGGCTAGATGTCTCAGATGGCATGAGAGCTGATAAGGTGGAGTTACGCAGACCGTGCTGTTTGATATTGGCACGCAGGGCTTCCCAGTCTAGGTGTAGTGGCTCATTGCAGATGTTATCCAAATCCGCCTTGTAGGTATCAATCGGCAAAATACCTTGGCTGTATGTCGTCTCGCCAAATGCAGGGCAAGCCCCTTTTTCTTGGGCAAGTTTGTTCGACGCTTCTAGCAGATAATACTGGAACGCTTCAAAAGTGCGGTGGGTCAGTCCAATCGCCCCCATGTCTGAGTAGCGTGTGCCGTTTTTGGCAAGATAATAGGCGTAGTTAATCACACCCACACCGAGTGTACGACGGTTCATGCTACCATTTTTGGCGGCGATGACAGGATAGTCTTGATAGTCAAGCAAAGCGTCCAACGCACGCACAATCAGCTCGGCAGGCTCCCTCATCTCTTCTAGCTTGTCAATCTTGCCTAGATTGATGGCGGACAACGTACATAGGGCAATCTCGCCATGCTCATCATTGATGTTATCAAGCGGTTTGGTGGGTAGGGCGATTTCCATGCATAGGTTAGATTGGCGAACAGGGGCAACAGACGGGTCAAAGGGGCTGTGCGTGTTGCAGTGATCAACGTTTTGGACATAGATACGCCCCGTACTGGCACGCTCTTGGAGCATGAGACTAAACAGCTCACGGGCAGGGATTTTGCGTTTGCGAATGCTCTCGTCATTTTCATATAGGGTGTAGAGACGTTCAAATTCGGCTTGGTTAGCAAAAAATGCGTCATAAAGCCCTGCCACATCAGACGGGGAGAATAGGGTGATGTCTTCGTTTTTGATGAGTCGGGTGTAGAGTGTTTTGTTAATCTGCACGCCATAATCCATGTGACGGACACGGTTGTCCTCGACGCCACGGTTGTTTTTTAGGACAAGCAAACTTTCCACTTCTAAATGCCAGAGCGGATAAAACAAAGTCGCTGCCCCGCCACGCACGCCACCTTGTGAGCAGGACTTAACCGCCGCTTGGAACATTTTAAAAAAGGGAATGCAGCCTGTGTGCTGAGCTTCACCGCCACGAATGGGTGAGCCTAACGCACGAATCGCCCCTGCATTCACGCCAATACCCGCACGCTGTGAGACGTAGCGGACGATGGCGGATGTGGTGGCGTTGATGCTGTCTAGGTTGTCGCCACATTCGATGAGTACGCATGAGCTAAACTGACGGGTGGGGGTACGCACGCCTGACATGATGGGGGTAGGCAGTGAGATGTAGAAGTTGGATGTAGCGTCATAAAAACGCTTGATGTAGTCCAGTCGTACCGCTTTATCATAGCTGGCAAATAGGCACATGCCAACCAAAATGTACAAAAACTGGGGGCTTTCATAGACTTTTTTGGTGACACGGTCTTGGACGAGATATTTGCCCATCATCTGTTCAACCGCTGCATAGGCAAGGTTCATGTCACGTTCGTGGTCGATGTAGGCGTTTAGTTCATCAAATTCGGCACGGTCATAATCTGCCAAAATGTGCTTGTCGTATTTGCCTATTTCGGTCAAGCGAGCGACATGGTCATACAGATGTGGCGGTTCATAGTCGCCATAGGCAATCTTGCGTAGATGAAAAATGGCAAGACGAGCCGCCAGATATTGATAATCAGGCGTTTCGGCTGAGATTAAGTCCGCTGCCGCCTTGATGATGGTCTCATGAATGTCACGGGTAGCAATGCCGTCATAAAACTGAATGTGTGATTTTAGTTCCACTTGCGACACGGAGACGTTGTCTAATCCTTTGGCTGCCCATGTGATGACCTTGTGAATCTTATCAAGGTTGATGGGTTCAAAGGTGCCGTCTCTTTTTTTGACTTTGATTTGGTCGATGTGTGTCATAAAATCACCCGTTTTTGTTGTAAATTGTAAAAAATTACCAAATCTCAATGACTTAGCGATTTTTCTATTTAAAAATTAACCACTAGATGTAGTAATGCATTTCTAAGGTAGCACAATATAGCCTAAAAATTTTTAAAATACTAGCTTGTATTTTGTGCCAATCTGTGATTTTGTCATTTTAACCAAACTTGAAAAACGTACAGAAAAGACAGGGTAAGGCTTTGAGGCTTGTCAAGAGATGGATAAAAATTTTTAAGAAAATTTTGTAAAGAAATTGGGCAAATTTTCATCAATTTGTCGGACAGATGATTGTCAGATTTTTGGTAAATTTTATAAAAAAACCAACCAGTTGGATTTTTTAAAATCGGCTAAGAATGGGTGTGCAAATTAGTGTGAATTTGTTTTTGCTTAGGCTATTTTTACTTGACTTTGGGGTGAATTTGGCATTTAATGCAGTTTATTTGTACACATTTGGCAATCATGAATGATGACCTAAAACAGCGAACGATGGCACTTGTCAAGGCATTGGTGGTATTTGGGCTAGCATATCCCCTAACCAATGACTATACGCACGCTTTGATGTCGCACACGCCAATAGCGGTGGGGTCGGTGGCAAGTCGCTATGATGTCGCGCCATTTGTGGCGTGGGCGATAGTGCCTTATAGTTTATCCTTTGTGTTGTTTGTGCTGAGTTTTTATGTGGTGTCGTCTGCCATGCTGTCTCGGCTGTTGCACCGTTTGGTGCTTGGGACGTTGGTGGCGTGCCTGTGCTTTTATGCTTATCCTTTGGTGTTTGCCTATGATAGACCTGTCATGTCGGAGCAGTGGCGGTGGGCGTATGAGCTGTTGTCGCTCGTGGATAAGCCTTATAATCAACTGCCATCCTTGCACGCCTGCTATGCACTGCTGTTTGGGGTGAGTTTATGGCATGTGGTGCAAGGGCGGTGGCGTGGTCTGTATCGTGCAGGGCTAAGTCTTATCTGTGTAGCGATAGCAGGAGCAACGCTTTTTACGTGGCAACATCATGTGACGGACGTGGTCGCAGGGCTTGGGCTTGCGGTGGTGGTATTGGTTGCGGAGCGATGGCTTCATGCCTTGCCACACATCACAGGGCGAGCGATGATGAAGTTTATCACGCTTGGGGTGCTGTGGTTTTTGGGGTGGGCGGTCGTGCCTGTCTTGGTGGGTTATCAAGGTACGGCGTGGGCAATCATGGCAAAAATTATGGGCATGTATGGCTGTTTGGGTCTGTTCTCGGTGGCGTGGCTCTATGCCAAGCCGTCATGGATAACCAGTCTATTAGCCAAACAGACAGATAAACATCATGTTGGTGCATTTCGTTCCAGTGCGTACGGATTGGGTTTACCCATTATCATCATTTATAAGCTCATGTGGCGACTGGCGTGGGCGTGTCATTTTGTGTGTCACGACATTGGCAGGCGAGTGATTCACACCCAAGCGTTTACCATTATGGCAATCGGTCATCTGTCTGATGATGTGCTAGATGAGTTAAGCCAATACGCTGGGCGATATCGGCAGATACTGTGGGTAGATGTTTGTGCGGAGATGGCATCTGATTTTGCCCATGCTAGGCTACTGGCGGATAAGAGAACAGTGACAAAGTGGCAGTATGTTAATCTTGGCGTGATGGATTTGCAGTATTTTGATGACACCATTATGAACAATATCAGGGCGTTATATGATGATATCAAGCAAGCAGACGAGCCTAACACGCTCATTATCTGCCAATGTGCGATGGGACAATCTAGGAGTGTGGCGGTGATGATATGCCTACTTGCCTTGCAACAGGGTATTTGTCCACATCGGCTGTCCGTGCAGGATAAAGAGATGATGGATTCTGTGCTGTCGTCCTATGGCAAGCACCGTGCGCGGGGGTTATTGGCATGAGTGAATATTTATTATTACTCTTGATGGCGGTTGTCTTGCTTATCATGTTGTTTATCAAATGCTTGGGCAAATATCAGGAGGTTTATCAAACAGTGCGGTCATGGTTTTGGCTGTTGGCAGTGCTGTGGCTTGCCTTTATACTTGGGCGGTATGGCGTGGCGACATTGGGCATGCTGATGAGTGCTATTGCCCTGTGGGAGCTGTGGCGAGTGATTAAGGTGTGGACATGGCGTGATGGACTATTTGTGGGTTATATCGGACTGTTTGGGCTGGCGTGGGTGTGGCTTGCCTTGACCGTCAAGCCTTTATCCGTGCTGTTGTTTGTCCTATTTGCGGTGCAGGTTTGTGATGTGTGCCAATATCTCATGGGGCGAGCCTTTGGTCATCGCCTGTTTGCTAGCAAACTTGCCCCCAACCTTAGCCCCAATAAGACCATTGAAGGAGCGGTGTTTGGCGTGCTGTTGATGATGGTACTAAGCCTACCCGTGGGGCAAGTTTTGACTGATTTTGGCATGGGTCAGTTGGTACTATTGGCGGTGTCGCTTGGGGCGTGCGGTATTGTTGGCGATTTGTTAGAATCTAGTGTCAAACGCCGTCATCAGGTCAAGGACATGGGGGTGTGGCTTGCAGGGCATGGCGGACTTTTGGACAGAATGGATAGCCTGCTTGTGAGCGTGCCACTATTTGCGGTCTTGATGGTGGTACTGTAATTGCATGACTTTGGCAAGTAAGGGACGAGGCAGGGCGGTCAGGAGCTTGGCAATGGCTTTCATGGGTTTGGGAAAGACGTGTAGGGCGATGTCGTTATGTATGGCGTAAATGATTTGATGGACGGCTTCTTGTTCGCTGATTAAAAATGGCTTGTCGGCTCGTCCGCCATGCAACTGCCTTAATGTCGCTGTGTCAACATAGCCACAAGCGATGGCGATGACTTGTATGCCAAATGGAGCAAGTGCCATGCGATAGGCGAGCGTGTCTTGTATCATCGCACGCTTGCAGTGAGCGTATAGGCTTGCCCCTTGAAAGTCAAATAGCCCTGCCACAGATGAGATGGCGACCAAACTTGTGGGCGTGGCGAGCGTGGTGTGATGAATGGTTTGTTTTTCTTGAACTTGTTTTTTTGTGAATAAGACACTCACTTGCCCAAGCAAACACCGCTTGAAAGGCTTGCAAATTTAGCATGAGCATATCATGGCTTTCATCGGCACTAAGGGCTTGTTTGCGTTCGGGATAATATTTGCCAATGCTATAAATCAGCTGAGAAAAAGGCGTATCTAGCCGTTTCAAGAGTTCATCCCGCTGAGTACGACAGCGGACATCACAGCAGATGGCGGTGATGTTGTCAAGCTCTAAGATGGCTTGTACTTTGTGGGGATTGCTACCAATGACCGTAACCAGATTGCCTTGATGGGCGTGCCATTTGGCAAGGGCAAGACCGATACCGCTCGTACCGCCAAAGATGATGATGGTTTGGGGGGTGTTCATTTATTTATGCCTTTTAATTTAATATAAGTAATTGATTTATAGAGTAAAATTTTAACTTTCTCTTAAAATAATTACCCAATTCACTCATCACAACGCAGTCCCACATCATAGCCATAGGCAAACTGCTCGGCAGTGATTTGGACAAAAGTATCAAAATCATGATGATATGCCAAAATACGCCCTTGTCGAAGATTGGGTTTTTTGTCAAATAAAGGGCGGACACGGCGATAATCTTTGGTATCTAAATGGCGTATTTGGGGGTTATTTGTCATATAATCATGCACATCTTGCAGGCGAGCATTGGGCGAGAAGCCAAAGACGTGATGAATGGCAGGTTCGGCAAGCACACGGTCAAAGGGGGATTTTGGTTCAGCATACACCACATCGGCAAGCTGACAGGCAAGTTCAATGGGTGTCAAATCCATGACTCCGCCCATAAGACAGCGGTCATCATGACATAGGGGCGGTAAATAATACATGTCTGTGATGGACGCACGCACCATGACGGACAAGGGCAGATTGGTCGAATGATAATCGGCACAAATGAGCGGTGAGTAGCGTGCCATGATGTTGGTCGGGGTTAGCTCTTCAAGGGCTTGCCAAAGCAGAGGGTTTGACGTCCACAGTAGCCCTTGCCATTGATGATGGGCGTGAATACGATTCAGCTGACTGGCGAGAATCAGAACGTGTGTGGCGGACGGCTTGGAGATGGGTTCATCAAAACGCCAACAGGGCGTGTGCGTTTCGCCGTCCACATGACCGATGGCGTGACGGGTGAGGTTGCCGATGAGTTTATCCGTCAGATGAGTGTGGCGGATAGGACGGTTAAGTAGATGAGAGAGTTGATAACGACACCAACGTTTTAGGGCAGGCATGAGATACTGCCCATAACTGTCAGAGCGTTTGTCAGTAATGCTACCGATAGTTTCATAAAGCAAGCGACTGTTCATCACAGCGATAAGCGACTGCCGACTTGTCTCTGACGAATCGGATAGGGCTTCTAATAACAGGGCGGTTGCCATTGCTCCGCCACAGTTACCAATCACCAAATCAGGTCGCCTGCCTGTATCGCACAACGCCTGATAAATCCCCAAATAATAACCAAAGCGTAACCCCCCGCCTGCCATGAGTAGGGCTCGGCGATAAGGGGGTTTTGTAAGGGGCGGTGTGTTTGTGGTCATGGTTAGGTAGGAAGTTTGACCGCCAAAGACACGCTAAAAATACCAAACTCATCAATTCGCATATCAATCTTTTTAAAGCCTGCCTGTGCAACCAATTGGTCGATTTCGGCTTGTGAGCGACATCGCATGACCCAATCTGTGCCTTGATGGCTGTTTAGGGTTTTGCCGATGAATTCTTGTTCGGGGTGCCACGGCTGATTGGTGTATAGCAGATAACCGCCGTCTGATAATTCTCGGTGCATACCACTTAGAGCGGTTTGGATAAGGGTGTTATCCGAGAACAACTCAAACAGCCCTGAGACGATGGCGATGTCGTTATCAGATGAGTGATAGCTATCAGTACAAAAAGCGTCTTGCTGGCTGATGGTCGCTCGTGATGACAGACCTTGTTTGACAGCTTTATCCTTCATGACGCTGACATTGTGTGAATCATAATCTCGTAGCGTGGCGGTCAGTGTGGGATATTTATGCAGAAGTTCAAACGCATAATAACCATTACCACTGGCGATGTCCAAGAGTTTGATGGGCTGTTTGTCGGGGTGTGCGTTAAGGTGTTTGTCAATGGCAATCTCTGCCAATTCTAACAGATGAGCTTTGCGAATGCGAATGCCACGCCAACCGATGTTATTTAAATAAAAATTATCAATGAGCCTGCCCACACCGAACTTACCACGTGGTTCATTTTGATAAACCTTATCTAGCGACACGCCCGAATCAAAGCCGTGTGTTACCCCCGCTGATACTCCGTCACTGACATGTCCAAAGCGTTCTATCATAAATTTAGTCATGGCAAAACTGGGGTTAAAGCCTTTTGCCATGAGTGTATCGACTTTGTCTTTACTAAAACTTTGGGCGTGTGTGGTTGGGTTGTGGGCAGATGTCAAGTCCACAGTTTGGGGCGGACTGGCAAAAAGTTCATCGGTAAATGCCAAACAGTCGGCGAAGACGTCTTGTTTATTGACTTCATGAAAAATGGCGTGAAAACTTTTGGGATAATACGCCCAACGCTTAATGGGCGAACGAATGCGGTCATAAAAGGTGCGTATCGCTTCTTTGTCCACGACATAATCCTGACCTGCACACAGTATCATGGTCGGTGTGGTGATAGCACCTGCGTCATCGAGCAGGCGTGCCCCTGTTTGTAGGGAGTCGATGAGCAGGTCGCGAGAGATGCTTTGTGTGAGCACTTGGGCTTTGACGTAGCTTGACACGAGACATGACCCCGAGTTTTTTGGCGACTTTGAGTGCTGGCAGGGCAAAGGGGACATACAGACGAATGGCAAGGGCAGGCGTGCCGAGTATCATGCCACGAATATTGGGGGCGTAGTCATGTACATAGGCACTGGCAATGACCGCTCCCAAACTACTGGCGATGAGTGCAATTTGCTCATCATTGGCGTGCGTTTGGGTTTAATGACTTTTAAAAATTCATCTAAATCACGCACCAATTGCCCAAAGCTCTCGGCATGGTCTCGCTCACCGCCTGAACGTCCGTTGCCCCGTGCGTCCCATGCAAAGACTTGATAGCCTTGTTTGACGAAGGCATGAGCCATGTCGGTCAGCCTTTGTGAATGTTCATGCCCACCACGATGGAGCATGACAATGATTTTTAGGTCATCATGGTCATAGACACGCTCTGACTTGTCGGTGAGCCAGTAGCGATAGAACATGGCCGTGCCGTCATAGCTATTAAACGTGCTGTGATATTCATGAATATTTGCTGTGCTGATGGGTTGCATGATAAATCCTTATTAACTTTGTCGGCCTTGCAAAACTACTGTTGATTTGCGGGGCGATGGTAAATGATGGCTTGCCCACGATTGATGATGGTTTTGATAAGTAACAACTGGGCGATGATAAGGATTAGGCGTTCATGGCTTAGCTCTTTATCCAGCCCCTTTATCAGTCCAAATATCCCAAGTGCCAAGGCACGGTCGCTTTTTCCCAAGGGTCCATGATTGGCACGCTCGCCCGTGAGCAGGGTTGCCATGATGGCGGTTAGCTCTGTTGCTAGCGATAGGGCGGTGATGAAACCAAGATGGGCAGGGTGATTGGTGTGTGGCAATAGCCCCAAAAAGAGTGCGGTGTCTGAGACCATATCGCCACTTTCATTGAGCCATGCCCCGAGCGTACTGGCTTGTCCGTGTTCTTTTGCCATCATGCCATCGATGGCATTCATTGCCATGCGGACAAACAGCCCTGTGGGTAGTAGATACCAGTAAGCCTTATGGTGTTTTGCGTGACGGGCAATCAGATGAGCCGTGATAAGGCTTAATATCACCGCCGATAGGGTGATTTGATTGGCGGTGAAGCCTTGTTTGATCAGCGTGTTACTGATGGGGCGAAGTTTGTTTTGAAACGCAGTTTTTAATTGATAAACAGACATGATATGGCTACATCATAATATAACAGTGTTTTGTATTTTAACAAACTTTTAAAGCGTTGTGGAAATTATTTTATTTAACATAATCCATTTTTTAAACTCTTATTTTAAAAAGAAAACTACAGGTCAAATCAATCATTATATTATAATTTAACCATGAAAATTTGTTTTTTGCTTAATTTCAAAATCATCTCCTTGGCGTATGCAGTTTATAGCCAACAAAAAAGCCGTCCAAAGACAGCTTTTTAAAAATGCTTAAATCATTTTTCAACCCATTGACGGATTTTTTCACGCTCTTCGGGGGTAGCGTTGAGCCACAGTTGCATAAAGCCGTCTAGGTTATCCTTGGGGGTGACCATGGTTGGAGTGGTGGGCTGCGTGGGGGCTTGGTTAAGGGCGGCGATGGCTTTTTGGTTAGCTCGGGTAGCATCATCACGACCGAACAGTCCGCCAATGCTGTCGCCCAGTGTTGATAAAATACCCGTGCGACTCTCTACGGTCTGCTCAGAAGCCAACACTTTGCCATTTTGGCTGATGGCAAGGGTAGGGGCTTTGGCGTATTCTTTGGCGTCACGGTAGTTGCTTGGCTGATTTGGCATGACCAGCTGATAAGTTTGGTTGTCCGCTAGGTCGGCGGTGATGGTAACGTTACCTGATTTTAGGTAATCATGCTCGCCACGGGGCAAGTCAAATAAGCGGTCATAGCGAGCGGTAATGACATGGCGACCAGCGTCAAGGGTGAACTCACGTTTGAGTGGTTGTAAGGCTCCGTGTTTAATCTCTTGCCCATTGATGGCGGTCACTTTGATGTGCTCATCCACGTTCAGACGTACCTCGGCAAAAGCAGGGGTGGCAAGTGCGAGAGCGAGCAGTAGGCTTAATTTTTTCATGGTATTTCCTATTGGGTGGGGTTGGAGAAAGTGAGAAAACGCTAATTATTTAAAATCGGTAAAACAAAATCAGCCATCCATGTCATCGATGTAGTCGCCCAGCTCCAAAAGTAGAGTTTCTTTATCGATGATTTTTTTGGTGTCTTCTAAGGTTTTTTTGCTCACGGGCGTGCGTGCCAATCGTGTGAGCAGGGGCGAGATGCTGTCTAGCACACTCATCATGTCCGTGGCATTATAAGGACCATCGCTGACCAGATATTCAAAAATAACAGGGGGCAGTCGCCAGTTTTTACGTCTTAGAATGGACTTTAACATTGCCTCACGGTCGGCAGGGTTATCGCCATCGGGCAGTTTAAAGGCAGGGGCAAGCGACAGCCGCGTGAGCAGGTCGAGCAAGTTAATGTCCAGCTCACGGGCAGGGTCGTTGGCTAGGAACACGAGCTGTTTTTGTTCACGTCTGACTTCATTAATCAGATGAAACAGTCCCTCTTGCCATTCATGACTGCGTGCTACCGCCTCGACATCATCTAGTATCACAAGGTCGAACAGCTGTAAGCCTTGTAGGGCAGACGCGTCATCGCCCTCGCTCTCTATCATCTTGTCAAGCGATAGACTGATGGCGGTTTTGCCTGTTTTGGTGTATTCGTTATAAATGGCGAGAGCGAGATGGGATTTGCCAGAGCCTTTTTTGCCATAAATAAAGATTTCAGGCAACTCGCCTTGGCAGAGCTTTTGGGTGGCGATGATGACTGCTTGATAGCCCACGGACGTAAAATCCGAAAGACGAGATTCCTCTTGTACATCAAGGTCTAGGGCGGACTGAAAAAGGTCGGTCATGTAAGCTTGGTATCCCAAAGTCTGCTAGAGTCGCTCAGCGGTTTTCAACTGATTTAAAAATGTGCTATATATACCAAATTTTTGGCGGTTTTGCAAGTCATATCGCCCTAATGCTCAAAAATAATATCCTTGCCATCATGTTTGTCATGTACGCCAAATTTATCCACCAAGGTTTTGCTCGCTTCATTTAGCCCAAAGACTTCTACCGATACGCCTTTTTTGCGGTATTTCATGACGATTTTGTCAAGGGCGGATACGGCTGTTACGTCCCAAAAATGAGCATAAGTCAAATCAATGCTTACCGCCTTGACGGGCTTATCAAAATCAAATTGAGCCACAAATCGGTCAGCACTGGCAAAAAATACCTGCCCTACCACGCCATAGGCAAGCGCGGTCTCATCTGGCGTGGGTAAGGATTGTACCGACATAAAGCGACCGATTTTATTGGCAAAAAACAAAGACGCAAGTAGCACGCCTGCCCCCACACCAAGGGCTAGATTATGCGTGTATAGCACGATGGCGACCGTGGGCAATCATGACGACATTAAAGCCCAAGGGGTGCGTTTTTAGCTCCTTGACCGACTGCCAATTAAACGTGCCGATGGACACCATAATCATCACCGCCACCAGTGCTGGCATGGGAATGACACTTAATACATCGCTCAAAAATACGACCATGATAAGCAAAATCACACCCGCCAACAACGTGGATAGCCGTGTGCGACCGCCTGATTTGACGTTGATGACCGATTGCCCAATCATCGCACAGCCTGCCATGCCCCCAAAAAACCCTGCTACGATGTTGGCGACCCCTTGCCCTTTGCATTCTTGGTTTTTGTCGCTTGTGGTGTCGGTCATCTCGTCCACGATGGTTGCCGTCATCAAGGATTCAAGCAGACCCACCGCCGATAGGCTAAGTGCATATGGACAATGTTTCCAAATTCAAGGGAATGTCAGGCAACAAAAACACAGGCAACGTATCAGGCAACTCGCCCATGTCGCCCACCGTCCGCACATCAAGTCCCATCATCACGCTGATGATGGTCAAGGCGACAATGGTAATAAGGGGCGATGGCAGGATTTTGCCAAGTTTGGGAACATAAGGAAAGACAGAAATAATCCCAAGCCCGAGTGCAATCAAGACATAGGTTGCCATGCCACGTCCCAAAATCTCAGGCAGTTGTGCCATAAAAATCAGTATCGCCAACGCATTGACAAAGCCCACGACCACCGCACGGGCGACAAATTTCATAAGACACCCGACTTTTAAAAAGCCAAAAATGATTTGTATCACGCCTGTCAGTAGCGTGGCGGCAAGCATGTATTCTAGCCCATGATTTTTGGCAAGGCTTGCCAAAACAAGTGCCATCGCCCCCGTGGCTGCCGAAATCATGGCAGGGCGACCACCAAAAAAGCTAATCACCACCGCAATGCAAAAGGATGTATACAGCCCCACTTTTGGGTCAACCCCTGCAATGATGGAAAAGGCAATCGCTTCTGGAATAAGGGCGAGGGCGACCACAAGCCCTGACAGCACATCGCCACGGACGTTTGAGAACCATTGGTCTTTGCTAAAGTGGTTAAGAATGTTCATCGGTTAAGCCGGTAAAGTGTCAAAAATTGCCCATTATAGCGTATCTGCCACCCAAACCCAAATAACCGCCCAAATAAATAATGTCAAAGACAAACCCTGCCATTATTTATTTTTTAAAAATCGATAGTGGTTTAAAAACTTACCACAACGTCAGCTGTTTCTGCCCTTTATACCAATCACTGTCCAGATAAGCACAGTACGCATGATGAAACAGAACATTTAAAATTGCCGACACGGGCAGGGCGATGAGCATACCAACAAAACCAAACAAGGACGCTCCTGCCAATACCGAGAAAATCACCCATAATGGCGACAATCCAATTTTATCGCCAAGCAGTAAGGGTTGTAATACATAGCCTTCCATCGCTTGACCGACCATAAACGCCCCAATGATAAGACCGATATAAATGGGGTCAAAACCAAATTGGAACAGCCCCACGACAATCGCTACAATAATTCCTACACCAAAACCCAAATACGGCACAAAACTTGCCACGCCTGCCCCGATGCCGATGAGCAGTCCGAATTTTAGTCCGATGAGTTGTAGTTGTATGGCATAAATCGCCCCAAGCAGTAACATGACGCTAAGCTGACCCTTGATAAAGTTCATGAGCGTGGTATCGCAGTCTTTGGCAATGGCTAATACCTTAGGCTGAGACGGTTTTGGCATGGCATGTAGCCACACATCCAAACGTTTTTGCCAGCCGATGAGAAAATAAAACGTCAATATCGGCACCATTACTGCCATGCCGATGTTATTCGCCACCACCATGCCTGAGTTTAATACCTTTTTAATGAGTGATTGAGCATCCGCCACCTGATAATTTTTCTGAGCGTACTCAATGAGTGCATTTGAGATGACATCAACTTCAAGAGGCATGGGACGTCCGCCCATGTGCTGACTTATCCATGCCCTTGCCGTAGTGTTATACCATTCAACAGCAAGGGGCAGTGATTCCCATGCAAGGGTCAGCTGTCCCCACAGTACAGGCACGAACCACACCAGCAACGCTCCCATGACGACCGCACTGGCAAAATACACCACCACAATGGCAAGCATGCGATTCATGTAACGAGCCAATCGTGTTACCAAAGGGTTTAGCATGTATGCCAAAATAAACGCCGCCACAAAAGGCAAAATCACCGCACGCATGAGATACAGGGCATACAGAAAAATCACCCAAAACAGCACAATCAGTATTCGGCGAAAAAAGGGGTCAAGGGTACGATGTCGCATGATAAAATAGCACAAAAGTGGACAAATATCCGCCTATTTTATGCTATTTTTATCAAAAGGGTAAGTTATTTATGATAAATTTTGTAAAATTTTGTAAAAAATAAATGATAGGGAATGTTGAACATTGATAATATTTTAGAAATAATGATAAAAATTTAACGTTGCAACCAATTTTTGCATGAAAATCTGATAGAATGACAATCAGTCTGCGTTTTTTCTCATTTTTCATTGCAAATACCAAAGGTAGGCACGCCCTAGATTTTTGAAAGATTTTATTGAAAATTTATTGGCAAATGATTGATAAATAGACACGCAAAAGACATAAAAAATCCCTAAGTCAGGGGAGACTTAGGGGATAAACTGGAAAAACCAGTTAAAAATGGCGCAGCGGACGGGACTCGAACCCGCGACCCCCGGCGTGACAGGCCGGTATTCTAACCAACTGAACTACCGCTGCTAAGCTAATCTTTTTTAACCATAAAAGATTTAAAATGGTGGGCGGTAACGGATTCGAACCGCTGACCCTCTGCTTGTAAGGCAGACGCTCTACCAACTGAGCTAACCGCCCGAACTCAACTTACTTAACTATTTTAATAAACAATTTAAACCATGTTTATTTGTTATGTATGTCGTTCGTTGTGGTGCGTATTATATAGATTTTTTGATGGGTGTCAAATGGTTTTTGCAAAAAATTTTAAAATTTCTTATAAGTATTTGATTTTTATTAAATTAAAATCTATATAAATTTGCCAATTTAAGCCAATGCCTTGATGATGTCATCTTCCAAACTCTCAGGCTTGGTGGTGGGGGCGTAGCGGTCTAGCACCTTGCCATCGAGACCGACCAAAAATTTGGTAAAATTCCACTTGATTGCATCGGTCAGAATTCCGCCTTGCTCACGTTTTAAAAACTCAAAAATCGGGTGAGCGTTGTCACCATTGACATCAACCTTGCTCATCATCAAAAAATCCACGCCATAGTTCATCTCACAAAAACCTGCAATGCCAGTTTCGTCATCAGGCTCTTGTCCGCCAAACTGATTGCAAGGAAAACCGATGACAACCAAGCCTTTGTCGTGGTATTTTGTGTGTAATTCTTGCAAGCCTGCAAGCTGTGGTGTAAATCCGCATTTGCTTGCGGTATTGACAATCAGTAGCACTTTGTCTTTAAAATCGGCAAAATTAACCACATTGCCACGAATATCGGTGGCGGTAAAGGTATAAATGGTTGTCATGATTTATCTTAAGTTATTGATAATTGTAAAAAAATTATTGATTTTCAAGATGAATGGACGCCGAGTTAATGCAATATCTCATGCCTGTGGTCTCCCTTGGTCCATCTGGGAAAACGTGCCTCAAATGCCCGACACAGTTGGTGCAAGTCACTTCAATACGTCTCATGCCATGCGATAAATCCAGCGTTTCGGTCAGGGCAGTGTCGTTGATTGTCTTGTCAAAACTTGGCCAGCCACAGCCTGAGTGAAATTTGCTACTACTGCCAAACAGCTTGGCATTACAGCCCTTACAGCGATACACGCCCTTATCAAACACATCGGTATAAAAGCCCGTAAAAGCTCGCTCGGTGCCTTTTTGGCGTAGGATATAATATTCATCATCACTTAGGCGGTTTTGCCAGTCGTGTTCGCTCATGTGGGCGATGTCGTTGGCGGTGAGTGCGTGAGATGATGACATGATTTTCTTCCAAAATACTTGCAAATAATGGTAAGTGTAACATAAAAAGACCGTAGAACAAATTGCTTTTTGTAACGGTAACAAGTATCATAAGAGCATGACTGATGATATTTGGGGTGAATAATGATATGGTCTTGCATGGTAAATCTAATGGTGGCATTTGCAATCAGCGCCAGTATTTCTAAACAAAAAACAACCAAAGTAAAGATGTATTTGGTGCTGGCAATCACCCTAATCTCATTATTTGTTTATGTGTTGGTTGCCAGTTTCTTTTGGGGATTTTCATGGTTGGTAGCGATACTGGCTGGGCTATGTACGGCTTTATTACTCACCAATCGCTACTATGAACTGTCTGGATTGTGAGGCTTAAATCACCCAATACGCCCCATCCAAAAATTTTCTTGCAAAATTAGCCAATTGGGCGTATGATAATTGCAACTTTTACTTGCAATGACTGCGATGACCAAAGACACCCATCCACCGAATACGCCCACCACGCAAGGCGAACGCCTAAAACAGCTTAGAAAATCCTTAGGATTATCCGCCCAAGCCCTAGCCGATAAGTTAAACGCCCACGGTGCGTCTGTCAGTCGTGGGGCGATTGCCAACTGGGAATGCGATAAAAATGGCATCACCAGTAGCAAACTCCCCATAGTCGCCCAAGTGCTAGGCACGACCGAAAATTATCTTTTGACAGGCAATGTATCGACAAATCCAACCGCTAATAATGCCAGTCAAGATATTGATTTACAATATAATCTATTAAATTTACACAACCATTCTTATAAGGCAGCCCCCATGAAAGCCCTAAAAAAATCCGCCAAACTTGCCAACGTCTGCTATGACATTCGTGGCGAACTTCTGCAAACTGCCAACCGCATGGAAGCCGAAGGTCAGCGTATCATCAAGCTCAACATTGGCAATCCTGAGCCGTTTGGGCTGTTGCCCCCCGATGAGATAGTGCAAGATGTGGCGATGAACTTGCAAAATGCGTCTGGCTACTCCGATTCTAAGGGAATTTTTTCAGCTCGCAAGGCAATCTTGCAATATTATCAAGCCAAAGGACTACTGTCGGCAACCGATGTCAATGACGTGTATATCGGTAATGGCGTGTCGGAGCTTATCGTCATGACCTTGCAAGCCCTGCTTGATGACGGCGATGAAGTGCTTATCCCCATGCCTGATTATCCGCTATGGACAGCGTCCGCCAATCTTGCAGGGGGCAAGGCGGTGCATTATCGCTGTGTGGAGGAGGATAATTGGCACCCCGATTTGGCGGACATTGAAAGCAAAATCACCGACAAAACCAAAGCCATTGTCATCATCAATCCCAACAATCCCACAGGGGCATTGTATAGCAAGGAAATCTTAGAGCAGATTGCCGATTTGGCGGTAAAATACGGCTTGGTTATCATGGCAGACGAGATTTATGACCGTATTTTGTATGATGATGCTGTGCATACGCCCATGTGTACGATTACCGATAAGACGCTCGTTTTGACCTTTAACGGCTTGTCAAAATCGCACCGCATTGCAGGTTATCGCTCGGGCTGGGTCATGCTCTCTGGCAAAAAAGACCATGCTGGCGACTTTATCGAAGGCTTGACCATGCTTGCCAGTATGCGACTGTGTGCCAATGTACCAGCCCAATACGCCATACAGACGGCAATGGGCGGTTATCAGTCCATGCAAGCTCTGACCGCACCGACAGGGCGACTGTACAAACAGCGTGAAATGGCGGTCTCTCGTCTAAACGCCATTAAGGGCATCAGTTGCACCAAACCGCAAGGGGCGTTTTATTGCTTTGCTAAGATTGACACAGGCATCTATCCCATTGAAAATGATATGAATTTTATGATGGATTTGCTTATCCAAGAAAAGGTGTTGATGGTGCAAGGCACGGGCTTTAATTGGGATAAGCCCGACCATTTTAGGGTCGTATTTTTGCCCAATTTGATAGACTTAGAAGATGCGATGGATAGGCTAGATAGATTTTTTGCCAATAAGCGTAAGGAATTTGGTACGGAATAGGGTAGGGTGCTTTTAAAAACAAAGGGCGATTGATGTCGCCCTTTTTTTGATGTGTTTTTTTGCAAGTTTTAACCAATAATCCCAAAAAACTGCAACAAAAACAATCCTGCAAATCCCGCCAAAAAAGCAATGCCAAGCAGGGCATAAATATTCATTTTTGGGGTGAGTAGGTTCTCAGATTTTGCCAAAGAGTAGTTAAGGTAGGCAAAAATCGGAGCGGAGACAAAGGAGCTAATCATCGCAAATTTGAGTAGGCTTGCCATTTGTCCTGCAAACACATTAATCAAGATAAATCCACCAATGACCATAGCGGTCGTCCAACGCATGACGTATTTTTCGGTAAGCTCGGTCGTACCTGTTTTGATGAGCGACAGACTCTCGGCATTGGTACGCCCATAGCCGTCTGCACTCGTGATGACCGTGCCAAACATGCACAAAAAAGCGATGAATGCCACGAGAATTTTTGACCAACTACCGATTGTTTCTGTATACATTTGTACAAGCTGACCGATGTAAGCACCGCCTTTGGTGGCAATCTCTTCGCCTGTGCCGTATTGCACAAACACGCCAAGCGTCAAGAAAAATAATGCCAAAATCGCCGATGTAAAATAGCCCACGTTAAAATCTACCACGCCTTGAAAATGGCTTGTGCGGTCGGTGCGGATTTTTTTGGCAGTCCACACAGATGTAATGACCGAAAATTCAAGTGGAGCAGGCATCCAACCCATAAGAGCGATGATAAAGCCCAAAGACGCCAAGTTCCAAGGTGACATCGACACAAAATCAGGAGCGACTTCTTTTGGCGACATACCTGCGATGATGACCGCCAAAATGGTGGCAACCGTCAATGCCAGAATAATCCACTTTGAGATATTGTCCAAAACCTTATAATGCCCTGCAATGAGTAGCCCCCATGAGACGGTCATTACAATGATGGATAGGACAAGCGGATTTAGCTCAAAAGGCAAAATAAAGCCCAAAATGGTCGCACAGAGCAGGGCGACTGCCCCTGTGGTAATCACGCCTGAGACGACAGATAAGCCAAAAAACGCCCAAAGGTAGGCTTTGGATTTTTTGGCGTAACCTGCCACGAGACTGTCGCCTGTTTTGTAGGCGTATTCTGTGCCAAAGCGGTAAAAAGGGTATTTAAAAAAGTTGGCAAGCACGATCATAATGGCAAGTTGCCAACCGTACAACGCCCCAGCTTGGGTGGACGATACAAGGTGCGAACCGCCAATGGCGGCAGATGCCATTAAAATGCCAGGCCCGAAGGCCCTCCAAGTGAGTTTTTGTGTTTGTGCATTGGTTTGTGGCGATATGCTTTGTTCGGCTGTTGTCATGTTTATTCTCAAATAAAAAATCTATAAATCAACAGAGATGAAAAATAAGATAACATGGTTTATACAAAATAAAAAGTGAAGTATTTTTGAGGTATGTTGAATAAAAATTATTGTTTGGACGTAGCAAAAATACAAACTTAGGTTGTGCCTGCTTTGAAAATGTACCATTTTTGGTGTTTGTAATACAAGGTTAATTTTATTTTTCCAACAAATTCACGTAAATTAAGATGAGTGATGCAAAACAAAAAGGCAATGAATACTCATCGCCTATACAAGCTTGAATTGTTAAAGTTTTAATTTAAAAAGAAATGACATTGAAAAGGGTAAATTTAAAACCCAGCTTTGACAAACATCAGTGCCACGCTGGATATTATCATGACAAACAAGGTCAGGCTAAACGCTTGATAAACCAAAGGCAATCCTTGTTTGACTTGGTAAAATTTGGGCGTTTTTATGCGAATGTTTTTAACACTGCTCTTATGGTAAAATACCACATTATTACCTGTGATGTCTTGTTTGATATGTAATAGCGACTGTCGAATGTCTTGATAAAGCATTTCTAATTGCTGACAAATGACAATAACGACTTGCAATAAATAGCAGATTAGTTGTATGATATAATTTCTTATGGGGCGTAAAGATTTTTTGCCCTGCGAATGTGCCACGTGCTGAGTGGCGTCATAATTAACCATGTCATAAGATGTACTCATCGCTAATCTCACTATCAAATACAAAAAAGGACGTCAATTTAATGCTGTGGGACAAAACTGACGAATTATCTTGAAAGTATACAAAAATTGGCTAAAATTTTATTTGAATACTGTTACAAAAATCAAGATGATGATATAATAACACAAAATTTTCAAAAAACAAGCAATTTTATGAGCAAAAATGACCAAATCTTAAAAACTGTCCCAGACCCCACGCCAAATAACAGTTTCAAAGACAAAGGGGCGAGCGAAAACTCTCATGGTGGTAAGCGAAAAGGGGCAGGGCGAAAGCCATCTGCCATCAAGACGGTCGTCAAACGGGTGCCGAGTATTTTGGTGCCGATGATAGATAAGATGACTGAGAACATGATACAGACATTGGCAAATTCAGCGGTCATCAAAAGCCCTAATGTGCCACTTGATGCCATGATACCTGCCAATGATGACACAGATATGTCGGTGCTGATGAGCCTTGCCAAGGTGCCAGCAGGTTTGCCTGCTTATAACGACGGGCAAAGCGAAGAGATTAATCTTAATGACTATCTGGTCGGGCGTCAGAGTGATACGTTTGTAGTGCGATGTGGGGGCTATTCAATGTTGGATGCTGGCATTGATAAGGATGATTTGCTCATCATTGACCGCTCGGTAGAACCAAAGCATTTTGATATTGTGATGGCAGATTTGGGCAGTGAATTTACCATTAAACGCTTGCACAAGTTTAAAGATGGGCGACTGGAGCTACATTCAGAAAACGAAGCTGACCCACATCCCAATTTTAGTTTTAAAGATGGCGACCATATGATGGTTGTGGGGGTGGTCATGCACGTGATTAAGAGTTTGCGATAAACACGCCTGCTTTTTTGAGTTAAACTCGTACATAATTAAAAATAGATAAAAAGCGTAAGATTTGGTAAAAATAACAGCATGGAAATTTGGGTGAATCTATGCTATAATTAGCATTATGCGAAGTTTTAATAGATAGCATACAAAATTTTAGAATTAACAATAGGAAAAGTTAACGTCAAAGATGACGGAACTTTTTACATTTCAGATGAATCAAACTAAGGAAAATCATGACATCAACAATCATTCAATACGTTGCAATCATGATGTTAATAGCAATAATTTTGTTGTCATTGAGATTTATTCTATGGCTAAGTTTGCCAAAAAACTCAAAGACAACGAAGGGCAGGTAAAAAGAGAATGGCAACAGTTCATAGAGCGGGTTAAGCGAAAATGAAAATAATGAAAAATTTTTAGTACACTACTAAAGTATGTGTACTCGCTCGCCCAATCAGTCGCCGAAAAGTCGCCTTCATGGGCGAGCTTAGGCAAATTTTAGGCGTGATATACTAAACATATTTTTGACCTACTTGCTTAGAGACTTGTTTAATAGATAGAACTTCGCATAATGCTAATTATGTTAAATAGCAAACGCCCAACATGTAGGAATGATGATACATGTTGGGCGAAAGCTTGCTATTGTAACATAAAAGCGTTATGCGAAAAGCACCGCACCTTTTGCACCAATCGCCCTAATTAAATATGGGCTCGGTTTTGGACTTGTCAGCAAATATGTACTCGTCTGTACTTGTTATGCCTCCTTGCACGGCTTGGGGGCTTGTTTGTTGTATATCTTGAACCTGCACAGGCTGAGCCTCATCATGACTTGAGACAAAACTATGAGCGGTGCGAGATTTTGGAATTTTGCCAGTCTCTGTTAAAAAATCTTGGCACTCTGATAAATCATAAGTCATTAAGTCGCCATGGGCATTGTACACACGGCATTTATTGCCCATTTTAATTACGGCAGATGGTCTGATGTTGTCATCGGTGGTTATCACATCATAATCGGGGGGCAGTCGCTTAACATAGATGCGTCTAGCACGCATGTACTGCTCATTTTGGTCATCAATGTAGCCCTCTGGTACTTGGGTAGCTATTGGCGTTTGAATGGCTGTAACAGGGCTTAAATCGCTTGTATCGCCCTTTTGCTCTACGGTTTCTTGGTCTGTCTTACTGCCCCAAACGTCATTAACGTAAGAATAACCAAAATATAAAGCGATAAAAATGGCAGGTATAATAAGCACTGCACACGCTATGGCGACTCTCATCGCCCTTTGGGCTTTTTTATTGACTTGTTTTTTCTTGATGTGGTTAGCCCCATCATCGACGGACTTGTAAAGCGGGAATATGTCGGGGTCTAAGGGGTGTTTGAACTCCTCAATGGCGTTGTTTTGCCAATATTTATTCTGTCCGTCTAGGCGGTCTTGTACCTGCGGAAATACAAAACAATGGGTTTGCTCTTTATCATTATAAGGGTTTGAAAAATGAAAATGTCTTGTTAATAACTTACGAACAGCGGGATGAACAATAGAACTGTCTTGTGCAACAAAGACAATCGTTTTTCCTTGATGCCTTGCCATCGTTAATCTTTGCACATCCTCGGACGAATTAATTCTTGAATTAGAATTATTAAAGCGGTCTATCATGCCCGCCTCATCGTAGATAATCACACTGTTATCGGGTGCATCTTTAACCCAACTAAAAGAGCTATCAACAATATGCAAATTAGGATTATTGATTTTAACCCCATCAACATTGACAAGATAGACCTGTAATTCATTATCTGTCAATATCTCAACAATTTGGCTCATGATAAAATGGCTTTTGCCTGCACCTTGCAGGCCTGTAATAAGGCTATTACCTGCACCGATAATTCGTATCATGTTATTTACCTTTGGTTATAAATAATCTTGTACTCTTAATAGTGAACTTAACAACATAAGCACCAATGATAATGCTAAAAGCCACGTCAAGCCCTGCAATGCCGAATAATGCTATCACAGCATTACCAAACTGCCCTGCGGTGCCGAAATTGGATAAATAATTAACAAGTTTGCCAATGTAATAATTAATCACGGCAAAAGATATGGCAGAGCTTGCCACGCCTAAACCTGCCCCTAATAAGACATTTTTTAGCGAGCCTTGCAATACCAAATCTAAGAGTTTTTTTAATAATGCACCCATTAAAGACCCTGCCCTACAATAGATAAAGCTTTGATATAAGCAAATAAAATAACAACAATTTTAAATAATGCAAAAGCCTCACAAAAAATATGCAAAGGAAATTCTAAAGATTGATTTCCAGACACAAAAGGCATGTTAAATGATATCCTTGGATTGGGTGGGCAGGTCTTGGGCAAAGTAATGTAAGACTTTTCGGCAAGCGGTCTAAAATCTATCTTGTTTTGATCATCATCGATGTCAATTTGTGTATCTGTATCTTTCTGGGCATCTTGCTTAGTCCACTCTATCCAATCGCATACAGGCTTTGCCCAATCGCAAAAGGCAGGGAGTTCAAAGGGCTTGGCATCCGTATTATCAGGCTCACGACCGATGGGGGCTACATCGGGGGGCATTGTTGGGCTGGGGTTATTAGACGGATTGGGGCTTGGATTCTCTGTCCCAATGGGGTTAACCTCAGGTGGTAGCGGTCTGTCCTGTGGATTGGTGGGCTTTGGCTGTGGCTGTGTTTCGGGGTTAGGGCTAGGCACGGGCTGTGGCTGTGTTTCAGGGCTTGGACTAGGCACTGGCACAGGCTTTGGCTGTGGCTGTGTTTCAGGGCTTGGACTAGGCACTGGCACAGGCTTTGGCTGTGGCTGTGTTTCAGGGCTTGGGTTAGGCTTGGTATCAAGGTCAGGCACAAGACAACGCACATGAACACCTACATGATAATCCGATTTGTGGACTCTTGGCTCTCCGTTGATTATTCTTGTTACATCCCAAGGAGCAGTAGTATTTGAGGAATTGGACCAGTTTTTTGGTCTGCCATAACTGCCACCCTCATAAAGTTCTAGTGTTTGTTTCTCAATTTGGGCTAATCTCTTATATGTGTCGGAGTTAGCTGTAATGGTATAATCACCGTAAGCGTCTTTACGCTGACGAGACAATCCAGCATATTGAGTTAATGATAGCTTATCATCACCAAAACCGACTTCGCACGATATTTTGCGTTTGGGTCGATTATTGTCTGGGTCCATCACAAAATCAACAAGCTCACCAATGCCATATATCCCGATACCGATTGCAATATCAGCAGGGCTTGGTTTTAATTTGCCAATATTTTTTCTAATTTTGTCCCATTTAGAGGGCTTACCATAATCAAGTCTAGGACCATCCCTATCGGGTAATGGCTTGTCTAGTAAGTCTGATGGGATACCACCTGCAGGACTACCGCTAGATGGACTGGGAGACGGTGCAGACTTTGCGTGTGCTAGCGTACTTGCACATAGCAGAGCAAGCAGTGTGATGATTGAACGATTATAGTTCATAGCCAAATAATCCTGCTATGACGGCAATCCACATAAGTAAAGCGGGGATATAGATGATGATAATGCGTAGTATAGTTGCGAGCATAAAAAATCCTTAATTAAATAAATCTCTAATTGCCAAACAAGTAATTAAAATTATTAGTAGCCACAATAAATCATTAATCATGATAAAACGCCCTTTGTAGTCATATGGCGAAACGCCATATTGATACAAAGGGCGTTTTTATCGCCTAAATTATCTTAAAACGCACCACGAATATACTTAAATGCTTTAGCCGTCAATGCGACAGTTAAAACAGCCATTCCAACAGTTGCAATCGCTGCGATAATCACGGCAAAAGCTTTCATGAGGCTTGATACGTCGATGGTTAGTTCAGGGATGCCAGTATTTGCCATGGCAACATTGGCAGTGGCAACAGCAGGGATAACTACCATTGCGGTTTTGGCTTTTTTGTCGTTAAATGTATCAACAACAAAAGCCTTTGACTTTTGGTAAAAAGTCGGATTATGAGCATACACAGAAGGTCTCATAGTGATTTTTCCTTTTTTTGAGCGTTTATAGTTGTCTTCGCATGGTGCGAAAACCATAAACGACAAGATTTAACATAAAGGCATAAAAAATTATTATGCCAGCCAATTGGGGCGAGATATGCCCCAAATTCGTTTGTTGCCATGCAAGACAATCATTGCCTTGCGGTTGAACGCAAACATATGTTTTGGTATATATTTTTGTGTCGGACATTAAAAAGATAGCTCATCAAATTCATCTAATTCATCGTCCAAATCATTAGATTCATTTGATGACGAACCAAAAAAACCGTCGTCATCAAATAAGTAATCATAATCATCATAAAGATAATCTTTGGCTACTGATGAATCAGAATAAGGGTCATAATCGCACATAATTAAATCTCAAAAGGTAAATCATCAGATTGAGCGATGATTAATTTATCTTGTCTGTAAGATATATCATTGTACTTATAGACAAGATAACTACCGTCTTTAAAAGCCATGATGACATCATCACAAGCTATCAAACGTAACAATCGCTTAATGTTGTTTGATATTGGCGTGTTGTCTGTTGCTAGACAAAGTGCGTCATGGGCTTTTGTCATGGTTTCGCTCATTCGCAACCGCTACAACAACAACTACAGAGCCGTCTTTGTCTTTGTCTGAATTTCTTTTTTTTTATCAATCCACTTATCAAGTGTATTGGAATACAAAACAATTCGATTGAAATAATCAAGCTCATCTAATAAAAAACCTTTCATTTAATTAAACCGCCTTTTTAATGAGATATTGCCATTTTTAGTTATTTGTTCCTTAAACAGCCTTTTTCAAAACAACAATATCAGTAATTTCTCTAATGGTTTTGCCTTTGCCGTTTGTTGCTTCAATATATGAGACTTCGGCAAGTACATCGCCAGCAAAATCAGAGCCACCAAAGATTTTATCAAAGTCGTGCGAGCGGTCTTTTAACTTGTATTCAACGGTTGCAAAGCCTTTGCCACCGATTAGGGGCATTTTGCAATAGAATGTAATGCTGTCATAATCGACTTTTTGACCGTCATCATCTTTAAAAGTACCTTTTGAAGGTTTAGCACCTGTGATTAACATTTGGGTTTTGAACATTTTTAAGCTCCTAAGCTACGTTTAACAAATAATGTGAGAATGTGTCGTAAAATTGGGTCGTTGGGTGTGTGTACGAATGCGGTAAGCGTGCGTTTAGGTCAATATTGAGCAGGCGAATAATGGTCGTTTCTTTTGATTTACCGCCTAAGTTTTGAAGCATGGCACGGTTAAAACCTGCATCGCATAGGTTTTTGACATTTCTTTGAAATGTTCTCTCACTAGAAGTTTTTTTAACTTCGTAAAACCCCTGTGTTTTTAGCAGAATGTAGAAATTCCACGCATTGCGTGCTTTTGTGGTGCTGATATTACCTGCTTTGGTTGGTTCGGACAGGCGTTTTAAAAGCAGGTCATAAACTTTTGTGTCATCGTCATAGGGCATTCGCATATCTTGTAGAGCTTGCATAAATGTTTCCGTCTTTTGTTTAAAAAGCTGTTCATAAATAGACTTGTTTTGTAGCTGATAAACGAGAAATGCCCACAAGTTTGTTGGTAAGTTGTTTTCAGTGAGCATTCTCTTTTTGATGGTTGCTTCAAGTCTGATAGAACGATTAGCAAAGTTAATCACATCATCTGTGTAAACTTGTAAATTTCTTAGGGCTTTAATGTCGCCCTTTTGAGCTTTGGCGGTCAATTCTTTAACGTGGTTATTGACTTCAATGCCCTTGCAATAAACCTTGAAGCCACCCACTTTTGAATTGACAGAACCAAAATACAAAGTATTGTATTCTAAGCGTTCGTTTGTGATTGACAGATTTTTCAATCTGCCCCATGAGACGTTACGCAGGTATTCTCTAATGCGTTCGGCGGTCTTTAACGATGGGGTTTGCATGGGCAAGGTAACATCAAACTTAGAAATATAAGCGTTTTTAAAGTCTAAGTATTTCAATAACTTAGGGTGAAAGTTGGCAAATGTGCCAAGCATTTCAAAAACACCAGTTATCATGTCTGTGTTGCCGTAGACATTATGACCCTGCAAAATCTTAGCAAGAGAGGCATTTAGAATAATGTGGGGCATAGAGCGGTTAGACGTATCCATGATTTTGTAGCCGATACCGCTATGCGATGTGGGAATACTGTCATAGACATGAAAGTAATCAATACTGACCGTATGACCGTTTTTAACTACCACATTTTTAGCCCAAATGTTCAAAGATGGGTCAATTTGTGAGATGTCGAGCTTTAACTCCCAAACAGTCTTAGAACCGTCTTTAAGACGGCAATACTCTTCCAAGAATGGAATATGTATTTGACCTGTATCGAGCATTAACATATATTACCTGAAACTTGTATACAAGAAACAATTTACTAGATTGTATACAAGTAAAAATGTAAAATCAAGTAAAATTTTTGTAAACATGTAAAAATGTTTTAGATACGCATTTTTTTTGGAGGTAAACGATGATAACCATGTTTAGACTTAACCCCACCGAAGCCGAAAAGGTAAGAAAAACAGCCATAGAGGTTAATAAAAAAAGAATTGAGAATGGCATAGAGCCTGTCAAAGATAGTGAATTATTGCATGAAATCCTAGAAAAGGCGTTCAAAAAAATTGTTGTTACGAATAATGGACAGGTGAGTTTAGAACTATGACGGCAGAACAGAACGCAGACATATTTAAAGACACCGAAGTACATGTACTTAATGATTCAGAGATAGCACAACTGGAACAAGAGCTTAAACAAGCAAAAGAAAGCACCATGACAGTGCAGGAAAAGAATGAGCAAGCATTACAGCAAATGCAAACACAGGCGGAGACAGAAATTCAACAAGGGCTAGGGAAAATCACGGGGCTTTATTGGCAAGGTGCGTTTATCATCATATTTTTGATGTTTGTAACAACAATCAGCAAAATTTTGATTAAAAAATTCATAAAAAAACTCAAAACGACCCAAAAATGAGACCAGAATCCACCCTATTTTGCCAAAAAACGACAAATTTGTCGCCTAAATCCACCACCACAGATGGTGGATTCGGCAGGGGTTGAGAGCGGGGAAGCTGTCGGATTCTTTGAATTGGTACAATGAGAAGTTATCCACAATAACCGCCTAAACGACCGCCAACGGACTTTTAAAAAAGTAAACGTGCGATATGGGGTTCGCTTTACTTTTTTAAGTCCGTAGGCGGTCAGGCGGTCAATGTGGATAACTTCGGGGGGGGGGTGCGGGGTGTGGAACTGGTGCAGAGTGTGAGAAGTGGGCGATTGGTGCTGATGAGCGTCGGTTTTCGCATAACTTTTCATTATGTTAAATAGCAAATATCGCACCAAATCCAGTTAACCCTATCCAAACACAGACATCCCCTGCCTGTGTTTGGATTTTCCATAATAATTTATCATAATCCATCATTCCCAAATCTTATCAGGGTTCATGATGTTGGGGTCAATGGCGGATTTGATGGCTTTCATCACTGCCAAGGCACCGCCATGTTCTTTTGTCATATATTTACGTTTGCCTTGCCCCATGTCATGTTCGCCCGTGCAGGTGCCATCCATATCAATGGCACGCTCAGCAAGACGTGATAGGATTTCTTTGGCGTGTACAGCCAACAAAATTGAATTTTACTACGGAAACCGTGGTACTTTTTCATTTTGTAGAGTGTACCACTTCACGCTCATCATCCATGTCCACCAATAACAGTACATGAAAATTGCCATTGCCCACAGGCCCTGACATGCCACGTATCTCTATGTCCTTGACCGTCTCGGTCACACACTCAGCAAGGCGTGAAATCGGCACGCACGCATCGGTAGATAGCCCGCTGGCAGTCGACGTAAAGCATGGCTGGCATGATAAGCGTTGTGGTGTGCCGTCCAGAGCTGTTTATGTTTGCCCTCATCCGCATCCCACGCAAAATCCTGACCGTCAAAGTCGGCAATGATACCTCTAAACAGCTGTGCCTGTTTTGTGTTGCGTCCAGCAGTTCAATGCGAGCAATCGGCAAGCACATTTGTATCGTCGCCATCACCGCCTGACACGCCCTATCCACATCGGGAAAATGACAAATGCCACCGCCGACACACTCAGGCAAGCCCAACAGCTTGACCGTAATCTCAGTCACTATCCGGAATCGATGATGAGCCGTGTTAAATCATAGCCTGTCGATGATTTTTTGGCACGGCTGGCAGTGCGGATAATCTCGCCATCAGGCATGACTACTTCAAGCGATAATACCATATCTTTCATCATGCCATATCGCACGGCATTGGTGTCACTGGCACGAGTCGCCACCATCCCACCAAGCGTGGCATTCGCCCCAGGGTCGATGGGGAAAAACAGCCCTGCGTCTTTTAGAACCTGTTCACAATCAAA
>NZ_MXAP01000067.1 GCF_002027555.1 Moraxella equi
GTTCGGTTGGTATATATCAACCACACAGACGCTGGCGGCATCGTCTATCACGCCAATCATCTCACTTTTTTTGAGAACTGCCGTCGGGATTGGCTGACATCGCTCGGCTTTAATGGTTATTTTTTTGACACGGACGGGATGGCAGATGGCACGGACGGACAGCAAGGCAAGGTGCATTTTGTGGTCAGTCGTGCCGATTTAACCTATAAATTACCACTTTTGGTTGATGACAACCTTGTCGTTGCCATTACTGATGTCACCAAAAAGCCCGCCAGTCTCATCATGACTCAGCACATCTACCGCAGTGATGATGATTTTAATCAGGGCAAGGTCGCCACCATTGGTGTGATTACCCTTGCTTGCGTCATGAACAGCGAACACGGCATTCGCCCCTGTCGTCTACCCATGGCGTTTCGCTGATAATTTGTCAAAATGGCGAAATCATGGCAAACAGTTTGGCTTAACCACAAAAAAACAGGAAGCATTTTCTCCCTGTTTTTTTACTTTTGACAGTAGCTTACAGTTTAAACTCATGCACGCTATCCACAAATACCTTAGCGTGTTCGGGTTTGACCCACTGGGTAATGCCATGCCCAAAATTTGCCACATAGCCCGTTTTGTCATTCACATAGGCATCTGATAGCATATCATGTACCGCCTTTTTGATGTCGGCAGGCGAGCCGTAAAGCGTGGCAGGATCAAGGTTACCTTGAATGGCTTTTTGACGTTGTAGCTTTTTGTGCTTGACCGTCAAAGCCTTTTGAGCATCATTAAGTTCATGTCTTGCCTTGTCTAGGGGCATTGTCCAGTCCAGCCCCAAGCAGTCGGCTTGACTGTCCGCTTGAACATCAAGCCATAAGCCCCCGCCTTTGGTAAACATGACCACAGGCACATCGGGGTGCTTGGCTTTTAAGCGGGCGATGATTTCACGATTATAATTATGGCTAAATTCCACAAATTGACGATGACCCAACGCCCCACCCCAGCTGTCAAAAATCTGCACAATCTGAGCCCCTGCATGTATCTGAGCGTCCAGATAATCCACGACAGCGTCCGAGATTTTGGCAAGTAAGGCGTGCAAAAACTGTGGTCGGGCGTACATCATCTCTTTGGTGTAGCGAAACTCACGGCTAGAACCGCCTTCCACCATATAGGTCGCCAAAGTCCAAGGACTACCGCTAAATCCAAACAGTGGCACTTGTCCGTTTAGCTCTTTTCGGATATTGGTTACCGCTTTCATGACATAGTCAAGCTGACTATTTACATCAATTTTTGGCAAACGTTCAAGGTCGGTCGGTGTGCGTACGGTGTATTTAAATTTAGGGCCTTCGCCTTCTTCAAAATAAAGTCCAAGCCCAAACGCATCAGGGATTGTCAAAATATCACTGAACAAAATCGCCGCATCCAGCTCAAAACGGCGTAACGGCTGCAAGGTAACTTCGGTCGCCATGTCGGTGTCCTTGCACAGACTCAAAAAATCGCCCGCTTTGGCACGGGTTTCTTTGTATTCTGGCAAATAACGCCCTGCCTGCCTCATCATCCATACAGGGGTGGCATCAATAGGCTCAAAACGCAAGGCACGCAGTAGGCGGTCATTTTTTAGAGGGGCAAATTGCTGGGTCATTGTCATTCCACTGGTTAAGTTAATTTTTAGCTAAATCAATTTTTAAAATTTTTTCATTGTTAATTGACTATACCTTTGGGTAAATTTGTAGGGGCAAATGACACTTGCCCTTTAATAAGGTGTTGATTTTTAGGTAAATTGCAATTCGTCCCTACACATCCAAATTGTAAAATGCATCTTTATTAAACAATATCAAAATTTTAAATATCTATCACAAAACCGCCATGTCATCACGGTGCACCATAATGGCTTTGTCGTTGTCGCTTAGGTTTAGGATTTGTAGGACTTCATCGGTGTGTTTTTGGGTGATTTGTTTGGCTTGACTGCTATCAAAACCAACTTGACCCACCGCCAACCGCACTTTTTGGGTGTTAACAATCTCCACCACATCGCCCATGTCAAAATCACCTTGCACATCTAGCACGCCCACAGGCAGTAGCGATTTGTGCTGTTCGGTAATCGCCTTGACTGCCCCATCATCGATAATGAGCGTGCCCGCCATACGTAGGTGCGTGGCAAGCCATTGCTTTTTGGCAATCAGGCGGTCGGCATGGTCGGTCGTGAGTCGTGTGCCGATAGTCTCGCCATCCGCCAGTCGCACGATGACATTTTCCACCTTACCATTGGCGATGATGGTCGGGCAGTTTGCCATGGCGGTCAATCGCCCCGCACGGATTTTGGTTAGCATACCGCCAGACCCCCATTTACCACCGTCCCCTGCCACATCAAACAGATAATCCGCCATCGCTCGCTCGCTTGTGATAAGCTTGGCGTTGGGATTGGTGCGTGGATTGTCGGTAAATACACCGTCTTGGTCGGTTAGGATAATGTACAAATCCGCCCCTATCATGGTCGCACTCATCGCCCCAAGCGTGTCATTATCGCCAAATTTTATCTCGCCATAGCTGACCGTATCATTTTCATTGATGACAGGCACGACACGCCACGCCAAAAGCTGGCTCATGGTCTGGCTAATGTTAAGATAACGGGAGCGGTGAGCTAAGTCGTCATGAGTCAAGAGAATCTGTGATGACTGCACGCCTTTTTGGATTAACGCTTGCCACCATGTCTCAATCAGCCCCATCTGTCCAATGGACGCACAGGCTTGCAAGGCAGGTAATTTTTTGGGGCGTTCGGGCAGATTCATGCGAACCACGCCTTCGGCAACCGCCCCACTAGACACCAGCACGACTTCAATCCCACGAGCGTGTAAGGTGGCGATTTGTCTTGCCCATTCATAAATGGCGGTACGGTCCAGTCCACGACCGTTGTTGGTCAGTAGCGATGAGCCGATTTTTACCACGATACGCTTTGGCAAATTATCCATGCTTTTTCCTTATATCAGCCCATCATCAGTACGGAGCGTATTCCACTGCCACGTCATAGTCGTCATCATTCCAATCATCATCGTCATCGTCCGATACGCCCTCACGCTCGGCTTTACGGCGGGCTCGGTAGGCTTCTTTTTGAATCTCGGTGTTGTGGCGAACTTCTTCTTCAAGTCTGGCAAATCGTTCGGCTCTTTCTTTGGCAAAATCAGCATCCTCCGCCTCTCGCTCTTGCTCCGCCTCAATCTCACTCATCAGATGATATTTAATCTCGTCCACGCCTTGTCCGCTAATGGTGGACGTGCGAAACACTTCGCCCTGCCAGTCTAGCTCTTTGACGATATTGTTACACACCTCATCAATCTCATCATCGTCTAATTGGTCAATTTTGTTTAACACCAAAATTTGGGGCAATTTGGACAATTCAGCAGAGAACTTTTCAAGCTCATTTAGGATAATGCGTGCGTTCTCCACAGGATTTGACTCATCAATGGGTTTTACGTCCACGATATGAAGTAGCCGTCTGGTACGGGCAACGTGCTTTAAAAATCGAATGCCAAGCCCTACCCCATCTGACGCCCCTTCAATCAAACCCGGAATGTCCGCCATAACAAACGACTGGTGCGTTCCCACGTCCACCACGCCCAAGTTTGGCACAAGGGTGGTAAAGGGATAATCTGCCACTTTTGGGCGAGCGGACGACACTTGGCGGATAAAGGTGGATTTACCTGCGTTTGGCAAACCAATTAGCCCCACGTCCGCCACGACTTTTAGCTCTAACTTCAGATTTTTGGCTTCGCCAGCAAAACCAGGGATTGCTTTACGGGGGGCTTGGTTGGTAGAAGTTTTAAAACGGGTATTACCAAACCCACCGTCTCCGCCTTTAGCAACAAGCACGACTTTCCCCACTTCGGTCAAGTCGCCAATCACCACATCAAGGTCGGTGTCAATAATCGTTGTCCCCACAGGCACTTTTAGATAAATGTCGTCCGCCCCTTTGCCCGAGCAGTTTTTGGAGCGACCGTTTTCGCCCCTTTTGGCTTCAAATTTACGGGTATAACGAAAATCCACAAGCGTGTTGGTGTTGTCATCAGCAATCACATAAACACTGCCACCCTTACCGCCATCACCGCCATCGGGCCCGCCTTTTGGGACAAATTTTTCACGGCGAAAGCTCACGATACCGTTACCGCCATCGCCTGCTTTTACGCTGATTACAGCTTCATCAATAAAACGCATAATTTCTCAAAATATTTTAATCTAACTGGTAATTATATCACGTTTTTTTTATAAAATCTTTATCATAAAAGCACGGTTTATAAAAAATATCTGTTGGCTAAAAAATTATATCCGAACGATTACAATACATTCATCACACTGGGCGTATATTTATGAATTTACACAATATTGGCTTGATATTGCTTGGTATTGGTTGTATGGCAGTAATTTTAGCAACCAGATTGTATTTTCAGCTGATTTTTCGCTATTATGACCTGCACCAAAGCTCATTTTTTAAAAGCATGACTCAAACACTCATTAATGACACAGGCAACAAACGTATTCACTACAGGCACGTTTGTTTTTCACACACATATTTCTGGGATAAAGATGAGCGGCCCTATCAAATGGAGCTAACCACCATGCCCTCACTTATCTCAAAAGAATTTCAAGCAGTTATCAAGTTTAATAACACACATATTGAAGAAAATCACCTTATGGCAATTGACAATCGCACAAATAACATCACAGATTCTTTCATCAATGAACTCATCAAACGTTCTGCTAAATTTGATCGCTCCTTTAGCACTTCACACGAAGCGTTATATGAATTTTATACTACCGCTTGCGTTCCTGTGCGTTATATGAAATATCGCAATCATTACTATGTATACCCCACCACACCTATTTCTCATACTCATCAGTAGGAAACTCCATGCCCCTAGAACCACATGACAATGACTTTGATGGTAATTTTGATGAGAACTGGGAATATGAAGAGCCCTTATTTTCAAAAATAGAAATTCTCATTTTTTCTATTGCAACTCTCACATTGGGCATTTTTTCAACGTTTATCTTTCATTTTTTAATGAAGAAATTATTAAAGTCATTTATCCTTTGGCTTACAATGAGAAATTATGGTTTTTGATTTTATTTAAAAACAGTTTATGTTTACTTACCTTTGTTGTGATTTGGCTTGTCCATTATCGTCTTTATCATTATTCTTATGAAGGTTTGTCTTCATATTTGGGAACAGCAATCCACAGAATACTTCGTATAGGTCTATTGTCCTAGGCTTGGTCTTTTTTCTGGCACTTTCTAACAATGGACGTATGTGTTCAAATTACTCTCGTGTGATGTCACTTGGATGGGCTTTTCTCATGGTGAATGATTTGGTTGGTGGTGGTTGGTTTATTGCAGCATATTTTTTGATTGTGAACAGGTTCTTACATACAGCCAACAAAATTGAATTTTACTACGGAAACCGTTCACCCTGAGCTTGCCTGCGGGTCGGTTTCCGTCATGGTTCGACTTATCTCACCACGAACGGAAACCGTAGCACTTTTTCATTTTGTAGAGTGTACAATTTATTTGGTTGTCAAACTTGCCCACAACTTCTCCAACTTCTTAGCCGACACCGAACCCATCGTCTTCATCGGCTGAGCAAAAAGCTGTATGCGGTATTCTTCCACAAGCCAGCGATACTCACTGATTTTTGGGTCGTGAATGCGGTTAGCTAGCCTTTCCATATGCTCATCAAGGGTATAAACCCCGTCCAAATCATTGTCCAGATTGTTGGGCAATCTATCAAGACGCACCTTTAACGCCTGTAAGTAGCGTGGATACTGTCGCCAAGCGTCATAAGGCACTCGGTAAACAAAATCACCAAGCGACAAATCATCAAGCTGGTCTTCAATGTCGTCAATGCTCTCGCCAAAAATCTCACGGTCAAGCATCAAAAGCTGTCCACGCACCACCTGCCAAGTGGTGTAAATGTCCTTTAACACCTTTAACATCTCTTGCCCCACCGCCAAAAACTGACCGCTTATCAGCTCCTTGACCGTCTCAAACTCGCCTGCACTCAAAGGCACTTTGTCAAGCAAATCGCCCATCTTGTCATCACGCACAAAGCCCGCCACCTTTTCACGCACGCTTGTGTCCACAAACGATGTGGCATACCGCTCAAAAGTCGCTTGTAGGCTCGCATCCACAAGAAGTGCCTTTAACTTCTCCAAATCGCCCAAAGGAGCGTACGCCATCTTAAAGGCTTTGTCAATTTGCCCTGTCAGCTGTTTTTGTTTTGCCCCAAGCGTCAGTTTGATAAGCGATAGCACGCCTGCCTTGTGGGTGGTCAAGGCTTTTTGTAGGTCGCCAAACTCCACCACCGCCACTTTGCCCGTCTCATCAGGACTTAACGCAAAAAACACCTGCGTTACCATACCCTTATGATGACGGGTTTTGATAAAGTCAAAATGCTCTGGAAAAGTCTCGTGAATGCCTTCTGTAACCTTTTGCACTTGGCTCATCGTTTGGTATTTGGCTTGCAATTTGGCTAGGTCTCGCCCCTTGTCCATCACTCGCCCTTTGTCGTCAAGCACGCAGATTAAAGGCTGTAAATAAGTATCAATCTCGCTTGGCTTAAAGTCATCGGCACCAACCTTCACGCCCATTCTAAGAAGCTGTCCACAAAGCTGGTCTAAGAGTCCCACGCCATTGCCCTGCACCAGCTTATCCATCAAGGCACGGGCGGTGTCGGGAATGGGGACGATTTTTTTGCGGGCGTCTTTGGGCAAGGTTTTTAAAAGGCTTGCCACCAGCTCATACCGCCAGCCTGCAATGCCCCACAATAAATCCACGCCATCAAGCTGGGTCAATGCCCCTACGCCCACTTTGACACTCACGCCATCGTCATCGGAGCTTGGGTCAAAGACATAGGATAAGGGGAATTTGACCGCCCCCACCTGCCAAAACTTAGGAAACTCCTGCCCTGTGATGACGCTGTCATTAATCACGTCTTCGTCTTTGAATTTTAAAAACTCATCATCGCCCACTTTGCCAAGCCAATCTTCAAAGGCTTTGGCGGACGCAATGTGGGGCGGAATTTTGTCATCATAAAATTCATACAGTCGCTCTTCGTCCACCAGCAAATCTCTACGGCGTAACTTGTCTTCGGTGTCGCCCACGTCTTTGATTTTTTGGCGGTTGTGGGTCAAAAAAGGCAAGGCTTTGGGGTAGCGTTCTTCTTGCCCATCGCCTACGAGTGCATCCATAATAAAAATCTCACGGCTTGCCACCAAATCAACCGTTTCATAATTGACAAGCTGTTTGTGAACAATGATTAACCCAAACAGGCTAATCTGGGCATGGGCACGCACCCGCCCTTCTTTTTTTGACCAATGCGGTTCAAAATAATGGTATTTTAATAAGGGCTTGCCCGCCGACAAAATCCACTCAGGCTCAATCTTGGCAAGACACCGCATATAGACCTGCGATGTTTCCACCACTTCAAAGGCAAGCACCCATTCTGCCCCTTTTTTATGCAGGACGCTTGCAGGGAAAATGCGTGCCTTTTGGTTTTTGGTCATCAGATATTCGCCCACCGTGTCGGTTTTGTGAGCGACGAAGGATAACAGTGCCGTCAATAACGCCCGATGAATGCTGGCATAATCTTGGGCGGACTTGGTGAGTTTGTTTTTGTCAAAATGACCGTCTTTGTCCTTTAAACTTGCGAGCATCGCACTTTTGCCAAGCACTTTTTTACCACCTTTTAAGCCAATGCGACCTTTTTGCGTGGTGTTTGCTTTGTCATTTTGGATAAGTTCTTGATTGTTATCATTTTCTTGATAAATTTGATAACCCAAATCGCTCATCATCTGGGTCAGTTGCTCGTGCGTTTTTTGCCATTCTTTAATACGGGGAAAACTTAGATAATGCTTTTTGGCAAAGGATTTTCGCCCATTGCCCGTCAGTTTCTCGCCACCGTGCATTTCGTGGGCATTAAACAGCACATCAAACAATTCCACATAAAACAAAAAGTCAGAATTATCCTTACGAAACAGGGCGTGCTTTTGGTCGGCTTGGGCTTGTTTATCGGCTGGGCGTTCACGCACGTCTTGCACCGCAAGGGCGGAGACGATGATGAGCATTTTATCAAGACAGGCAAACTCGTGCCCTGCAATCAGCATACGGGCAAGGCGTGGGTCTATGGGCATTTTTGCCATTTTTTTGCCGATGTCGGTTAAGTTTGACGGCTTGGATTTTTGCCCCACTTTTTGCCCTGATTTTTGCTCTTTTTGGGATTTTTTAAAGGCGGTTTTGGTGGGCGTGTCGGACAAGGCGGACAGCTCGTGTAGGAGCTTTCGTCCGTCATTGACAAGGCGTAAATCGGGCGGTGTGATAAAATCAAACTCCGCCACATCGCCAAGCCCCAAGCTCTCCATTTGCAAAATCACGCTTGCCAAATTGGTACGCAAAATCTCAGGCTCGGTAAATTCTGGACGGGTGTCAAAGTCTTCTTTTGAGTACAAGCGTATGCACACGCCATCACTGATTCGTCCACAGCGTCCTGCCCGTTGGTTGGCGGCTGCTTGGCTAATGGCTTCAATGGGCAAACGCTGAATGCGTGAGCGGTAATTATAACGGCTAATCCGTGCAAAGCCCAAATCAATGACATAGCGAATGTTTGGCACGGTCAAGGCGGTCTCAGCGACATTGGTTGAAATGATAATCCGCCTGCCCTCTGTCGGCTTAAAAATACGCTGTTGCTCAGCAAAACTTTGGCGGGCAAACAAGGGTAAAATCTCGGTGTGGGGCGGTGCGTAAGCGGTCAAAATGTCGCCAATTTCACGGATTTCGGCTTCGGTACTGGCAAAAATAAGAATGTCCGATGAGCTTGGGTGTCCTTTGGTGCGTGCGTCCTCAAAGCACTCATTGACAGCAGATGTCAAGGCTCTGGGGAGCTTGTCTTCCATATCATCAAAAGTGTCATCATCGTGGCTTTTGACAATCTCATCTATCAAAGGACGATAACGAATCTCCACAGGGTAGCTTCGCCCTTCGACATTGATGATTGGCACATCGCCTTTTACTGCACTTTTAAAATACTCGGCAAAACGGGCGGTGTCAAGGGTGGCTGATGTAATAATCACCTTTAAATCAGGGCGTTTAGGGAGTAGGCGTTTTAAATAACCCAAAATAAAGTCAATGTTTAGGCTACGCTCGTGGGCTTCGTCAATGATAATGGTATCATAACGGGTCAAAAATCTATCGCTGGCGAGTTCAGCAAGCAAAATCCCGTCCGTCATCAGCTTGACAAGGCTGTCCTTAGTGCCTTCTTCGCTAAACCGCACCTTAAAACTCACGGTCTTGCCAAGCGTTTCGCCAAGCTCATCGGCAATACGAGTGGCGACACTTCTGGCCGCCAGACGGCGGGGCTGGGTGTGTCCGATTTGCCCTGTAATGCCCCGTCCTGCCAGCATGGCAAGTTTGGGGAGCTGGGTGGTTTTGCCAGAACCCGTCTCGCCTGCCACGATGATGACTTGGTGGTTTTGTATGGCACGAATAATCTCATCACTACGGGCAGTAACAGGCAAATCGGCATTTAATAAGGCGGGCAAATTAACAGGAATGCTGTCCACTCTTTTTTGTACCGCTTGGGCGGAACGCTGTATCAGCTCATCAAGCACTCTTTGTTTTTTGGCTTTGATGTCAGCAGGAAAATTGCCACGCAACTCACGCTCTAAGCGATGAACGATGTGGCGGTCTTTGACAAGTAGGAGAGTGTTGGGATTTTGGGTTGTATTTGGCATTGTTATGTTATCATTAATCATTCTAAAAATCAGATAAATGGGGCTTTTGCAAGGATTTACAAGCCGTGCCACTGGCATTAAGGATAATTTTCATGCCGTTTGTAAACTTAGGCACACTTTTTGATGTGGTTTTTTAAAAAATCGGCTATAATAAGCTATTTTTGACAAAATTTTATACGATGAGCGAACTTAACGTTTTAGATTTGATTTTAGAAGCCAGTTTGCTGGTGCAACTGGTCATGGGATTGCTACTGTTGTTGTCATTGATTGGTTGGGGGTTGATTTTTCGCCTGTCCGCCAAACTTGGCAGCGCCAAACGCTTTGATAATGATTTTGAAGCATGGTTATGGTCAGGCAACACCCTTGCCAAACAGTACAGCTCAGTCGCCAATGAGTCTGAACGCACCGGCTTAGAGCAGGTATTTTTTGTCGGTTATGGCGAGTTTTTAAAAGCCCAAAAATCAGGGGCAATGCGAGCGGACACGTTAGACAGTGTTGAGCGTAAATTTAAAGCCGCCATTGGCAAACAGCAAGCCATATTAGAGCAAGGCTTGGCAACCTTAGCCAGTATCGCGTCGGTGTCGCCTTATATCGGACTGTTTGGCACAGTGTGGGGGATTATGACCGCTTTTATTGGGTTATCTAGTGCCGAGAGCGTGAGCCTTGCCACCGTCGCCCCTGGTATTGCCGAAGCCTTGATTGCCACCGCCATGGGGTTATTTGCCGCCATTCCTGCCAGTCTTGCCTTTAACCATTTTAGTGCCAAGGCAGGGGCGTTGTACGAGTCTCGGGCGTTGTTTTGTGAAGAGCTAACGGGTGTATTTGCTCATGAGTACACCATGGCACAGCGTACTGGTCAGAGTTAGGCGACATCATGAAAAACAGCTACGCACGTGCCAAAAAACCCCTAAATAGCGAGATGAATGTCGTCCCTTACATTGACGTCATGCTCGTGCTACTCATCATCTTTATGGTAACCGCCCCCATGCTCACGACAGGGGTAGAAGTCAATTTGCCAAGTGAGAAAACCAGTAACATCACCAAAAGTGAGCTGACCCCTGTCATCGTCTCTCTCACCAAAGATGGTGAGCTATTTGTCAGTCATGAGAGAGCCATTGACCAAGCCATCAGCGAGAGCGAGCTGTCTGCCTTGCTTGCCGACATGGCACAGGCGAACATGGGCGAGAGCGGTAGCCAGCTCCAAGTACTGATTAATGCCGATAAAGATAACGCTTATGAAACGGTCATGCACGTCATGGCACTGGTGCAAGGGGCAGGCGTTACCAAAGTTGGACTGCTCAGCGGTCAAAGTAGCACTAAAAAGCAATCCAGCAAAAAATAAAAAAATAACAGCTTATCATGAACCATCAAACCGCACGCCTAGACTTAGACAACATCGGCACCAAAGAGCCTAATCCCCTACTCTCGCTCGTGGGTAGTGTCGTGGTGCATGGGCTGATTGTGGCAGGAGTGCTGTTTGCCTACACCCAACAAAAACCCCTACCCGAGACCATCTCCTTAGAAGCAAGCCTAGTTACAGGGGACGACCTAGCAGGGGCGGAAGCCGCCATTGCTGACGCCTTTGCCGAGCATCAAGCCCAGTCCACCCAAACCGACAGCACCCAAAGCACCACCACCCCTGACAGCAGTCGCAGTGCCCAGCTAGAAGCCTATTATGACGACCTTGCCAAGCGTGAACGTGCCTACCAAGCTCAAATGGCAGAGTACGCCAAAAGTCTAGATGATGAGATACTCTCCGAGATAGAAATGCAACGGCAAGCCATGGCAGACGAAGAGCGTGAACGGGCTCGTGCCGTGGCAGAGCTAGAAGCTCGGGAACGCAGTAATGATGACATCGCCCGTGAGAATAGCCAAGGGCTTGATGAAGCCCGAGAACGCCGTGATAATGCCATTGCCGAAAAAGAACGTGCCAATCGTACCGACAGCCGAAGTTTGGGTGATGGACAAAGCACCGTCAAAGATACGCCCACTACCCCCACCGTAGGACGTGGCGGGGCAGTCAGCGGCGGTAATAGCAGTGGCAGTAGCGAACAAAGTAGCAACCGCAACGAGGTCATCTCTGCCTTGCAACGCCACATTCGCTCACATTGGCGAGCCACTGGTAAAAACCAAACCTTGCAAGTCAAGCTCAAAGTGGATGGTAGTGGTAACGTGCTGAGCGTGCAAGTCTCAGGCGGTGATGATTATTTGCGTGAACAGCTAGAAGATACCGTGCGTCGAGCCAGTCCACTCACGCCCATTGTTGGCACGAATTATCGTGACTTGAATTTTAATTTTAAAATCAATTAGAATATATAGGGCGTGCCTGCCCTTTATAACACTATTTACAATATAGAAATATTTTAGAAAAAAACTAATCGTTTTTGCATGAAAAATGGCTATCCAACCACTTAATTTTTAAAATTAAGTTAAAATCTTAAGATTTATCAGATTAAGCAGTCGGATGTTTTTCATAATAAAAACTTGTCTGATAGAAAACTCACAGCCTTAAGTTTTTTCCTTGAAAAACGTGCGATTCCCCTGCTTTTTTAAACAGGTATTTTTCATTGCAAATACAAAAGGCAGGCACGCCCTGCATCCCCAAATATCATGTTTAAACATTTTTAAGGATACTCCATGAACATCAAAACCCCCCTATCCCATCTAACCCTAGCTGTCGCCCTAGTCGTGGCAAATCCTGCTTTTGCCGTGGGTTATGGCTCACTGGGCAACACCAATGACAGCGAGCTTAACTTTGACATCGACGTCGATGGCGTGCAAAACCCCTACCAAGTCGCTCTCATTCCCTTTGCTGGCGACAGTGTGGTCAGCAACACCGTCGCCAGCAACCTAAGCCACACCGAACTAAAAACCACCAGTCAAAACCTACCCCAACGTGCCCACTCCTCTGCCGAGATTAGCCAAAACCTATCACATTGGCAAAATGCTGGTTTTAATTATGTCGTGGTTGGACAAACCCAAAACGTCACAGGGGGCAAAATCGCCATCGTCTTTGAAGTCATCGAAGTCGCCACAGGACGTGTCATGCAGGGCAGACAGACCAAATATAGTGAAAATAATCAAAGTGCCCTGCGTCACACCGCTCATGTTGTGAGCGATAAGATTTATGAAATCATCACAGGCGAACCAGGCGACTTTACAGGGCGTATCGCTTATGTCGAAGAGACAGGCGACCCACGCAATAAAACCTCCACCCTAAAAGTGATGGACGCTGACGGGCAAAACGTCCGTGTGCTATTTAGCACGCAAGGCTCTATTTTTAGCCCCACATGGTCGCCTGACGGTCAGCGTATCGCCTACTCGGTACAAAAACCTAACGGCTTGCCAGTCATTCATCTGCAAAGTGCCAGTAGCAGTGGTGGCGGTCAAGTCATTACCCCATTTAAGGGTAATAACCTAGGGGCATCGTTCTCATCTGACGGCACCAGTATTCTTTTCTCAGGCAGTCATGAAAATAATGACCCATCCATCTATGAGCTACACATCGCCTCAGGTCATCTAAAACGCCTAACCAACATGAAAGGGGCAGAAAACTCACCGCAGTACACCCCAGACGGTCGCTCTTTTGTCTTTACCGCTGATAATGGCTCACGCACACCACGTCTCTACCGCTACAACATGAACACAGGGCAAGCATCAGCCATTGGCGGTGCAGGGGCAAACCCCCGAGTCAGCCCAGATGGTAGCAAAATCGCCTATGTTTCAGGGCGTAGCCTAGTGGTGACAGGGGCTGGCACGATTGACACCACAGGCATTGATGAATCAGCAAGTTTCTCACCCAATGGTAATCGTATCGTGTATTCATCTCACAAAGGCGGACGTGGTCAGATGACCATTCGCTCTCTAAAAACAGGGCAAGCCTTTACCATTGACACCCAAGGGACGGTGCGTGAACCAACATGGTCACGTGGCGGTATCAACTGATTTGGACTTGGGCGTGTTGAATATTGGTATTTGCAATGAAAAACGAGAAAAATCGCACGTTTTTCAAGGAAAAAACTTAAGGCTGTGAGTTTTCTATCAGACAAGTTTTTGACAATGAAAAACAAGATTTAGCCATTTTTCATACAAAAATTGATTGAAATTGTCAAATTTTACCATATTTTATAAGAATGTTATCAATGTCCAACACGCCCTTATCAATCATTCTAAAAAAACGCACGACTCATCTGCTCGTGCGTTTTGGCTTAGTGCTACTTTGTGGCATGCTCAGTGCCTGCCAACACATCCAGTGGGTTGACAGCCCCCTGCCCGTCACCCTAAACCCAAACCTTAACCCCAACACCCCCGAACACACGCCCAACCTACGACAAAAGCACCTACCCATCCACCCCTATCATAACAGAGCAATGTGCGATGACATTGCCTTTGCCAAAAATCCTGCCATCAAAAATCGCCTAGCTCCCAAGCCATGCACCCCCAAAGAAGCCAAGCGTTATGAAAAGCCGTTCTTTTTGCTGGAAGATTGGTTTTGATGTTGGATAAAGGATAAATGCTGTGAGTTTGGTGGGTTTTGATTTTATTCGTCATTTTGATAAAATCTTTAAGATTTAGGCATTATCACTAAACCATCCCCAATCATCCACCCCATTTAGCAAATAGCAAGGTGAGGGAGATCTCTATCATCTTTTGGCTTTTAGAATAATCCTTGGTCTTACGTTTAAATCTTGCAAGGTATGGTGTCTTATTCTACCATAACCTTCTATGGTGAGTGTCTAAGCTTTACTTTTTAAGAGTTTGTGTTTTGGAATGACTTCACTGCAAGATTCCCAATAATCAAAGCAAAACAGTTTGATGTTATTTGGGTTTGGGTTGTATATGGTCTTTTAAATGTGTTCGCATCTTATCTACCACAAACAAAGCCTAAACTTGTTTGGTATTTCTGTTATACCAACCGAACTTA
>NZ_MXAP01000068.1 GCF_002027555.1 Moraxella equi
TTATACCTTAAAAGGGGTATACAAGGTGCGTATGACACACCGTTTTAGGTTTTATGTTTCAATGGTGCGTATTACGCACCTTACGGGTTTTCACTTAATAATTTAATTTGTTCAAAAAATTTTAAAGTATCGTCTTTATCAAAATGTTCATTTTCAAAACGAATATTATTTAAAACTAAATAAAAAATGCTTTCCATTTTGCCATCATTGCGTTTGGATAAAAAATACAATAAGGGAATGTCGCCAAAATCTCGTTTTAGGGTGGTGGTTTCTAATTGACAATCTTGCCAATCTAATGTTTTTGAATTGCCAATGCCAGAATTTTTAAACACCACTTTTTTAGGATAAATGACCATCAATGGATTTTTTGACATCAAAACTGAAATATAAAAGGCAATGACTAACAATAAATAAACCATCATTCCCCAATATTTTTCAATCATTAATGCAAATAAGGTTGTGATGATAAACCCAATTACCATAATAATGATAAAAATTACCTGTGTCTTTTTATTAAAATGGTAATTGCGATAAACCGAAATGGGAAACTCAAAACTTTTATCTTTAAACTTAAAATCCGTCATGCCTTTTGCCGATCACAGACTTTATTTTTATAAGCCAATACCAACAAAATTACCCCTGCGATAATCATCGGCAGGCTATATAGTTGCCCCTTACTCATCCAGCCAAAAATCAGCTCATAGCCCACGTCAGGTTGGCGGAAAAACTCTGTGGTAAAACGGCTACACCCATAACCTAGCAAAAACAGAGCGGACACGGCATAACGAGGGCGAGGCTTGCTACCAAACCACCATAAGAGGATAAATAACAGTACGCCCTCTGTAAAGGCTTGATAAAGCTGGCTTGGGTGTCGTGGCAGTAAGAAGTATTCGCCCATTTGCACGGCAATCTCATGTAAACTCGGGTCAGCATTGATAAGCTCGTGGTCAGCGTGAACCGCTTGGGGAAAGTACATGAGATGAGCATAATCACCATGCGACACCCGCCCCCACAGCTCGCCGTTAATAAAGTTGCCAATCCGCCCAAACAGCAAGCCTAACGGCACGCAAGGGGCGATAAAATCCAGCACGGTAAAGGCGTGTTTTTTGTATTTACATCCAAAAAAGAACATGGCAACGACCACACCGACAAATCCGCCATGAAAGCTCATGCCCCCTTCCCATACCTTAAACAGATAAGCAGGGTTTGCCAAAAACTCGCCAAAATTGTACAAAATCACATAGCCAATACGACCGCCCAAAATCACGCCCATCGCCCCAAAAAATATCAAATCTGAGACCATCTCGCCTGTGAAATCGCCCCGTTTTTTGCCCCAAAAAGTCGCCAATATGTAGGCGGATAAAAAAGCAAGCAGGTACATGAGTCCATACCAATGTACTTGGAGAAAGCCCAAATCAAGGGCGACAGGGTCAAATTGGGGGTGTGTGATTGCCATAAAAAATCGTCAACTAAAAATTGGCTTATGATAGCAAATTTTTTGTGATTTTAAAATCAAATTAAATTGAAGTCTCATTTAAAAGTAGGTTAAAAAACAAAAGGCAAATACACAACGTATTTGCCTAATAAATGGGGTTTTAATCCCAATCATTCGCCATAAATCTTGACATTTTGAGCAAAAGCGCAGCCTTTTTGGCGGGCGGCGACAATCATCGCATCATGCTCGCCATAGAGTTTGGCTAGGGTGTTGGTTTTGGCTTGTCTTGCCCCACTGCCAAGCCCTGCCCCCACACTGATGGTTGGGTAGATACCACCACGACCGCCAGCAAGACCAATGCCGATACCTGTGGCGGACAGTCCGATGTTTTGATTTTCGGTGGCTTTGGCGGTTTGGCTAATGCGAGCTACTTCGCTTTGTAAGACGGTGCAATCATGGCCTTGATAATTGGCAGGATTGACGTATTGGGGGGCGATGTTGGTGGTGGCACAGCCTGTGAGGGCGACAGCGACAACCGCCAGTAAGAGGAGTGTTTTTTTCATAAAGATACCTATATAAAAAAGGGTGTGTAAAGTATAAAGGTTGGGTTATTTATTTTGTCCGGCACAGTTGGGACTGTTTGGGGCAGATGATAGGCTGGCCCATTCATCAGGCGTGTAGGCGTGAATGGCAAGGGCATGTACCGTACCGCCTTGTGTGGTCAGATAGGGATTGACCAAACCATAGACAAGCTGATGACGAGACGCCAGACGTTTGCCGACAAACTCATCACTGGCGATGATGAGTTTAAAATGGCTCTCTTTACCGTCAAAGTACCCTGCGTGCATATGACTTTCGTTATCTAAGGTTATGTGCGTGGGGTGCAGGGCGGTTAGGGCATGGGTTAGGGCGGTTTGGGTGTTCATGATGTGGCTTTTATTTGTTTGAAAAGTTTAAAAAGGCTTAATTTAGGGGGTATAATACCATTTATCAAAACAATTATCAAAAATCATTTATCCAAAAATCATCCATCCAAAATCGTAGAGACCCTTATGAGCGACCATGCATCAGCACCTAAAATCCCAAACGACATTCCACCCCCACCCGAACCGCCCGAAGATTATGAATGCTGTGATAATGGCTGTGATGAGCTGTGTGTATTTGAAATTTATAAATTGCAAAAAGCGGATTATGATGCCAAATGGGGTCATGTGATTGATAAAAATGAATGATTGGGGGTTTATGAGATTATCCAAAGATGATTAAAATTTCATTAAATTTCTCAATGATAAAATTTATCAAATAATTCTCGCAATTTTACCAAAAAATGATAAACTAAGTTAAACTTTTAAATGATAAACATTCATGAAAACCGCCATTATCCTTGTCAATCTAGGCACGCCTGACGAACCCACCCCACAGGGCGTTCGCCGTTATTTGCGTGAGTTTTTGTCCGATACTCGGGTGATTGAGATTCCACCCTTTATTTGGCAAATTATCCTTAATCTGTTTGTATTAACCACCCGCCCCAAACGTGTCGCTCATGCGTATCAAAGCGTATGGACACAAGACGGCTCACCCCTGCTAGCGATTTTAAAACAGCAAGCAAGCCTGCTTGAAGACCACCTTGCCAAGCAGGGCAAAAACGTCCCTGTTGTCCCTGCGACCACTTATGGCAATCCTAACATCAAGGCGGTCATGGCGGATTTACAAGATAAAGGCTATGATGACTTTATCGTCTTTTCGTTGTACCCACAATATTCGGCAACGACCACAGGGGCAGTGTTTGATAAAGTGGCAGAGTATTGCATGAAAAAGCGTAATATGCCCGCCGTGCAGTTTATCAGAGATTATCACGACCACCCTTTATATATACAGGCGTTGGCGGATAGTATTCGTAAGTTTTGGGCACAGCATGGTCGAGCTAACAGGCTACTCATGAGTTTTCACGGTATTCCTAAGCCTTATGCTGACAAAGGCGACCCTTATGCCGATGAGTGCCGTAAAACGGCGGTGCTAGTCGCAAGCGAGCTAGGACTTGGCACACACGAATGGGCGATAAGTTTCCAATCCCGTTTTGGGGCTCAGGAATGGCTAAAACCCTACACCGACGAGCTTCTGACTGAATGGGGTAATCAAGGCGTGTCGGTGCAAGTGCTAAGCCCTGCTTTTTCTGCTGATTGCTTGGAGACCTTAGAAGAGCTGGCGGTAGAGAACCGTGATAACTTTATCAACGCTGGCGGTAAGTCGTATGAGTATATCCCTGCTCTAAATACCGATGAGTTACATATCCAGCTCATGGCGGACATGGTGGGGCGGTATTTGTGAGTGTGCTTTGCTATGCCAATTTTATGCCCAAATGCCAAAATTTTACCGCCAAAGTAGATGACTAAATCAAACAGGCGTGATAAACTAACAAAATTTATTTGAAAAAGATTTTTGGGATTTGGTGCTATGAGTACTTTTTTGACGATAGTCGTTGTATTGGTCATTTTGCTGGGGCTATGGCTGATTATCCGCAGTATGCTTGCCAAGGATTTTGAAGGCGACACCAAGACATTGGCGTACAAGGACGGTTTGCCGATTTTGCCCCGAGATGAGCGGGGGCAGTCGGCACTATCAGTGGAAACACAGAGCCAAGATGAGACGGTCGGTGCCGAGCCCGTCAAATCAGGGCGAGAGTTGGCTGATGAGACCAAAGCGGACGCCCTGTCAAGCCTTGCCATGGTCGCAAGCCAAGACTCTAATGCTCATAACACTCCCCAAGATGATGATTCTATCGACATTTTAGCCGATGAACCCATTAAAAAAGAGCGGTTTACCGAGCCGTCAAGTGACTTTGTCCAGAACTCGCCTGTGCTTGACCGTCATCTTGAAGAACAGCAAGCCTTTGACCAAGACAACGACCCCTTGCTCAATGCCCAAGAGACGGTCACGGTCGTCATCACCCCCAAAGACCAATACAATGGACTCTCAGGCAGGGCGGTGCTTGATATCGTTAGAGCCTACGGGCTAAAATATGGCGTGATGAACATGTATCACCGCTATGAGCGTGAAGACGGCACGGGCAAGCTGTGGTTTAGTATGCTGGGCGTGGGTGATGATGGTTCGGTGGAAGGCTTTGATTTGAACACCTTGACCGACAGTCATTTTAGTGCATTATCGTTGTTCTTGTCTTTGCCACACCTCCATGCTCTGCGTGGTTTTGACAGCATGGTGTCGGTCGCTCAGATGATAGCCAAAGACATCAATGCCGATGTGCATGATGATGAAGGCTATATCTTAGACGGGGCGTATTTGGCAAAACTGCGTGCCAAAGTTGCCGATTACCGTTAATCAACCATGATTGAAAAGCCGTCTTTGATAGGGCGGTTTTTTAAACGTTAAAATTTACCTATTTTTAAATTATTCAATTAAAATCCTAAAAACACCATGACTGATTTATTTACTTCTGCTAACTCATCTGCCGATACACCTGCCAATGACGATACAGCGATTATCGCCCAAATGCGTAAGCTTATCACCGCCCTAAAACGCCATAACCACGCCTATTATGTGCTAGACAACCCAACCATTACAGACGGCGAATATGACAGTTTGCGTGCCAAGTTGATTGAGCTAGAAAATGATTTTCCCACGCTAAAACAGTCCGACAGCCCGACTGATAATGTGGGCGATACGCCCTTGCCGTTTTTTACCCAAATCACGCACGATTTGCCCATGTTGTCGCTTGGTAACGTGTTTAATGCCGATGACATGGCGAATTTTGTCCGCCGTGTCAATGACCGTTTGGACGGCAAAAACCAAAATCCTGAATTTGAAATGGAGCTTAAACTGGACGGTTTGGCGGTATCTTTAAAATATGTGGGTGGCGTATTTAGCCAAGCCGTAACTCGTGGGGATGGACGGGTGGGCGAAGACATCACGCACAACGTCCGCACCATTCGTAACTTGCCACTGGTGCTTGATGATTGCAGGGACATTAAGCTCTTAGAAGTGCGTGGCGAAGTGTTAATGCCAAAAGCAGGATTTTTAAAATTAAACAATGAAAGCCAAAAGCGTGGCGAGAAAACATTTGCCAACCCCAGAAATGCGTCCGCAGGGTCATTGCGTCAGCTAAATCCTGCCATTGCCAAAGCCCGTCCATTGGCGTTTTATGGCTATTCGGTCAATCAAGGCTTGCCCGATGACATCACGACCCAAAGCGGGGCGATGAGCTTTTTGCAGTCGCAGGGGTTTGATGTGTCGCCCTTTAAAGTCGTGGCAAATTTACAAGATATTGATGACTTTTATCAAGCGACCATAGCAGGGCGAGATGAGTTGCCCTTTGAGATTGACGGCATGGTGGTTAAGGTAAACTTGCTTGCCCTACAAGATGATTTGGGTTTTTTAAGTCGCGAGCCACGTTGGGCGACCGCTTACAAATTCCCTGCCACGACCGCCACGACACGCCTTTTGGACGTAGAATGGCAAGTGGGGCGGACAGGACAGCTCACCCCCGTGGGCAAACTTGACCCTGTCAATGTCGGGGGTGTTACCGTGAGCAACGTTACTTTGCACAACTTCGGCGAGATTGGACGGCTTGGGGTCATGATAGGCGACATTGTGAGTATTCACAGGGCGGGGGACGTGATTCCCAAAGTCTCAGGCGTGATGAGTGATTTGCGTGATGACAACGTGCGTGCGATACATTTGCCGACCGCTTGCCCTGTCTGTGATTCGCCCGTGGTGCTACCAGACGGCGAAGCTTTGGCACGTTGTACGGGCGGACTTGTTTGCACCGCCCAAGCCCAAGAAGCTCTGATACATTTTGTTTCACGAAAAGCCATGGACATTGACGGTTTGGGTTCGCAGTGGCTCATTAAGTTTTTTGATATGGGGCTAATTAAGACCGTGGCGGACATTTATCGTTTGACGGATAAAGTGGAAGTTTTACAAAACCTAGAAGGCTTGGGCGAAAAGTCGGTTGCCAATATGTTATCTGCCATTGATAAATCAAAAGCTACAACCCTGCCACGTTTTATTTTTGCCTTAGGCATTCGTGGGGTGGGCGAGAGTACGGCACTAAACTTAGCTGAGCATTTTGGCGAGCTTGATAAATTACAATCGGCAGGCGTGGACGAGCTGTTAAAGGTGGTGGACATTGGCGAGATTACCGCCAAAAATATCCATGAGTTTTTCCGTGCCGAGCATAACATGGCGGTGGTGCGTGATTTGGTGGCGTTGGACGTGCATTGGCAAGCGGTCATTAAGGATACAGGCAACGCTCCACTAGACGGACAAACGTGGGTGGTAACAGGCACGCTTGGGGCAATGGGGCGAGACGAAGCCAAAGCCCACTTGCAGGCGTTGGGGGCGAAAGTCTCAGGGTCAGTATCCGCCAAAACGAGCGTACTACTGGCAGGCGAGAGGGCAGGCTCTAAACTAGATAAGGCAAATGAGCTTGGCGTGCGTGTGGTGGGCGAAGATGAGTTTATGGCACTGCTTACCGAGCATGGTAGATTGTAAAGATTGGTTATGTATTGACAAAGGCTTAAAACGTTTGGTAAATTGTTGTTTTAAAATCAGATAGGGGAAATGCAATTTGCCCCTACGATATTCTGTCAAATCATGAAAAATTTATCATGCCAAAGTCAATTTATCCAATTATTTGATAAGCCATTTTAAATTCTGCCAAAAAAGGACTTGCCATGCCCCACGCAAACGCCCCCAACACCCAAAACCTATTTTCCATGATAGGCTTGGTCATCGGCTGTGTGCTGTTTGGGCTTGGCAGTCTGATTGTCGCCCATGTGGATGGCGTGGGGGCGTATGCCATGGCGTTTTGGCGACTGAGTGTGTCGGCACTCATCTTTTTATCGCTTGCCCTGATATTTCGCCAGCCGTTTCCTAGTTCACGCCGTGCGGTCATCTTGGCACTCATCTCAGGCGGTGCGTTGGGGCTTGATTTGGGGCCTTGGCATGAGAGCATCTATGCCGTAGGGCCGGGTATTTCTACTTTATTAAACAGTTTGCAGATTTTCTTTTTGGCATTCATCGCCTTTCTTTGGTTTGGCGAAAAACAGACCAAATTACAACTGTTTAGCCTGGTACTTGCGTCCATTGGCGTGGCACTCATCGCAAGCCCTGAATTTGCTCACAACTCGTCCGCTTTGTGGGGTTTTGTGTCGGGGATTTTGTCGGGGGCGTTTTTGGCGGTGTCCATGTCCTTTGTCAGACGTACGCATGAAGTGGCAGATGTGGCGATTTTCCCCATGATGACTTTGGTGGGCGTGGGCGGCGCGTTGGCTCTATTGCCACTCATGCTGATGTTTGATGTGGGTAAAATCATGCCAACCACACTGCCCGAATGGGGCTGGATATTGGTCTATGGGGCGGTCATGCAGTGCATGGCGTGGGGGCTGATTGCGTATTCTATCCCAAAAATCGCCTTGTCTTTGACGGGGTTGTTGCTTTTGACTGAACCTGTTGCCACGCTCATCATTGATTATTTTTGGCTAGATAAACCGATTAACGCCATGCAATGGGGTGGGGCGTTTTTGGTAATGTTTGCCATTTATTTGGGTTCGCCTAGAAAGGGGTAGTTAAAAAAAAGGGGGGGTAAATTGGGTAAGGAGTTTACCCAATTTACTGTCGTTTAGATTATTGCCCCAACACCGTTTTAATCAACTTTTCGGCATTGGCAAGCGTATTTGCCACATCAGATGGCTGTATTTGACTGCCTTTAATCAGCTCATCAGCAGGGGTGTAGATGACTTGCACTTGTCCGTTTGTTTCAGTGATGAGCACTTTTAAGGGCAATGCTAAGGCAAAGGCAGGGTCTTTTTGCATGAGTGGCGTACCTGCTTTGGGGTTGCCGTAGATAAGGACGGTGGCAGGTTGCATATCCATGCCGACTTCTTGAGCAGATTTGGCGTGGTCAATGACGGCAAATACGGTCATGCCTTTGCTTTCAATGGTGGATTTTAGGCGATGGATGGTGGTATTAAAATCATAAGGGCTGATTAAAGTAGCGTGGGTCATGGCGGTGGCTTTTGTGGGTTCGTGGACAGGATTGGTGGTGGCATACGCACCGAGCGACAAGGCTAGGGCGAGCAGGGGTAGGGCAAATATTTTCATGATATTGTCCAAAAAATAAAACCATCCTAACACCAAATGAGATGAAAAGAAAGCCAAAAATTTTAGCAAAATTTTAAAAAAATACTTGCAAATGCCAAAAATATGTATATAATAGCAGTCCTTAACACCCTTAGGCGACTGGCTCAATTGGTAGAGCAGCGGACTCCAAATCCGCAGGTTGGGGGTTCGAGTCCCTCGTCGCCTGCCATCTTTTTATTTCCCCTTTTTTAATCATCACTTCCTTATTTTAAGGAAATCTTTTGCATGAGCGACAATAAGAATAATCCCCAAAACGACACCAAAAGCGATTTAGAAACTCGCTTGGCAGACGCCAAAGCCACTGCCGAGAGCCTACTAAATAAACGCAAAGCCGTTGTCGTCTCCGAAGAAAATGTCGTTGATGTGGCAACCACTCGCTCTGGCGTAGACATCGTGCTGTGGCTCATCGCCATTGTTGCTTTAATTAGTTCTACACTCATTTCTACCTATTTGCCACGTTATTGGGCACCTGCTACCGAGTCAATCACTCAGCTACTTATCACAGCAGGACTTGTATTGTTGGCGGTGATTTGCCTTGCTTTTACTCATCAAGGGCGAGCTTTCAAGGTATTGTTAAAAGACGCAGGCATTGAGCTTCGTCGTGTAACATGGCCGACCAAAAACGAGACCTTTAAATACACATGGCAGGTCATTGTGGTGATGATTATCGTGGGTTTTATCGTGTGGCTACTGGATAATTTATTTAATTATCTGCTTGGGTTTATTTTGCATTAATCTTATCTCTTATCGGCTTATATCATTAGGAAAATCATCATGCGTTGGTATATCATTCAAGCATTTTCAGGTTATGAAAAACAAGTTCAACGTGCCTTAATTGAACGTATCAAAAGAAGTGAGCTGTCCGAGTATTTCGGTGATGTGCTTGTGCCGACCGAAGAAGTGATTGAGATGCGTGATGGCAAAAAACGCACCGTTGAGCATAAACTATTCCCAGGTTATGTGCTTATTGAGATGGAAATGCGTGAAGATACATGGCACGTGGTCAAAGACTGCCCGAATATCTCAGGCTTTATCGGTGGTACCAAAGACCAACCTGCACCCATCACCAAGGTCGAAGCCGACCGCATTCTAAACCGTATCAACAAAGGTGCAGACGCTCCAAGACCCAAGACCATGTTTGAGCCAGGTGAAGAAGTGCTTATCATTGACGGGCCTTTTGCCGACTTTAAAGGCATGGTCAAAAAAGTGGATTATGAAAAATCCAAATTGTCTTTGACGGTCAGCGTGTTTAGTCGCCCAACAGACGTTGAGATTGAATTTGCAAAAGTTGAAAAAACAGTTTAATTTTTTATAAAAACCTGTTATAATAGTCTTTTAGCTCTGAACAGGTGTTCGGGGCTTTTGATTGACAGACAAATCAGCACCGAGCTGATTGTTATTTAGGTGAATTTGAAAGCATTTTCAAATTTGAACATCATGGGGAGCTATTTTAGCGTTATCACCCACCATTGGAGAGTATTCTCATGGCAAAGAAGATTGATGGCTACATCAAGCTACAAGTGCCTGCTGGCAAAGCAAACCCATCACCACCTATCGGTCCTGCTTTAGGTCAAAAAGGCGTGAACATCATGGCGTTCTGTAAAGAATTTAACGCCGCTTCTGCGAACATCGAACCAGGTCTGCCAATTCCTGTGGTCATCACCGTATTTAATGACAAGTCATTTACGTTTGTGATGAAGTCACCACCTGCGGCAGTATTGCTACGTAAAGCAGCTGGCATTGCCAAAGGTTCTGCTGTTCCTAACAAAACCAAAGTTGGCACAGTAACTCGTGCTCAACTAGAAGAAATCGCCAAAACCAAAGAAGCGGATTTGACCGGTGCTGACCTAGACGCAGCGGTACGTACCATTGCTGGTACTGCTCGCTCAATGGGTCTTAATGTGGAGGGTGTGTAATGGCTAAGCTAACTAAGCGTCAAAAGCTAATTGCTGAAAAAGTAGATAGCAACAAACTATACACCATCGAAGAAGCGGTTGAGGTTCTAAACAGCCTACCTGCCTCTAAATTCAAAGAGTCTATCGACATCGCCATCAACCTAGGTGTTGACCCACGTAAATCAGACCAAGTGGTTCGTGGTGCGACCAACCTACCTGCTGGTACTGGTAAAACCAAGCGTGTTGCGGTATTTGCCCAAGGTGCTGCTGCTGATGCCGCTAAAGAGGCAGGTGCGGACGTTGTTGGCTTTGAAGATCTAGCAGAGAGCATTAAAGCGGGCAACCTTGACTTTGATGTGGTCATCGCTTCTCCTGATGCGATGCGTGTTGTTGGTCAGTTGGGTACTGTATTGGGTCCACGTGGCTTAATGCCAAACCCAAAAGTTGGTACAGTCACTGCCGATGTGGCAACTGCGGTTAAAAACACCAAAGCAGGTCAGGCTCAGTATCGTGTAGACAAAGCAGGTATTATCCATGCTTCTATCGGTCAAGTAGGCTTTACTGGTGAGCAAATTGAGCAAAACGCAACTGCTCTACTAAACGACCTAAAACGTGCTAAACCAGCAACTTCTAAGGGTATTTATATCAAGAAGATTACGCTATCTAGCACCATGGGTCCTGGTCTTGCCATTGACCCAGTACCACATCGTGCCAACAAATAATCCTTGACGGATTTGGGCGAAAAATCACAAATTGCTTGCTTTTTGAGATTTTTCGCTTATAATGGTGCAATTTTATGACAAGTTACCCGCATGACCTATCATAAAAACAGATTTTTAAAAATTAGCTCAGCACAACGGGTTGTGCTGTCTAAGACCGTAGGTGTTGGTGGTTATTCTTAAACATCAGCCTAATGAATGGGTAAAATCATTCGCCTACGCAGACGGTGAAAATCTCGCCGTATATTCGGTGCAAGTCTTTATTTATATTGGCTTGTAAAATTAATTATCACTTAGTGATAAATATGGAGACAACCCATGGCACTAAATCTTCAAGACAAACAAGCAATTGTTGCTGAAGTAAATGAAGCTGCCAAAGTTGCCCTATCTGCTGTTGTTGCCGATTCTCGTGGCGTGACAGTGGGTCAGATGACCGAACTTCGTAAACAAGCTCGTGCAGCTGGCGTTGAGATGCGTATCGTACGTAACACGCTACTACGTCGTGCCTTAGAAGGTACTGACTATGCTTGCATGAATGATGTTTTCGTAGGTCCTACCTTGATTGCATTTTCAAATGAACACCCAGGTGCTGCGGCACGTCTGTTCAAGGAATTTGCCAAAGGTAATGACAAGTTCGAAATCAAAGGTGCAGCTTTTGAAGGCGAATTTATTGATGCAAAATCTATTGATAAACTCGCAACCCTACCTACTTACGACGAAGCGATTGCACGTCTGATGGGTACCATGAAAGAAGCCGCAGCGGGCAAACTGGCTCGTACACTTGCCGCTCTTCGCGACAAAATGGAAGCCGAAGCCGCTTAATCTTAGACATCGGTTATCGCTTTTATTTAATCAAACTTTTTATTCAATCTTTATTTCATAGGAATAATTGCTATGTCACTAACTAACGAACAAATCTTAGATGCTATCGCAGCTAAATCAGTTATGGAAATCGTTGAGCTTATCTCTGCGATGGAAGAAAAATTCGGCGTATCTGCTGCTGCTCTAGCTGCTGCCCCTGCTGCTGGTGGCGATGCTGGCGGTGCCGCAGAAGAAAAAGATGACTTCAACGTTGTTATCACCTCTGGTGGCGACAAGAAAGTTGCTGTTATTAAAGTGGTACGTGAAGTTACCGGTCTAGGTCTAAAAGAAGCCAAAGACCTAGTTGAAGGTGCACCACAAACTGTTAAAGAAGGTGCTTCCAAAGCTGAAGCTGAAGAGCTTAAGAAGAAACTTGAAGAAGCCGGTGCTTCTGTTGAACTTAAATAATCTAAGTTTAACCGCTTAACTCATTTTTGTTAGATTGATAATCATCAATTTAACACAAGAAATTTGATAAAAACCCCGTTTTGTTATTGCAAGATGGGGTTTTTTACTGTATAATTGGGTATTTGACCTTTTGTGTTAGCACGGTCTTTTAAGCTGGTGTCAGCACACTTCAAAAGGACAAACGCTCCCTATGCACAAGCCATATTTTTAAAGTTTTTGATAAGCTAAATGCGTTACCGTGTTTGGCGTGTTTTTGTGTCTTTGATATTTAAAAATGTAGGGCAAAAGAGCAGTGGTTAATTTTTGAAGATTGGTAGTTTTCTGGTACTCAATTGGAGTACTTTTCTTAGTTTAACGTAAGGATTCTTAATGGCATATTCTTATACTGAAAAAAAACGTATTCGTAAAAGTTTTTCTCGTCTGCCTGATGTGATGGACGTGCCGTACTTGCTCGCCATTCAGGTGGATTCTTACGAGCAGTTTTTGCAAGAACACAAAAAACCTGCTGCCCGTGCTAATATCGGTTTGCAAGCAGCGTTTTCATCTATTTTTCCCATAACCAGTCATTCTGGCAATGCTGAGCTACAATACGTCGAATATTATCTGGGTGAGCCTGAGTTTGATGAGCGTGAATGTATCATGCGTGGCTCAACCTTTGCTGCCCCCCTACGCGTCAAAATTCGCCTAGTGGTCAAAGATAAAGACGCCAAAGACAAAGAAAGTAAAGCAGCGATTAAAGACATTCGCGACCAAATCGTGTACATGGGTGAGATTCCGCTCATGACCGATAACGGTACATTCATCATCAACGGTACTGAGCGTGTGATTGTCTCACAGCTTCATCGCTCACCTGGTGTGTTCTTTGACCACGACAAAGGCAAATCACATTCTAGTGGTAAGGTACTTTATAATGCCCGTATCATTCCTTATCGTGGCTCATGGCTTGACTTTGAATTTGATGTCAAAGACTTGGTGTATGCCCGTATCGACCGTCGTCGTAAATTGCTTGCAACCATCATCTTGCGTGCCATCGGCATGAATACAGCAGATATTTTGTCCACATTTTTTGAGACTGTGGATGTCTTGAAAGGCGATAACGGTTTTGAAGTTGAGCTTGTGCCTGAGCGTCTACAAGGTGAGATGGCACAGTTTGACATTGTCTCGCCTGAAGGCAAGGTCATTGTTGAGCAAGGTAAGCGTATTAACGCCCGCCGTATTAAGGAAATCCAAGCGTCTGGCATGACCAAATTGGCGGTGCCTGACGAGTATTTGTATGAGCGTATCCTTGCCGAAGATGTGATTTATCATGATGAAGTGCTTGCCCGTGCCAACAGCTTGATTGACCATGAATTGCTGGTTAAGCTGGCTGATAAGAACATCAAAGGCTTTAAAATCCTGTTTACCAATGACATCGACCACGGAGCGTATATCGCTGACACACTGCGTGCCGACACGATTACCACGCGTGAAGAGGCGCTCATTGAGATTTATAAGGTCATGCGTCCAGGTGAGCCACCAACCTTAGAAACCGCCGAAAAACTATTTGAATCGATGTTTTTTAGCCATGAGCGTTATGACTTATCAAACGTTGGTCGCATGAAGTTTAACCGTCGTTTGGGCCGTGATTTTGTAGACAGTGACAGTATTGACGTGCAACGTGAGCAGGGCGTGTTGTCCAACCAAGACATCATTGATGTCCTAAAAGAGCTGATTGAGATTCGTAACGGTCGTGGTGAGGTTGATGATATTGACCATCTAGGTAACCGTCGTATTCGTTCGGTGGGCGAGATGACCGAAAACCAGTTCCGCATTGGTTTGGCTCGTGTGGAGCGTGCGGTCAAAGAGCGTCTGACCGCTGCCGAATCTGACAACCTATCACCCCAAGACTTGATTAACTCTAAGCCTGTGGCGGCGTCTATCAAAGAGTTTTTTGGTTCATCACAGCTGTCTCAGTTTATGGACCAAAACAACCCCCTGTCAGAGATTACGCACAAACGTCGTGTCTCTGCCTTAGGTCCTGGTGGTTTGACTCGTGAACGTGCAGGCTTTGAGGTGCGGGACGTACATACCACGCATTATGGTCGTGTGTGTCCGATTGAAACGCCCGAAGGTCCAAACATTGGTTTGATTAATTCATTGGCGGTCTTTGCCAAGACCAATAACTTCGGCTTTTTAGAAACGCCTTACCGTCGTGTTGTGGATGGCAAAGTAACCGATGACATCGAATACATGTCCGCCATCGAAGAAGTGGGTACGGTTGTTGCCCAAGCAGACTCGCCCATGAATGAACACGGCGAGCTGACCGAAGAGATGGTGATGGTGCGTTATCATGGCGAATCGGTACGTATGAGTCCCGATAAAGTAACGCACATGGACGTCTCGCCACGTCAGGTGGTGTCGGTGGCGGCAAGTTTGATTCCGTTTTTGGAGCATGATGACGCTAACCGTGCCTTGATGGGTTCGAACATGCAACGTCAAGCCGTACCAACTTTGCGTGCTGACAAACCGCTTGTGGGTACAGGCATGGAGCGTCACGTGGCTCGTGACAGTGGCGTGTGCGTGGTTGCCAAGCGTGGCGGTGTGATTGAAGATGTTGATGCCAGTCGTATCATCGTGCGTGTCAATGAATCTGAGATGACCGCAGGTGAGGCAGGTATTGATATTTATAACCTTATCAAATACACTCGCTCCAACCAAAACACCTGTATCAACCAACGTATTATTGTCAATGCCGGCGACGTGATTGCTCGTGGCGACATCTTAGCTGATGGTCCATCTACTGACCTAGGCGAACTTGCTTTGGGTCAAAACATGCGTGTGGCGTTCATGCCGTGGAATGGCTATAACTTTGAGGACTCTATTTTGCTCTCTGAGCGAGTGGTTCAAGAAGACCGTTTCACCACGATTCATATCCAAGAGCTGACCTGTGTGGCTCGTGATACTAAGCTTGGACCAGAAGAGATTACAGGCGATATTCCAAACGTAGGCGAGGCTGCCCTATCAAATCTTGATGAAGCAGGTATCGTCTATATCGGTGCCGAGGTAGATGCAGGCGATATTTTGGTGGGTAAGGTAACACCAAAAGGCGAAAGTCAGCTGACGCCCGAAGAGAAACTGCTACGTGCTATTTTTGGTGAAAAAGCGGCGGATGTCAAAGACACGTCTTTGCGTGTGCCATCATCAACCAAGGGTACGGTCATTGACGTGCAAGTCTTTACTCGTGATGGATTAGAAAAAGACAGTCGTGCCAAGGCTATTGAAAAAGCCATGCTTGATGACTATCGCAAAGATTTAAAAGAAGAACTTGTGATTTTTGAGGCGGCAGCACGTGGTCGTATCATCACACTGTTAGATGGCAAAAAAGTCTCAGGCGGTGCGGGCTTTAAAGCAGGCACGGTGCTGACAGGTGCTGACATGGAGAGCTTGCCTTTGGAGACTTTGCTTGACATCCAACCTGCCGAAGAAGAGATTTCTGAACGTCTAACTCAAATTGCTGAGTATCTGACTGATAAGCAAAAAGAGATTGATGAGAAATTTGCTAAGAAAAAAGCCAAACTAACCGCAGGCGATGATTTGGCTCATGGTGTCCAAAAAATCGTCAAGGTCTATCTGGCGGTAAAACGTCGTATCCAACCTGGCGATAAAATGGCAGGTCGTCATGGTAACAAGGGTGTTGTTTCTCGTATCATGCCCATTGAAGACATGCCTTATGACGAAAACGGCAATCCTGTGGATATCGTGCTAAACCCACTGGGTGTACCATCTCGTATGAACATCGGTCAGGTGTTGGAGACGCATTTGGGGATGGCGGCACGTGGTCTAGGTGATAAGATTAATGCCATGTTACGCTCGCAAGTTGCTGTTGGCGAGTTGCGTGAATTCTTGGATAAGATTTATAACCAAGTTGGTGGCGAGCAGGTGGATTTGGACAGTTTGTCCGATGAAGACATTCTAGCCATGGCTGAGAATTTGCGTGCTGGTGTGCCAATGGGTACAGCGGTCTTTGATGGTGCCAAAGAAACCCAAATCAAAGAGTTGTTGGAGCTTGCAGGGCTTGATAAATCAGGTCAGCAAACGCTATATGACGGACGCACTGGTAAGAAGTTTGACCGTCCTGTCACGGTTGGCTACATGTACATGCTAAAACTTAACCACTTGGTTGATGATAAGATGCATGCCCGTTCAACTGGTTCTTACTCACTGGTTACTCAGCAACCACTTGGTGGTAAAGCCCAGTTCGGTGGTCAGCGTTTCGGTGAGATGGAAGTGTGGGCGTTGGAGGCATATGGTGCAACCTACACCTTGCAAGAGATGCTGACTGTGAAGTCGGATGATGTTGAGGGTCGTACTCGCATGTATAAGAACATCGTGGACGGTGAGCAGTACATGAATCCGGGCATGCCTGAGTCGTTTAACGTACTAACCAAAGAAATTCGCTCTTTGGGTATTAACATTGACCTAAAAGAGAAAAAGTAATTGCTGTTAAGTTAGGTGCTTGTCTTTGATAAGCACCAGCTTGCGATGACATAAAACTAAGCGGAGAAGTCATTTGAAAGATTTATTAGACATCATGAAAGGCCCTGCTGATGGTGGGGTAAAAGAGTTTGACAGCATTCAAATTTCTTTGGCAAGCCCTGACACCATCAAATCATGGTCGCACGGCGAAGTCAAAAAACCCGAAACCATTAACTACCGCACCTTTAAGCCTGAGCGTGACGGTTTGTTTTGTGCCAAAATCTTTGGACCTGTCAAGGATTTTGAGTGTTTGTGTGGCAAATACAAGCGTCGCAAATTTCAAGGTATCATTTGTGAAAAATGTGGCGTAGAAGTGACTGCCGCCAAAGTTCGTCGTGACCGCATGGGTCATATCGAGCTTGCTTCGCCTGTTGCCCACATTTGGTTCTTAAAATCCTTGCCAAGCCGTATCGGTCTATTGCTTGATATTACCTTGCGTGATATCGAGCGTGTGCTGTATTTTGAAAGCTACATCGTCACCGACCCTGGCATGACAGGTCTTGAAAAATACCAATTGCTGGATGATGAGCAATATTTTAATGCCTTAGAACAATACGGCGATGAGTTTATTGCCAAGATGGGTGCAGAAGCCGTTCAAGACTTGCTAAAAGATATTGATGTTGATGGCGAGATTGATGAGCTGCGTGCGACCATTCCCCAAACAGGCTCTGAGACTAAACTTAAAAAGATGTCAAAACGCTTGCAACTGTTAGAGGCGTTCCGTGATTCGGGTAACAAGCCTGAATGGATGGTGATGACAGTTTTGCCTGTATTACCACCTGATTTGCGTCCATTGGTACCACTTGAAGGCGGTCGTTTTGCCACGTCTGATTTGAACGATTTGTATCGCCGTGTCATCAACCGTAATAACCGCCTAAAACGCCTGTTGGAGCTAAATGCCCCTGACATCATCGTGCGTAACGAGAAGCGTATGCTTCAAGAAGCGGTCGATGCCTTGCTTGATAACGGTCGTCGTGGACGTGCCATCACAGGTTCAAACAAGCGTCCATTAAAATCGCTTGCAGACATGATTAAAGGTAAGCAAGGTCGTTTCCGTCAAAACCTTTTGGGTAAGCGTGTGGACTATTCAGGTCGTTCGGTGATTGTGGTAGGTCCAACCCTACGTCTGCACCAATGCGGTCTGCCTAAGAAAATGGCATTGGAGCTATTTAAGCCGTTTACTTACGCCAAATTATTGCAAAACAACATTGCCCAGACCATCAAAGCTGCCAAAAAAATGGTAGAGCGTGAAGAGCCTGTGGTGTGGGATATGCTCGCCAGCGTCATTCGTGAACATCCTGTGCTACTGAACCGTGCCCCAACACTTCACCGTCTAGGCTTGCAAGCCTTTGAGCCTGTGCTTATCGAGGGTAAAGCCATTCAGCTCCACCCACTCGTATGTGCGGCATTTAACGCCGACTTTGACGGTGACCAAATGGCGGTACACGTGCCACTGACCTTGGAAGCTCAGCTTGAAGCTCGTGCCTTGATGATGTCTACTAATAACATCCTATCGCCTGCTAACGGCGAGCCGATTATTGTGCCGTCACAAGACGTGGTGCTCGGTCTGTACTATATCAGCCGTAGCCATGTCAATGCCAAAGGCGAAAATATGGCGTTTAGTACGGTCAATGAAGCCTTGCGTGCCATTGGTTCTGATGACTTATCTGTCAATGCCAAAATCAAAGTGCGTGTTACTGAGACGATTTTGGATGAAAGAACTGGCGAGAAAACCACCAAGACCGAAATCAAAGACACGGTTGCAGGGCGTTTGCTGATTTGGAACATCATGCCAGAGGGCATGGCATTTGAAGAATGCAACAAAGAGATGACCAAGAAAAACATCTCTAAACTGCTAAACTCATGCTATCGCAAACTGGGTGTTAAAGAATCTGTTCTGTTTGCTGACCATTTGATGTATCTAGGCTTTGCCCAAGCGACCCTATCAGGTATCTCAATCGGCATGGAAGACATGGTGATTCCGCCAAACAAAAAAGAGATTGTCGATACTGCGGACGCCGAGGTGCGTGAGATTGAACAGCAGTTTGAGGGTGGTTTTGTTACCGCAGGTGAACGCTATAACAAAGTGGTTGATATCTGGTCTCGTACGTCTGACAAAATCGCCAATGCGATGATGGATAACTTATCGACTGATGAAGTGGTGAACAGTCAAGGTGAGATTGAGAAAGAAAAATCCTTTAACTCCATCTATATGATGGCAGACTCGGGGGCTCGTGGTAGTGCCACGCAGATTCGTCAGCTTGCTGGTATGCGTGGCTTGATGGCAAAACCAGACGGCTCCATCATTGAGACACCGATTAAAGCAAACTTTCGTGAAGGCTTGACGGTATTACAGTACTTTATCTCAACGCACGGTGCCCGTAAAGGTCTTGCTGATACCGCCCTAAAAACTGCTAACTCGGGTTATCTGACCCGTCGTTTGGTAGACGTAGCACAGGACTTGGTGATTACGCATGATGACTGTGGCACCGACGCAGGACAGCTCATGACCCCCGTGATTGATGGTGGTGAGATCGTTGAGCGTTTGGGTGACCGTGTATTGGGTCGTGTGACCGCCAAAGATGTTATCAATCACGATGGCGAGGTAGTTATCCCCGCAGGTATGCTGATTGATGAACGTCTGGTTGAAGTGCTGGACAATAACGCCATTGACGAGGTGTATGTACGTTCAGTTATCACCTGTGAAGCAACGCAAGGCGTATGTGCTAAGTGTTATGGTCGTGATTTGGCTCGTGGCCATCTTGTAAATATCGGCGAGTCAGTTGGTGTTATGGCAGCCCAGTCCATTGGTGAACCAGGCACACAGCTAACCATGCGTACGTTCCACGTCGGTGGTGCGGCAAGTGCAGCATCAGTAGACAACAGCGTATCAGTGGGTAATAATGGTACAGTGCGTTTTCATAACATGAAAACCGTAGAACACACTGACGGTCATTTGGTGGTCGTCTCTCGTTCGGCAGAAATTGGTGTGGCAGATGCCCAAGGTCGTGAGCGTGAGCGTTATAAAGTGCCTTATGGTTCTAACATCTTGGTGCGTGACGGTGCCGAAGTGGGTGCAGGCGATGTCATTGCCAAATGGGATCCGCATACCCACCCAATCATCACCGAGTTTGCTGGTACGGCACGATTTAGCGACATTGCCGATGGCATGACCGCAACCGTTAAGGTAGATGAAACCACAGGCATGAGCTCCTTTGAGATTTTGGCAAGCAAAGACCGTCCAAGTCTCTCCAAAGACTTACGTCCTGCCATCATCCTAGATACGACAGACGGGCGTGAAGTGGTGTACTTCCTACCTGCTGAGACTGTGATTCGTGTGTCAGAGGGCGAGACGGTAACCGCAGGTTCGGTGCTAGGTCGTGTGCCACAAGCCACATCAGGCACCAAAGACATTACCGGTGGTCTGCCACGAGTGGCTGATTTGTTCGAAGCTCGTAAACCAAAAGACCATGCCATTATGGCAGAGGTGAGTGGTACGGTGTCATTTGGTAAAGAAACCAAAGGTAAAAACCGCTTTGTCATCACCGATGAAGAGGGTAACGAACACGAAGAACTCATTCCAAAATGGCGTCAAATCAACGTCTTTGAGGGCGAGCATGTCGAGCGTGGCGAGATTGTCTCTGATGGTCCACAAAATCCACATGACATCTTACGCTTAAAAGGCGAGACGGCATTGGCGAATTACGTGGTTAATGAGGTTCAAGAGGTTTACCGCTTACAAGGTGTGAAGATTAACGATAAGCACATTGAGGTTATCGTTCGTCAAATGCTCCGTAAAGTAGAAGTGATCGACGGTGGTGATTCTAGCTACTTCAAAGGCGACCAAGTGGAATACACCAAAGTGCGTGCCTTGAACGAAGAGCTTATCGCTAATGACAAATTCCCAATCGTTTATGAGCGTCAGCTACTGGGTATCACCAAGGCATCGCTTGCCACCGAGTCGTTTATCTCGGCAGCGTCATTCCAAGAGACCACACGTGTCTTGACGGCGGCGGCAACGATGGGTAAAGTGGACGATTTGTCTGGTCTCAAAGAGAACGTGGTGGTTGGTCGCTTGATTCCTGCTGGTACTGGTTTGGCGTATCATCAAAACCGTCAACGCCTTGCTGAGCGTGGTTTGGAGCCAGTCATTACCGTAACCGAAGACCCGTACACCAAGCCTGCTGACCCACTACTGGCTGGAACAGATGTCAAAGATGACTTTGCAGCGGCATTTGCCAGTGAATTTGGTCAAAGTGAATAATCTCTAACAATAAAAAAGCTCGCTTAGGCGGGCTTTTTTATGACTTCTACAATTCAAAACCAAAACTGATACAGCTAACAAATTTGAATTTTACTACGGAAACCGCAGTACTTTTTCATGTTGTAGAGCGTGCTTTTTATCAAGGCAAATTGCCATTTATTTGATGGATTATGGGTAATCTGTGTGTTGGTTTTAATATTTTTAAAAATTTATTTAACATAATATTTTAAAATAGTCCATTTTCATTTGTTTCTCAACCAATCATCAAATTATCATTTATACTAATGATATATCAATAAAAACTTATAAATAAATTCTTTTTTATCAAAATAAATCGTTTTTCATTTGAGCGAAAATTTGCCATACTATGCCCAACTTATAATTTTTCATTATCTACCAATAGGATAATCTCATGAAAATGATTAGCGTGGTGTTAAAACCATTCAAGTTAGACGCAGTGCGTGAGAGCCTATCAGAGCTTGGCGTTGCAGGTATGACGGTTAGTGAAGTCAAGGGCTTTGGTCGCCAAAAAGGACATACCGAGATGTATCGTGGGGCGGAGTATGTGGTGGATTTTTTGCCAAAAATTCGTCTAGACATCGCCGTCAGTGATGACATGGTACAAAGTGTGGTGGCATCTATCATGAGCGTGGCACAGACAGATCATATCGGCGATGGTAAGATTTTTGTTATGCCGTTAGAGCAGGTGATACGCATTCGCACTGGCGAGATGAATGAGCAGGCTCTATGACTGGGTGAATTGATGGATTGGTAAATTTAATAAGGGGTGATTATGAAAATTTTAGCAAACAAATGGCAAATCGGCTGGCTACTACTACTTGCCACAACCGTCCAAGCTGATGACGGCATCAATCATGGCAATAGTGCGTGGGTGCTGACCGCCACGACGTTGGTGCTGATGATGACTTTACCAGGTTTGGCACTGTTTTATGCTGGCATGGTGCGTAAGAAAAATATCTTATCAACCATGATGCACAGCTTTGGGGCGACAGCGGTGGTGTCGGTGCTGTGGGTGGCGATAGGTTATTCGTTGGCATTTAGTGATGGTGGTGCTTTGCAAGGGTTTATCGGTGGCACGGCACACGCCATGCTCTCTGGGGTGGGCATTGCCGAGAATAGTGGTGATATTCCTTTGGCGTTGTGGGTGATGTTTCAGATGACATTTGCGGTGATTGCGGTGGCGATTTTGGCGGGGTCATTGGCAGAGCGGATGAAATTTGGCTCATTTTTGTTGTTCTCAGGCTTGTGGGTATTGTTCGTCTATGTGCCAGTATGTCATTGGGTGTGGGGCGGTGGTTGGCTGACAGGCGATGCGTTGGACTTTGCCGGTGGGACGGTTGTCCATGTCAATGCCGGTGTGGGCGGTTTGGTGTTAGCACATCTGCTTGGCAAGCGTCAAGACTATGGGCGAGCCAACCTTGCACCGCACAACCTTGTCTATGCTTTAATTGGTGCAGGGCTGTTGTGGGTAGGGTGGTTCGGTTTTAATGGTGGTTCGGCTCTGGCAGCAGATGGCGTGGCAGCGATGGCAATCATCGTCTCGCAGGTGGCGGCAGCGATGGGGTTATTGACGTGGCTGTTGTGTGAATATGTGGTGCGTAAACGGGCATCGGCACTGGGCGGTGCATCAGGGGCGATAGCAGGTTTGGTGGGCATCACGCCAGCGGCAGGATTTGTGGGTGTGTCAGGGGCGATGGCGATAGGCGTACTGACGGCATTGGGCTGTTTTGCGATGATACATTATGGCAAAAAACGCCTAGGCGTTGATGATACGCTGGATGCTTTTGGGCTGCATGGCGTGGGCGGTATCATTGGGGCGGTATTAACTGGTGTGTTTGTCAGCCAAGAGTTATATCCTGATGTGGGACATGAGAGCCTACTAACACAGCTGTGGCTACAAACCGAAGGGGTGCTGGCAACCATGGCATATTCGGCGGTGGTAACTTTTATCATTGGCATGGCAATCAAAAAGACCATGGGACTGCGTGTTGATGATGAAGCTGAGTATCAAGGGCTTGACTTAGCCATTCATGGTGAGAAAATTGGTTAAATCGATAAGCAAGGGCAGGATTTGTCCTTGCTTTATCCAAAGAGTTTATCCAAAGAGTTTATCCAAAGAGTTTATCCAAAGAGTTTATCCAAAGAGTTTAT
>NZ_MXAP01000069.1 GCF_002027555.1 Moraxella equi
GGTTCGGTTGGTATATTTTGCATGAAAAATGGCTAAATCTTGTGGCTCGAAGGCGAAAACTTGCTTGATAGAACAACTATCAATCTCAAGTTTTTTCCTTGCAAAACGTGCGATTCCCCTTACTTTTTTAAACAGGCATTTTTCATTGCAAATACCAAAGGCAGGTACGCCCTAACAAAACGAAAATTCATTAACACTTTTATTACAAAAAGTGGTATAGTTATCACATTTTGCAATCTTATCATCTTGTGATTTAACAAGTGTTTGTTAATAAGGAATGATTCATGCGTCAACTTGTGAATGCATACATGCGTGTGGGACTTGTGCCACTTATTTTGATTGCCTTGGTGCTAGGCGTGTTGATTGGCAGTGTTGCCAAAGATGTTGGCATGTCGCTTGGGGTGCTGGGCGATGTGTTTGTCGGAGCCTTAAAAGCAGTCGCCCCGATATTGGTGTTCGCCTTGGTACTCTCTGCCGTGGCAGGATTTAAGAGCAGTAGCGACGCTCGGGTCAAGCCTGTCATGCTACTGTATGTGGTGGGGACATTTACCGCTGCTTTGACTGCTGTACTGGCAAGTTTTGCCTTTCCCATTGAGCTTGTGGGTCTGGCCGACATGCAAGCGGTAGAGCAATCCGCCCCCCAATCTTTACGTGAAGTCCTAAAAAACCTACTCATGAATCTGGTTGCCAACCCCGTGACCGCCCTTAGCAATGCCAACTATCTGGGTATTTTGACATGGTCGGTACTGATTGGTTTGGGGCTACGTCATGCGTCCGAGACCACCAAAACGGTCGTTCATGACATCTCAAATGCCGTCTCAGCGGTGGTAAAATGGATTGTGGCGATTGCCCCATTTGGTATCTTAGGGCTGGTGTCAAAGACCGTGGCGGAGACAGGTTTTGACGGTCTGGCAAGCTACGCCAAGCTACTTATCGTACTGGTCGGTGCCATGCTGTTTATCGCTTTGGTGGTAAACCCCATCATTGTCTTTGTCAAGACTCGTAAAAACCCCTATCCGCTCGTTATCGCTTGCCTGCGTGAATCAGGAGTGACGGCATTTTTTACCCGTTCATCTGCCGCCAACATTCCAGTGAACATGAACCTTGCCAAAAAACTTGGGCTAAACGAAGACACCTATTCGCTCACCATTCCACTGGGGGCAACCATCAACATGGCGGGGGCTGCCATCACCATCAACATCTTGACACTTGCCGCCGCTCATACCCTTGGCGTGGAAGTCAGCTTCTTCCAAGCCCTACTGCTTGCCATCGTTGGCTCTGTCAGTGCTTGTGGTGCCTCAGGTGTGGCAGGTGGCTCACTGCTGCTCATCCCATTGGCGTGCGGACTGTTTAATATCTCCAACGACATCGCCATGCAAGTCGTTGCCATCGGCTTTATCATCGGGATAGTACAAGACTCAGCAGAGACTGCCCTTAACTCATCAACCGACGTGTTATTTACCGCTGCTGCCGACCCTAAATATGCCTATAAGGGTTAAGAGATTCAAAGGACAAAAGGAGCAATGATGAAAAAATTATTATCAACTCTAATCACAGCAGGGATACTGGTCGGTTGTGCCAGTACACCTGCTACACCGCCTGCCATGCCATCTCTACTGGTCATGCCCAACACCAAAAAGACCAACGAACCGCTTAGCCCTGACACCTATGTGGACGGTGTGGGCATGCTTCATTTTAAAGACTATCACGCCAAAGTCACTTATGGCGACAGGATTTATCTGCTTGATAGCTATGTCGTTCCATTAGAGCAACCTTTTTATATCCATGTACGTACAGCAGATGGCACAGCGATTATGGCAGATACCGCAGTCAAAATCGCCATCAGCTATATCACCTCCAAAGGCTGTACCGAGCCATTGGTTCGCCGTGCAGACCTAGACAAAAGCACTAATGATAAGAGTGAACGGATTATCGGTGTGGCGTGCTAATTCCTTGTTGATCCAAAAACAAAATCGGACACTAAGTCCGATTTTTTTATACTTAAATAAAATTTAGTGCAAATTTAACTCTCTTTCGGCTTAAACCCTGCTGGGCGTTCATAGTCGCCATTGTCTAGGAATAGTTCACGTTGCTCGGCGATGAATTTTTTGGCGTCTTTATCCACCATACTTAGGTGCTTTTCGTTGATGAGCATGGTTTGTAATTCTAGCCATTCGTCCCACGCTTTTTTTGAGACGGTGTTTTGGATTTCCTCGCCTTTGGCATTGGGGAAAGGCGGATTTGGCATTTTTGGCAGATTTTCTTGGTATTTGCGACAAAAAACCAAATTGGTTTTGGGGTTAAAGATTTCCATGATTTTTTCCAAAGTAAAAAGGATATTATAGCAAATGTGGGGGCGGCTTTGGGGTTGTCAAGGGGTGTCATGGATAAATTACACCCCCTTGATAAGGACTAAACCCCTTCAAAAATCAGCCCAATTTGCCAATCACGCCTTAACAGGCCATTTAAGCCCAAAATCACGGCGTTTGATTTTGACCATATCGCCATTGTCCCTATGCCATACCACGCCTTCGACCACATGATTTTCAAAACATGCCTTTAAGCCGTCAAAATCTCTTGGCAGTTCGTCATCAAATCGCCAATCGCCATGTTTGACAAGCTCGTGCTTGGGGCGTTTGTGCGGATTGCCTTGCACTTTTGGACCGATAAGCTCATAAGTGCCGTCCACTCCGTCAAAATCGGCAAAGGCTTCATTGTGCCAACGGTCAGCAGGGTTGTCGTCTTGTACGGCTACCCAGCCTGGCCAATGTCCTGTAATGCTGTCAGGCTCTTGGGCGGGAATAAAGCCGTCTGGCGGGGTTTTGCCTTTTTTGGCATCATAACGTTTGTAGAGTTTGCCGTCTTGGACGAGCGTGGACGTGCCGTCTATTTTGACCGTTGCCACGCCTTCGCCCTGTACGACCCATTCGGCTCCTGCCACCACGTCATCATAGACTTGGCGAGTGCCTTCATAATCTCTTTTAAATAAAGAAATGACTTTTTTCATAAAAAACTCCAATAAAAAAACCACCCAAAAATTTGAGTGGTTCTAAGTTAAACGTACACGCACGACCTAACTTGCTACTCCTAGTTTGGGGTAGCAAATGCAAATGTTTGCAGATAAAGTATGTGCCTTATCTGTCAAATCAGTAGGTAAAAAGGGTAACTGCGTCATTGTGCGATAATTACAAAAATAAAAATCTATGGTAAATGAAAAGTTGGGGGTTGTCAAGGGGAGTCTTTGATTTGCTAAATACTCGCTAAAATCATGCTCAGCTTATCAACCTTCCCTTTAATTCATTATATAAAGGAAATTTGGTATCCACACTTGCCAAATAACACTCATAAATAATTGAAGTGGCGATAATGAGCCTATCCATAGGGTCTTTATGATGTTCTGGTAGAGCCGTAGCAACATGGGCAATTTGTGGTGTGATGTCCAAAAACTCAATGTCGGTATAATTTTGCACTCTGTCAAACCATGTTAAATATGGGATATTTAGCTCAATTCGTCCTTTTTGTACCAGCCACGACATTTCAAAGCAAGTGGCAGATGACACAAAAAGCCTATCAGCATTATCCAGTTGGTTTTTGATAGATTTTGGCAATCGGTCATCAATTTGATTGACATACCAATAAAAAATATGCGTATCCATGATGATATTCATGCCGATGGTGTCCATTCTGCACTTAATTCACCAGTATCAACAATATCGCCAACTTGTCGCCCACAGCCCTTTAAAATATCGGGCATTTGGCGTTTTGGCTTAGTGGCTTGCTCTTGTTTTGGTTTTGGTAAAATTAACACGTCCACATCACTGACATCAGGTGGCGTGTCTATCCAGTGAATTTGATTGCCAACGATTTTGGCTTGATAAGCGACAAGCATATTTTTTCCTTAGAATTTTTTATCAGTTTATAAAAATTTGAAAGGGATTGCAATGATAATTTATCCTAAACAGTCAGTTTATATTTTTATAAAAATTTTTCATAAATATTTGAAATCACTAAAAATAATAGCATAACCTTGTATTTATCAAGCGTCTATCATCATTTGGATGTTTGTGTTGTTTTTGTTTTGTGTATAAGTGTTTTTTGACATATTGACAAAGCCAAAATATCTACTATATTGGAACACAGATAACATAAAAGGAGATTTGTTCTCATGTTAAAATTATTCTTAACAAAATCGCTTTTGGTTGCCTTGCCGATGATTACTCTGGCAAGCACCGCTAACGCTGTCTCAGACACTGAACTGATGAAAAAAGGCATTTGGCGAGACCCAAAAACAGGGCTGTACTGGGACAGATGTAGCGTGGGGCAGACATGGAACGGCACAACCTGTACAGGCACTCCGATTGAGCTAAATTGGCAAGATGCCAAAGACTATGTCAAAAAGTTTACCAATGAACAAGCCAAAGGTGGCTACACCAACTGGCGACTACCCACCATACAAGAACTCTCAACCATACGTTATTGCAGTAAAGGTTGGTTTCAAAATATAGAAACCAAAAAGGTCAGCGAGCTGACCGCACAGGGGCGGGTGGAGCGAGAAGTAACCACCAATCATGGTACAATAATGATGACAATCCCTGCCGATAATGGTGGTAGTCTGCAAGTGCCTGAATGGTGTGCAGATGGCTCAATTGCACCCACCTTAAACGCACAGATTTTTCCCAACAGTAAGGATGATCCTTATTGGTCTAGTTCGCCCTATGCCAATAACAGTAATAATGCGTGGGGTGCGGGCTTTTACTATGGCAGCGCCAGCTACTATAATAAGGATTATTCTACTTATGTGCGTGCCGTCCGTTCAGATTAGTTTTTAATTTTTGGGTGTTTGGATTTTTGGTTTGATAATTAATCAGCAAAAAGGAACAAGTTATGAAAAAATCAGTCATCAAAACCTTGGCCACTGCGGTAGTTGCATTGGCAGTTGCCACGCCTGCATGGGCGGAGACCGTTCATACCTTTACTTATGACGGTGGCAAAAAAGCAGAGATTTATACCAGTTCGCAAGGCGTATTTGTCAAAACCCCTGTTAATAACTGGGACACCAAGTTTGAAAAAGGTAGCAGTTCTAGCTGTGAATACAAAAAACACGGTTCATGCTACACCAAATCCCAAATGATTGCCGAAGTGGAAAGCAAAACCCGTTCAGGCGAGTACTGGCGTTAATCCAACTTAAAAAATCCAAAACACCCACCAAACCCAAAATCGTATGGTTTTGGGTTTTTGTAACAACAAACAAAAACCCAACGTCTGCACATTGGGTTTTCATCAATCACGCTTTAATTAACCTTTAATTTTCCCACGCCCCCGCTCAATCGCTTTTACCACCTGCTCTGGGGCAGTACCCCCGATATGATTACGAGCGTTTAGCGAGCCTTCCAAGGTTAAACACTCAAACACATCATCGCCGATGAGCGGACTAAACGCCTTTAACTCATCAAGGCTAAGCTCACTCAAATCCACGCCTTTTGCTACGCCTAACGCCACCGCTCCCCCAACCACTTCATGAGCATCACGAAACGGCAAGCCCTTTTTGACCAAATAATCCGCCAAATCAGTCGCTGTGGCATAGCCTTTCATCGTGGCGGTACGCATATTTTCTGCATTTGGCGTAATGTTTGGGAGCATATCAGCAAAGGCGATGAGCGAGCCTGTCAGCGTATCCACGCAGTCAAACAGGGGCTCTTTGTCTTCTTGGTTGTCCTTATTATACGCTAGGGGCTGATTTTTCATGAGTGTGAGCAGGGTTGTGAGCTGTCCGAACACACGAGCGGTCTTGCCACGCACAAGCTCTGGCACGTCAGGATTTTTCTTTTGGGGCATGATGGACGACCCTGTACAAAAGCGGTCAGGGATATGGATAAAACCAAACTGTGCCGACATCCACAAAATCAGCTCTTCGCTCATGCGAGATAGGTGCATCATCAAAATGCTGGCGTTGGCGGTAAATTCAATGGCAAAATCACGGTCAGACACCGCATCGAGCGAGTTTTCACAAATGCCGTCAAAGCCAAGCAGGCGAGCGGTGATTGTGCGGTCAATAGGGTAAGTCGTCCCTGCCAAGGCTGCCGAGCCAAGTGGCATTTGATTAATGCGAATGCGAGTCTGGGCAAAACGCTCGCTATCACGGCAAAGCATCTCAAACCACGCCATGACATGATGAGAAAAACTCACAGGCTGGGCGGTCTGCAAATGCGTAAAGCCGGGCATGATGGTCGTGGTGTGTTTGCTTGCCAAATCAAGTAGACCGTTTTGTAATTTGCCAATTAAGGCGATGATTTTGTCGGTCTCATCTCTTAGGTATAGGCGAATGTCGGTCGCCACTTGGTCGTTACGGCTACGCCCTGTGTGCAGTTTTTTGCCGACATCGCCAATCAAGGCGGTCAGGCGACTCTCCACACTCATATGAACGTCTTCTAGCTCCACACGCCATTCAAATTCACCACGCTCAATCTCGCCTTTGATCTGGGTCAGTCCGTCCACGATTTGACGGCTTTCATCGGCGGTGATGATACCGCACTGCCCAAGCATCGTGGCATGGGCGATAGAGCCTTGTATGTCTTGGTTTGCCATGCGTTTGTCAAAATTGACCGAAGCGGTAAATTCGGCAACAAAACGGTCGGTAGCTTCGCTAAAACGTCCGCCCCACATTTGGGCGGTTTGGGTAGTAGTCATGATAATGCCTTATTGATAAAAATAAGGCGTATCTTAACAATGAATGTAGCAGAGTACAAGCGGTTTTGCTGTTTTATGGCATTATTTGCACTTTAACCAGCTTTAAGCATGGCTTATCACTGCTGGGAGATGGACTTATGCGGATTATTTCTGCGATAGCGAATGGAAGCTATCACCGATGCCACGATAAAGGCAACCCCGATAAGCCCCGTGATAATCTCAGGCACATGAAATTTCATCGAGATAAGCATGATAATCGCCAACGCCCCAATGGCATAATGAGCCCCGTGTTCTAGGTACACAAACTCATCTAGCGTGCCTTTTTCGACCAAGAAAATCGTCATCGAACGCACAAACATCGCCCCAATGGCGAGACCAATCATGATGATAACCACGTCATTGGTAATGGCAAACGCCCCAATCACGCCGTCAAAACTAAATGACGCATCCAATACTTCTAAATATAAAAAGCCTGCGATACCACCTTTGGCAATCGCTCCCGCTACTTCGTGTCCATCGGGCGTGCCGTCATCATCGCCATCGCCTTCAAGCAGTGTGGATAGGACATTAACCCCCATATAGATAAGAATACCCCAAACGCCCGCCATTAAAACAACCGACTTATGAGCTTCGTCCACCCAAGTGAGTGAAATCATCAAGGTTACAATGGCAACAAACACACTCATGGCGTCCACTTTACCAAACTTAGCAAGGCGTTTTTCAAGCCAGCCAAACCAATGAATGTCTTTGTCATCAAATACAAAGTTCAAAAAGACAAGCAGTAGGAACATACCCCCAAAAGCAGCAATCTCAGCATGGTGTGCCATGAGCTTGGCGGAGTATTCTTTGGGGTTATTGAGTGCCAAATCGACAACTTCTTTCATGCCCATGTCTGCCGTAACTGCCACAATGACAATGGGGAACACCAGTCGCATACCAAAGACAGCGATGAGCATACCGACGGTTAAGAAAATCGTTTTCCAAAACTTATCCCAATGCTTTAAAACGGACGCATTGACCACCGCATTATCAAAGGATAATGAGATTTCCATCAGTGCCAGCACCATTGTGATAAACAGTGCCGAGAGCATGGCGGTTGTCCCACCGTGCGTAAATCCCCAATACGCCGCCCCAATCAAGCAGACGATGCTAAAAAAGATGTCAAAATAAAAATGTCTTAGGGTTTTCATCATGGGTGAGATGTTCCTGTTTTATAACAAGAAAAGCAATAAATGGGGCGTGCCTGCCTTTTGTATTTGCAATGAAAAATAGGGGAAATCGCGCGTTTTTCAAGGAAAATTCCGCAGTTGATATTGCAATATCAACAAGGATTTTGAAGATGAAAACATCCGACCACTTAATCAGGTAAATTTTAAGAATTTAGGTAGTAGCCTAAAAAGTATGCCAAACTAGGTTTTCCGTTCGCCCTGAGCCTGCCTGCGGGTAGGAAAACCGTTAGGCTTCCCAAGCTTACCACGAACGGTTTTCTTTGTAGCATACTTTTTGAACCAGGGCCAAAATTTAATTTAATTTAACTTTTTAAATTAAGTGGCCGGATAGCCATTTTTTATGCAAAAACAAGTGGTTTGTTTTTACAAATTTTTAAGATTTAAATTGTGTCATAAAGGGCAGGCACGCCCCAATCATCGCCCTTATCTAGCTGTTGGTAATTTTACCCCACTCTCAAC
>NZ_MXAP01000007.1 GCF_002027555.1 Moraxella equi
GCGTATGACACACCGTTTTATTTTTTGGCTTAAAAATTAGTTTGGTGTACCATAATTTTCAAGCTCATCAACTTTAATTTGTTTGGGATTGCACAAAATGGTTTTTGAATTGGGTTTGTCTTGATTGACAATGACCCCTGCTTCTTTGTTTAGGTTCTGACAATTCTTTACCATTTTCGTCCAAATTAATCATACTAGAAAAGACGGTGTAGGTATTGCCTTTATAAGGCATTGTCCAATAATACCCACTTTCTGCCTTCCAAGCCCCTTCTGTGTAGTCAATTTTATGTTTGGCAATAGAAAAGTTAAGCTCGGTCTTTTTGCCTTTGCCAAACTCATAAGTAAAAGTATCGCCATTGTCCACCAATTTGACTTGTTTGCCATTGGTGGTATTGCACAAAAACACCGTTTCAGCAAAGGCAGGGCTTGCCATTAAGGCAAGGATTAGCGGTAAAGCAAATTTTTTCATAAGATTTCCTTTTAAAGTTAAGGTTAATTGAATTGGAAAAAAGAATATCATTCCCCAATTCATTTTATTAAATCATTATTGATAGCGTTTGTCTATGGTTTCAATCGCCTGATTTAAGTCTTGATAAAATTGATAGGTTTGGCATATTTGCTGTTTTGATTCTAAGTCTGTTTCGGTGTCGCAAGACCCTTTTAAGAACTGCATTCTTTCGCTGTCTTTATATTCATCATAAATTGCCAACGATTCACAACCGTCTTTATTACCATTATTACACGCCCGTTTTGCCCAGCCATAAGCATCAATGGCGTTTTGTGTGTGTTTGGTTAATTGCTGGATTTTGTCATCATCTTGCACAATCCAAAAGAACAAACCAGAAAATCCCCCCAAATAGGCTTGGGCAGGGCTATATCCCATTTCGGCAGATTTTTTGATGTGATTAAAAAAGTCGTTTTCATTTTGATAAAGTTTCTCGGAAATATCTTTGGGTAATATTTCGGCAACTTGCGATAATACAAAATACGCAGGAGCAAAACCATTTTCGCCAAGCTCTAATAATAAATCCACGCCTTTTTGAATATCGGCTTTATTTTCTTGATTGAGATAATAATATGCCAAATTCATTTTTGCGTGTGGTTGATTTAATTCACTGGCTTTTTTAAACCATATTAAGGCTTCATCAACTTTGGCATTATCCAATAACATCGTGGCATAATTATTCATCGCATTGGCATTGCCATTTTCGGCAGATTTTTTATACCATTCTATCGCTTTTTTCTCATCTGTTTGGGTATGAACGCCCAACTCATACATTTTGGCAAGATGATATTGAGCATCTTTGTCGCCTTTATTAGCTTTCTTTTCTACTTTTTTAAAATCCATCGCTTTTAAAGCGGTTTCATTGGCGGATAATAATTACCCGTGTGCGTCAAAATCACCATAAGTGGTGCGGATAATGTCAGGCTGTACCTTTGCTATGGCAGGGCTAGAAAATAGGGCGGTGGCAAACATGGCGGATAAGAGAAGTTTTTTCATAAATAGTCCTTAAAAATTATGGGTTTAAATTTTTTGATTTTTCAATCAAACTTACTGCATTTGGCTTGATTTGCTCCATTCATTATCATCAAATTGGTCAAAACTTTGATGAATGTACTTATCTTTAACAAAGCCTTTTAATTGTGCTTTACTTATGTTTAATGCGGTAAAACCCATCGCATAAGGGGCGATTTCATAAGGAATATAGACAAAAGTCATGCCTTTTGGCGAAAAGTAAAAATTATCCGTGATGTTAAATTCCCAAAAGTCAAAATGGTTTTGCACTTCATCGTCCGTCAGCCCCATTTTGATTTTTAGCTCTTTTGTGAATTGTTGTTTTAATAAATTTTCCAGTTCAGATTTTTTGGCAGGATTTATAAGCACATCATCAAGTTTTAGGCGTTTTTTGCCCGTCAAATCCATCACATAAAATTGCACAGACGGCATACCGTGTGCCCCAAAGTCAAACAAATAATCTTCACGGACAATCTGCACGGTTTTGTCAGATACGCTGATTAATTCGGCATCGCTTAACAAGTAATAAGATAAGGGGCTATCAGGATTTTCGCTAAAATATTCGCTCGTCCATTCGCTAGAATCGTCAAAAGATGTTTGCAATATCCTTTTGTGGCATGAACTTTATTCTTTACGTGGCACGCTATCTACATCAATGGCGTCTTTCATGAGTTCATCGCTGATGGTTACGCCTTGATTTTGGGCGTGTTTGGGGCTGACGTAGAGCGTGAGTTTGTTCATGACCTCAGGGGCGATGTCGGTAGGCTTAGTGCCGTCTAGGGTCTGGGCGACCAGTTTGGCGGTGGTTACGCCAAAATCAAAATCATTAACCCCAAGCCCTGCACTCGCCCCACGTCTGACGCTAAACTCATCGGATGCGATGACAGGGATTTTTAACTCATTGGCAACCCCAACCATCGCCTCCATTGCCGATGCCACGCCATTGTCAAGTGATGTATAAATCAAATCGGCACGCTCGTCCAAAGCACGAGTGGCGGCAGCGACATCGGCCGAGCGGTTGGCAGGCACGTCCACAAGGGTCATCCCACGTTTGGGAAGTTCGATGGCAAGCTGTTCTTTGATGGCTACAGAGTTTGCCTCACCGGGGCTATATACAAAGCCGATACGCTTGGCACCAGGCTTGATTTGGGTGAATAAATCAAGCTGTGGTTCAAGCGGTAGCTGGCTAGACAGTCCAGTGATGTTAGCTTGTAGGGCTTGGTTGTTATTGTCGATAAGTTTGGCCGCCACAGGGTCGGAGACAGCGGTGTAAATCAGGGGAATGCTCTGGGTTGCTGCCGCCAGACTCTGGGCGGTGGGAGTGGTGATGGCAACGATGGCATCAGGGGTGTCGGCAGCGAACTGCTTGGAGATTTGCCCCATGGTCGCCATGTTACCCTGTGCTGATTGGAAATTTACCGTCAGATTTTGTCCTTCTTGGTAGCCATGTTGCCCCAAGCCATAAATCACCCCTTTTCTGATGTCGTCAAGCGATGGGTGTTCCACAATGGCACTAATGGCAATGGTTTTGGGGGCTTTTTGGGTGGTGGTGTCTTGGGCAATCTCTTCGGCAGGCGTGGCGGTAGGTTTGTCATTACCACAGCCAGTCAGTAGGGCGATGGCAAGCGTTAAGGCAGATAAGGCGTACGTTTTCATAAAAATCCTTAATAGGTAAGTACACTAAAAATTTGGATAATTTAACACATTTAACCCAAAAAAACAGCGGTTTTTGTAAAAATATTGTCATTTTGTCATCGCTAAATTTAATTATATCCAAAAATATGCTATTATTAATCGCAAATTTAATAAGATGAGCAAACAGACATGAACGAGAATAAAAGCGGATTTTTTGCCCGCATGAAAGCAGGATTATCCAAATCCAGTAAGAATTTATCAGAAGGTCTGATGAATGTCCTAGTCGGTGGCAAAGAGATTGATGATGAGTTGTTAGAAGAAGTCGAAGACCAGCTTCTGGTGGCGGACATTGGCGTGGATGCGACCAATCGGATTATCACGAGCCTAACCGAGCAGACGGCACGGGGCGATTTGATTTATTCGCATTCGTTATATAAAGCCCTAAAAAAAGAGCTTGTAGAAATCCTAGAACCCAAAGTTGCCCCGCTTATCATTGACACGAGCAAAAAGCCGTTTGTGATTCTTATGGTGGGGGTTAATGGCGTAGGTAAAACCACGACCATTGGCAAACTTGCCAAACGCTTACAGGGCGAAGGCAAATCGGTCATGCTCGCAGCAGGCGACACGTTTCGGGCGGCAGCGACCGAACAGCTTCAAGTGTGGGGCGAGCGTAATGGCATTCCTGTGGTGGCACAGGGGCAGGGTTCGGACAGTGCGTCGGTGATTTTTGATGCCATGCAATCGGCTAAGGCAAAGGGCATTGACGTGCTCATTGCCGATACCGCAGGGCGACTACAAAACAAAACGTATCTCATGAACGAGCTTGAAAAAGTCATTCGTGTCATGAAAAAAGCAGACGAAACCGCCCCACATGAGTGCATGATTGTACTGGATGCTGGCACGGGTCAAAATGCCATTAGTCAAGTCAATCTATTTAGCGAAGTCGCCCCATTATCGGGTGTTACCATTACCAAACTGGACGGCACGGCAAAAGGCGGTGTGGTCTTTAATGTCGCCCAGACGACCGATGTCCCCATTCGCTTTATCGGCGTGGGCGAGCAGATTGATGATTTACAGCCCTTTGACCCCAAAGAGTTTGTAGATGCACTCATCAGCGAAGAAAAATAACAAAAAGGCGAATGTATTTCACCTTTTATTAGGGCGTGCCTACCATTGATAATATCTTATAAAATAAGATGAAAACCTGACAATTTCAATCAATTTTTGCATGAAAAATGGCTATCCAACCACTTAATTTTAAAAGTTAAGTTAAAATTCTAAAAATTTACCTGATTGAAGTGGTCGGATTGTTTTTCTGCGTCAAAAACTTGCCTGATAGAATGGCTATCAGTCTACATTTTTTCCTTGAAAAACGTGCGATTTTTCTCATTTTTCATTGCAAGTACCAAAGTTCAATACGCCCTATATAGGATAAATTAAAAGAAATCATGATAACCACGCATTATTATCCGCCCATAGATTTGCCGATGATAACTTTGACGGTCAAAGACGGCAGGTTATTGGCGTTAGATTGGTATAACGACAAAACTGCCCAAATTTTTGACAAATTAAATCAGCATGCGGTTTTTATAAAACAGGCGGAGTTAAAAGATATTGATAAAAACCAATCGATTGCCTTGCAAACCACTGCTCAATTAGATGAATATTTTAAAGGCAAGCGTACGGCATTTGAATTACCGCTTGATTTATCGCATGGCACTGATTTTCAAATAAAAGTTTGGCAAACGCTTTGTAAAATCCCTTATGGACACACGATAAGTTATAAAGAGCTGGCAAGTATGATAAATAAGCCCACCGCACATCGGGCGTGTGCCAACGCCAATGGCAAAAACCTAATCTCGCTCATCGTGCCATGTCATCGTGTGATAGCGTCCGATGGCACACTCGGCGGATATACAGGTGGGGTGTCAATTAAGCGAATATTGCTTGATTTGGAGAGTAAGAATTTGATATAAAAACCCAAAAACTTTATAGGGAGTGCCTGCCCTTTATAACACTATTTACAATATAGAAATATTTTAGAAATAGACTAATCATTTTTGCATGAAAAATGGCTATCCGACCACTTAATTTAAAAAATCAAGTTAAAACTCTTAAAATTTACCCAGTTAAGTGGTCGGATTATGGCTCGAAGTCAAAAACTTGTCTGATAGAATGACTATCAGCTTTCACTTTCTCCTTGAAAAACGTGCGATTTTTCGTGATTTTCATTGCGAATACAAAAGGCAGGCACGCCCTAATATTTGAATCGGAAAATGTAGGGTGGGTTATATCCAGTTTAAATGCCAATAATGTCATAGGCAAAATATAACCCAGCTCTACAATCTTTATACAAAATTTACGGTCTGGCAGGTAAAATAAGTGGCAATAAAGCTCCATAACCCTCTTTTTGCATCTGTGCTTTTGGTATGAATTTTAGTGCATTGCCATTGATACAATAACGCAAACCCCCCCTGTCTTGCGGCCCATCAGTAAATACATGTCCCAAATGTGAATCCGCCACTCTTGAACGCACTTCTGTGCGAATCATATTATAACTGTCGTCTTTGTGTTCGGTGATGACCTCTGGGGTGATGGGTTTTGTAAAGCTTGGCCAACCACAGCGAGAATTGTATTTGTCGGTAGATAAAAATAAAGGTTCACCACTAACAACATCTACATACAAGCCGTCATCAAATAATTGGTCATAGTCATGACTAAATGCCCATTCTGTTTTTGCTTGTTGCGTGATGCGATATTGGGCATCGGTTAGGGTTTGTTTTAAATTGTCTTTATCAAAATTTTGATAGCGTGTTGGGTCTAATGCTTCATCAACGGTCTTTGCCTCAGCCAAAGTATTGGGGCTGTTTTTGGTGATTTTTTTATTGGCAAGACTTAAATCAACATGACAATAACCGTCAGGGTTTTTGGTAAGATAATCTTGATGGTAGTTTTCTGCCATGCTAAAATTGGATAACGGCAGGTTTTCAACGGCAATTTTTTGTTGGTACTTATCTTGTAAGGCGTTTAGTGCTTTATCAATGACCGCTTTATCTTGTGTATTGACGTAATAAATGCCCGTGCGGTACTGTATGCCACGGTCATTGCCTTGCTTGTTGATGCTGGTGGGGTCAATAATGCGAAAATAGTACTGTAATAATGTATCTAAATCCATTTTGTCAGCATCATATGTTACCTTGACGGTCTCGGCATGACCTGAACCTCTGATGACCTCCTCATAGCTTGGATTTGGTAGATTTGGACTGCCATTGGCATAGCCACTTACCGCATCCAAAACGCCGTCAATGCGTTCCATATAAGCCTCAACACCCCAAAAACAGCCCCCTGCTAAATAGATGGTGCTCACGTTAGCCGTATTGCCATTACTGTTGTAATAGTTAGTGTTTTGGCTGGGTCGGGTCATGGTGCTGTTTTGTGTTTTTAAGGCTTCTAGAGTATTAGGATTATCTGCCAAATAGTTCATTTGTTCTTGGCTTAGATTTCCCCTGTTAAGATACACAAGTTTACCGTGTTTGTCTAATATTGCCCAACTTGGATAGGCTTGTACGCCCAGCTGAGTGATGATTTTTGCTTCTGTGTCAATTAGTACAGGTAAGGTGGGATAGTCTGCTTGCAATACTTGATACCAATCTTTAAAGGCCTGAGTGGGTTTTTCTCCAAGGTGATTTGGGCTGACAACAGTAACAATATTAAAGTCTGAAAATTTGGGGTCGTTGTGCCAGTCTTGTGTTTCTTGTAGTGTGCCTAGGCACAGAGGGCACCAACTTGCCCAGAATTTTACCAATGTGGGTTTATTTGGGTTGATGACATCTTTGCCTGTATCGCCCAATCCTGAGGTTATCTGAGGTAAGTTGTGCAGTTGCAATAACAGTTCATTGGGTAATACATCGCTGCTTTGGTGTAGTTCGGTTTGGTTGCCATGATGGTCACCGATGCCTTTGCCACAAGCGATGAGCGTAAAGATGCTTGTGGTGGCACTAAGTCCAAAAATGCCAATATTTTTGATGAATCGTTTGGAAAACATGCTTAATTTACCCCTGTTGTAATCTATTATCTAAATGGTGTCGCCAGCTGTTTTTATCAATGATGCACGTGCGACACCATGCCTATGTTACGTTTAGTATTTATACTCATCCGCCTTAAAAGGACCTTCCACATTGACGCCCAGATAATCCGCTTGCTCTTGGGTGAGCTTGGTCATCACGCCATTAAAGCCTGCGACCATGGCGGCGGCGACTTCTTCGTCCAGTTTTTTGGGTAGAACTTTAACATAAACCTTGCCTTGCTTGTCAGCACTTGGCAAGTCGGCAAATTTTTCTTTGTACAGATGGATTTGGGCAAGCACTTGGTTGGCAAATGAGCCGTCCATAATCCGAGACGGGTGTCCTGTGGCGTTGCCTAGGTTGACAAGGCGACCTTCGGATAGGACGATAAGATAATCCGACTCATCATTTGAGCGATAGACTTGATGAACTTGTGGCTTGACTTCGACCCATTTCCAGTTTTTACGCATAAAGTCGGTGTCAATCTCGGTATCAAAATGCCCAATGTTACACACCACGGCGGTGGATTTTAACGCCTTTAACATCTCGGCGTTACACACATGATAGTTGCCTGTGGTGGTAACGACAAGGTCGGTGTCCGCCATAAGAGCGGTATTAACCCCTTGATTTTGCTCGCCACCCACAAATGGAGAAACAAGCTCATAGCCGTCCATACACGCTTGCATGGCACAAATGGGGTCAATCTCGCTCACACGCACAATCATGCCTTCTTGGCGTAGGCTTTGGGCAGAACCCTTGCCCACATCGCCATAACCAATGACGAGCGCACGGCGACCTGATAACAGCATATCCGTACCACGCTTGATGGCGTCATTTAAGGAGTGGCGACAGCCGTATTTATTGTCATTTTTGGACTTGGTAACAGCGTCATTGACGTTGATTGCAGGGACTTTAAGCTCGCCTTTGCCAAGCATTTCAATAAGTCGGTGTACGCCTGTTGTGGTTTCTTCGGAAATGCCGTGAATGGCGTCTAGCATTTGTGGATATTTGTTGTGAATGAGTGCAGTCAAGTCGCCACCGTCATCTAGGATAAGGTTGGCGTCCCACAGTTTGCCGTCTTTGTGAATTTGTTGCTCCAAGCACCATTCGTACTCTTCTTCGGTCTCGCCTTTCCATGCAAAGACAGGAATGCCAGCAGCGGCAATGGCAGCAGCGGCATGGTCTTGGGTGCTAAAAATGTTGCATGAAATCCAACGAACCTCCGCCCCGAGTGCCACAAGCGTTTCAATCAAGACAGCCGTTTGAATGGTCATATGGATACAGCCCACAATCTTCGCCCCTGCTAGGGGCTTTTGGCTAGCATAACGCTTGCGAATGCCCATCAGAGCAGGCATTTCGGTTTCGGCAAGTTTAATCTCTTTGCGACCAAACTCAGCAAGGCTAATATCGGCGACTTTGTAATCGGTAAATGTAGACACTGCGTCCACTCCTATGTAATGAAAAATGAGAAAATAACGCAGATGTCGTTGTTTTATAATGATTAAAATATTTTAAAATATAGTTAAGAAGTTTAGGGTAAATTGCAATTTGCCCCTACAATCTTATACAAATATAACCAAAGGGCTTGAAAATTACCACAATTTATGATGTGTGGATGTAGGGACGTGCTGAGCACGTCCTTTGACAATGCCAGTTTTATAGGCGTGCACAGCACGCCCCTACAAGCTGTGGCAAATATCAAGTTCGTTAGTATATTATTTAATTCACAATATTAAAATCATTAAACCAAGCCTGACTTAAAAAAGTTGCAACATCTCTTGGTGTGCTTATTATAGCCTAGTTGATAATAAATTTCAAAATAACAAAACAAATAACAAAACCCAGACCAAACAAATTTGCAATGTTTATGTAAAACAGCCATTTTATTTCTGCAATATTTTTAAACTATAAATTGTGTTATAAAGGTTCAATATGTCATGGATTGCATGATAAAATAGCCGATTTTCAAAAACCACATTCATCATGCCTACCGTGCCAAAATCTGTATTTCGTCCGATAATTTTTATCAAATCCTTTGTCAAGTTCTGCCTTGTCATCGTCCTAGCGGTGTTGTCCCTTGCCGTGCCTGTGGTGGGTTTTGCCAATACCGCCTTGACCGACACCGCCCCAAAGAGCGAGATGCCCATGCCTCAAGACAGCTTTGGGCGAGACACGCCACGAAGCACCATGCAAAACTTTGTCAAAGCCTTGTCGGATAAGGATATGGAGCTGACAGCAAAGTATTTGGATTCTGACTTTTTAAAAAAGCAAAAAACGCCTGATACAGTTATCCACGACCTAAAACTCGCCCTTGATAAAGGCGGACGGCTACTACCTGATTTGTCAATCAGTGACAAAAGCGAAGGCGATTTGGCGGACAGATTGCCAAGCAACCTAGAAAAAGTCGGTACGATTGATATTGATGATGACAAAATAGACCTGCTACTTATCAGAAAAACCGACAAAGACAACGTGGTTTATTGGCAAATTTACAAAGAAACGCTGGATAATCTGCCCAAAGATTTGGCTGAAAATCGCACCACGCTTGCCGATGCCTTTGGGCTGGATTTTTTTGGTGACAGACAGCTGTTGGGGCATAAAATCTCGGACGTGGTGTCGCTCATCATCTTGATTGCCATTGGCTTATCGCTTTTGTGGGGTGGTCTGTGGGCAGGGTGGGGCGTGTTTGCATTTTTGTACCCTAAGGTGCGTGGCAAGCCGTTTGGCATACCGTCCAAAGCCTTGTTGCCTTTGGCGGTGGTGATTTTGGCGTCCATGCTCCCTGAGATGATGGTACAAATGGCGGTGCCTGTCACGCTTCGCACGGCAGTGACCCGGGGTGTTGAGGTAGTGGCGTGGCTTGCAACCGCTTGGCTGGCTTTGCGTGTCATTGATGCGGTGTTTATGCGTGCCGAAGACAACAGCCGAAAGCACAGACGGCTTGAACAGGTGTCTATTTTAAATCTGTTTCGGAAGGTTGCCAAAGCCTTTATGCTCATTTTGGCGGTTATCATCATTTTTGGCAATTTGGGCTTTGATTTGACGACAGGGATTGCTGCTTTAGGGGTGGGTGGTCTTGCCCTTGCGTTCGGGGCTCAAAAAACCATTGAAAATCTCATCGGCTCGGTCATGGTGGTGGCGGACAGACCTGTGCGTGTGGGCGATTATTGTCGATTTGGGACGATGGAAGGGACGGTAATTGACATTGGCATTCGTTCAAGCCGTATCCGTACGCTGTCTCGGACGATTGTAACCGTGCCAAATGGCGAGTTTAGTGCCATGCAGATTGAGAACTATGATGCTCGGGATATGTTTTATTTTTATCATTTTTTGTACCTAAAACGCACGGCAAATCCTGATGAAATTGGCAGACTTATCAATGACTTGCAGTTATTTTTGGAAAATCATGTTTATGTCAATAATGAGTGGACGCTGGTAAGGTTAAGCGAGCTACGCCAAGATGCCTTTGTCATTGAAATGCGGTGCTATCTTAATGCGTCCGATGTTACGGTGTTTTGGAAAAAACAAAGCGAGCTTTTGATTGATGTGTTAAATGAAGTGGCGCGATATGACGTAGAACACGCCTTACCCAGTCAAGAGATTAAGATTAAAAAGGACAGTGAATTTGATGAGTTTGATGAATTGGCTAACCCATGAAAATTTATTATCAATCAAGCAAAAATCGTTCAATTTTTAAAAATATTGTTACAATGCCAATCTTTATAAAATGTGTCATAAATAATCATGAATAAGAATACGCTTGTAATCGGCTTTATGCTCTTTGCCTTTTTCTTTGGCTCGGGCAATTTGATTTTTCCGCCCAAATTGGGCTTTGAAAGCGGGCAATTTTTTATCTCTGCCATTTTGGGTTTTATTTTGACGGGCGTGGGCTTGCCGTTGGTGGGCTTGATGATTGGCTCAAAATATGATGGCGGTTATCAGTCCGCCTTTGCCAAGATTCATCCTTGGTTTTCGATAGCGTTGCTGTCGGCGATTTATTTGACCATTGCTCCGTTTTTTGTCATTCCACGCACAGGGGCGGTGGCTTATGAGATGGCGGTTGTGCCGTTTTTGGATACGCCAAATTGGGCAAGCTTGCTCATTTTTACCGTGATTTATTATGCCATATCGCTGTGGCTGTCTATCAATCCAAGTAAGCTTGTCGACCGTATCGGCTCGGTGCTAACGCCTGTTTTGCTTGTTACGGTGCTATCTCTGATTGTCATGTCTTTTGCCAAACTGGGCGGTAATCCTGCCAGCATTGCCACAGACGGCTATCAGAGCAAGGCGTTTTTTGTGGGCTTTTTGGAAGGGTATAACACCATGGACATGATTGCGTCCGTGGCGTTTTCGGTGATTGTGATGAATGCCATTAGCCAAAAACTTGGCGAGCGTGCCAATCTTTTTGCCGAGACCACCAAGGCAGGACTCATTTCCACGTCTGCATTGGCACTCATTTATCTGTCGCTTGGCTGGATTGGCAACCATTTGTCCCTATCGGCAGATGAGCTAACACAAGTGGCGGACAAAGGGCAAAACATTGGCACTTTTATTTTGAATAAATCGGCGGTGCTAGGCTTTGGCTCGGCAGGCGGGGTGGTGCTTGGGCTGATTGCGTCTTTGGCGTGCCTGACCACAACCGTGGGGCTGACGGTGTCGGCATCTGAATATTTTCATGAGACGTTTCCCAAAATTGGCGGTGTGAATCTGTCCTATAAAGCCTACGTCATCATCTTTACGCTCATTGGCTTTGTGCTTGCCAATCAGGGTCTTAGTGCGGTGATTAGTAAATCGATTCCTGTCCTGCTTGTGCTGTATCCGATTACCATAACGGCGATGATTTTGCTTGGGCTAAATATCATAAGACCCTTACCTGTCTTTGCCAAGCGAGTCAGCCTTGGTTTGGTAACGGTCGTGTCGGTGCTATCGGTGGCGGGCGTGAATTTGCCTTTAAAAGAATATTCGATGGAGTGGCTACCTTTTGCCATTATCGGGCTGATTGCAGGACTTATTTTTGATAAGGTGATAAAAAAATAAGTCAAAAAATCCCAAACCTGCCATGTGAACCGTACCCTAAAAGTTAGACACTCAAACGCTGACCTTTGGGGTGCTTTTTATTAAAGGCATTTCTATTGCCGAGCATGTGCTTGCAAAGCTTTTCTCGCCCACATCCTTTTGCCAATGCGATGAATTATCAAGGTCATCAGTAGCCCCCAAAAATAACTCATCACAAGATACATTATGCCCCCATGTCGCCATGCAATCGGCTCTACTTTATCATCAATGAGTTTATAATGATATTCTACGGGGTCGCCAAGACTGTCCGTCCATGTTGTTAATAAATAAGTTTGGTCGGGATTTTGATGAAGTTCAAGAAAATAACCGTTTTGACTGCGGTAAGTAGTTGGGCTTTTACATAATTGGTAATCGTTGGGCGTTTCTTCATACTCTTCTAGGATAACAAGTGGTAAAAGTTTGTCGTCTTTTATGGTTGTTGTGGCACAAATATTAAAATAGTCGCTTGGCTGTCTAAATGCAGGTTTGTTAAAAAGCGAGATAATCTGACTTAATGCTATCCATATTAAGACAAATAAGAAAAAGCGGACGATTTTGTATTGAAGTAATTTTTTCATGGGGTTGGGTTAAAATTGGGGGTTGTGGGACTTACATTTTATGGCAAAATCATTTTTTAAATTTTAAATAAAAATTTTGTTTAATTTGTTTGGGATAAGTTTAATGATGAGCATGTAAGGGCGAATCACATTCGCCCAAAAATCAACACTGTATCATAGGGCAAATGTAATTTGCCCCTACACATCTATTCAACAGTACAACCAATCAACCATGATTAAGAGCTTACACAATCAAGCAAGCAAACTTTCATAAGGAATTTTTAACCCTTTATGTAATCTTTTTATCATGCTAAGACTAAGGGGACGTTTGCCATTTAAAATTTCAGAGATTTTACTTTTTGCCCCCAAATAAGGCGTTAATTCATCACGACTAAGTCCCTGCTGTTCCATGGCAAAATAAATGGCAGAAACAGGGTCGGCATGGGGAATGGGATAATGCTTACTTTCATAATGCTCAATCAATGCCAATAGAATATCTCTCTCATCGGCTTGCCTTGTACCATTTTCGGCTTGAAATACTTTTTCAAGGGCGATAAAAGCAAGGGTTAAATCATCATCGTTTTTAATGGGTTTAATAGTCATTGATTGTCTCCACGTCTATTTTGTCATAGTCAGAATGCGTGCCAATAAATTTAACCCACACCACACCAATTTGATAAGCAATTTCAACCACAAGGCGATAATTGTTGCCACCGATATTAAAAACCACACGGTTATTATCAACAAAACTTGCCGTTGCAAAATCGTTTTTTATATCTTGGGGTGTTTTCCATTCTGATTTTAATACAAAATCATGCCAAGCGAGCAAGGGTGTTTTTGCATCTGCATGATTTTCATAAAATTGTACTAAGGTGCGTTTGGCAATCACTCGCATAATTTTCTCTTAAATAAATTCATTATAGTTCCTTTTTTGGGAATTTGCAACCGAGCTATGCAAATTCCCCCTATCTATATGCCATTTTTGCATTACCCTTTTTGACGACTTTTTCTTACCATATCGCCATTAACAGCCAAACGGAACCAGCCATGTATCAATATTCCTATGCCGACCAAGCCCTTGTCAATGAACGTGTCGCCCAGTACCGCCGTCAGACCGAGCGGTATTTGGCGGGCGAGCTACCTGAAGATGAGTTTTTGCCCATTCGCCTACAAAACGGACTTTATATCCAACGCCACGCCCCCATGCTTCGTATCGCCATTCCCTATGGGCTTTTGGCAAGCTATCAGATGCGAACGCTTGCCTGTATTGCTGACACTTATGATAAGGGCTATGGGCATTTTACCACCCGCACCAACATTCAATTCAACTGGGTCAAATTGCCCGAAATCCCTGACATCTTACAGCTACTGGCGGACAACCAAATGCACGCCATTCAGACATCGGGCAACTGCATTCGCAACACCACGACCGACCCCTATGCGGGCATTCATGGCGATGAGATTGCCGATCCACGCCCCTACTGCGAGATTATCCGCCAATGGAGTACCTTTCACCCTGAGTTCGCCTATTTGCCACGCAAATTCAAAATTGCTGTCATTGGCACGACCGCCGACCGTGCCGCCACGCAGGTGCATGACATTGGACTTCATGCGGTACAAAAAAATGGCGAGATTGGTTTTGAGGTTATCGTTGGGGGTGGACTTGGGCGGACACCGATGATTGGTAAAGTCATTAATGAATTTTTGCCACGCCGTCATTTATTAAGTTATTTGGACGCTATTTTAAGGGTGTATAATTTAGAAGGACGGCGTGATAATAAATACAAAGCCCGTATTAAAATATTGGTTGAGAGCATGGGCAAAGATGAATTTGCCAAAAAAGTGGATACAGAATGGCAATATTCCAAAGACGGCGATTTGACATTGACCGATGAGCATTTTAAAAAGGCAGAAAGTTATTTTAGCGAGCCTGATTATGAAAATATTGACCCATTAACGGCAAATGAAATTTTACAAAAACAGTTAACTAATGATAAAGATTTTAAAAATTGGTATGAACATAATACCGTCATTCACAAAATAAACGGTTATAAAGCGGTTGTTATATCATTAAAAGCAGGCGTGATAAATGGAAAATATATTCCTGCTGGCGATTTGACAAGTTTGCAGATGAATAAACTTGCTGATTTGGCGGATAAGTATTCCTTAGGCGAGATTCGTGCCACGCATCAGCAAAATTTGGTATTGGGCGATGTTAAAATCACCGACCTATATGACTTATATCACGCCCTAAGAGAGCTTAATTTGGCACGAGCCAATATTGGCACGCTGACTGATATGATAGTTTGCCCTGGTTTTGATTATTGTTCGCTTGCCAATGCCACCACGCACAATATCGCTCATCATATAGAAAATGCCTTTAATGATTTGGATTATTTATATGATTTGGGGCAAATTCGCCTAAATATGTCAGGCTGTATGAATGCCTGTGCCCATCATCATGTGGGCGATATTGGCATTTTGGGTGTGGACAAAAAAGGCGAGCATTGGTATCAGATTAGCTTGGGTGGAAGTTCTGGGGCGGACGCTCGTCTTGGGCAGATATTGGGGCGAGCGGTATCGGCTGATGATGTGGCGGATACGATTTTGACGATTGCCAATGTCTATAAAAACAATCGCCAAGAGACGGCGGACGATATAGAGACATTTGCCGATTATGTGCAACGAGCAGGTATTGCCCCATTTAAAGAAGCGGTATATGGTTAAAAAGGATAAAAAGATGAAATTGATTGTTTTAAAAAATGACGCAACAAGCCAAGATTTATCAGATGTATTTTTATATGCCCCCAATATGTCCGATGATGAAAAAATGGCATTATCACAAAGTATTGATTTGACAATAAGCGATACATTGGCAAATACAGAAAATGTTATAAATGCCATATTGCCAAAGGATTATCAAGACAGCCATTTGGATTATCATTTGTTTTTAACAGCCGATGATAATGACAATGAATTGGCACAAAGTTTGGATATAAATACGTTAAAAAATATCCTAATTTATGTCAAAGATTTTAAAGACGGGCGAGTATTTAGCCTAATTCGCCAACTCCGAAAAATCAATGATCACGCCATGATAATCGTGGGCGGTGCGTTTGGGCTTGACCAGTCCAGTTATTTTGTCAAATCAGGGGCAAATGGCTTTATTGTGAATGATGATAAAGTGGATACGCTGATATTAACCTTAAATGATTTAAAAACCGCCCAAAGCCGACAATCGGTCAATGCGTTACCGATGTTTCGGTAGGGTTTCAATTTAAAATAAATAGGGTGTATTTGTACGCCCTATTTTTTTATTTTAAAAAGTTAAATGGTAAGGTGCGTACCACGCACCAATAAGATTTTTTATTTTAAAAAGTTAAATGGTAAGGTGCGTACCACGCACCAATAAGATTTTTTATTTAAAAGGTGCATATTACGCACCCTACTTTCATTAAAATTATTTTTAAACATAAATATAAAAATTTAATATGCCAAAACCGATTAACGATAGTAATTTTTATAAGATTACAAATAAAAAATTTCGTTTTATGATATACCTACCTTAGTTAATCGGAGCCTATCATGTCAAAAACCCTTGTGAATGAACAAAACCTTGATGACTATAATTCATCACTTACTGGCAAAACACCCCAAGAGATTGTCAAATGGGCATTATCCATTGCCAAGAATCCCATTATTACCACCAATTTTCGTCCTTATGAAGCATCTATTTTGCATTTGGTATCAAGCATTCGCCCTGATATTACCGTGCTATTTGTGGATAGCGGATATAATACGGTGCAAACTTATAAACACGCCCAAAAACTTATCAAGGAATTAAATCTAAATGTCGTTACTTATATCCCTGCCCAAACTCGTGCCTTTCGTGATGTGGCATTGGCGGACGTAACCATAAACGGCATTCCTGATGTGGATAGCGAATATCATGGAAAATTTACCGAACAGGTCAAATTAGAACCCTTTCGCCGTGCATTGGCGGAGTTAAATCCTGATGTATGGTTTAATGCCATTCGTAAAGACCAAACCGAATTTCGTACAGCATTGGACGTATTAAGCCTATCCAAAGACGGTGTATTAAAAGTTGCTCCACTATTTTATAAATCGGCTGATGAATTAAATCAATATCAAGCAGATAATGGACTGCCGACCATTGATGAATATGGCGAAGATGATTATTTTGACCCAACAAAAGCGTTGGCACATAGAGAATGCGGATTACATACGCAATTATAAAAAATTAAGTTTAAATAATTGTAGGGGGTTATTTATAACCCATATATACCCAAGAAACTTTAAAATTACAAATGCAGTGATGTTTGGATGTGGGGGCGTGCTGTGCACGCCTATAAAAACTGGTGTGTTATCAAAGGACGTGCGGAGCCAGTCCCTACAAAGCCTGTGGCAAATATCAAATTTGTTGGGTGTATTTAAAATAAAAGGGCGTGTTCAACACGCCCCTACAATCCGTAAATAAAATTTATCTCATTATTTATCATTTAGCCAAAAAGCCACTATGAACACCTTGCCTTTATTTTTTAATCTAAATCAAAAAACTGCCCTTATCATTGGGGGCGGAGATGTTGCTCAAAGAAAAGCCACGTTATTAACCAATGCAGGGGCAAGATTGGTTGTGCTTGCCAAACATTTTGATAAAGAGTTTAAAGAATTTTTAACTCATCATAATCATATCATCATTCAAAAACCCTATGAAAAACAGGATTTAATTGATATAAAAAATCATCATGATATTGCATTGGTGATTTGTGCGACCGATGATAATGAATTAAATAAAAATGTTTATGAAAACGCCAAAGAAATTGGGCTGTTTATTAATGTCGTGGATACGCCAGAATTATGCGATTTTATCTTTCCTGCGATTGTGGATAGAGACCCGATTACCATTGGCATTTCATCAAATGGCAAAGCCCCTGTACTAGCTCGCCTTATCCGTGCCAAAATAGAAAGCAGTTTGCCAAGTAATATCGGCGACATTGCCAAAAAAGCAGGCGAATTTAGAAATACGGTAAAATCATCATTAGGCACAATTAATCAAAGACGGCATTTTTGGGAAAAGATTTTTACCAATGCTTTAAATGACAAACCCATAAAAAATTTGTCCGATGAATTAAATGATTTTATCAAAAATGACAATCAAACCACAGGCGAAGTGTATATCGTGGGAGCAGGGGCAGGCGACCCTGATTTATTGACCTTTAAGGCGTTGCGACTCATGCAACAGGCGGACGTGGTGCTGTATGACGCCCTTGTTTCGCCTGTCATTGTGGAGTTGTGTCGGCGTGATAGCGACAAGATTTTTGTTGGCAAAAAACGCAGTCATCACACCAAAACCCAAGATGAGATTAACGAGCTTATCGTGCAGTACGCAAAGCAGGGTAAGCGTGTGCTACGCCTAAAAGGGGGCGACCCGTTTGTGTTTGGGCGTGGGGGCGAGGAGATGCTGGCGTGCTGTACTGCTGGCGTGCCGTATCAGGTTGTGGCAGGGATTACAGCAAGCCTTGCAGGGGCGAGTGGGGCGGGCATACCGCTTACGCATAGGGGGCTTGCGACCAGTGTGCGGTTTTTGACGGCGTGCTATCAGGACAGCGAGTTTGATGGTCTAAAAAGCGTGTATCATCAGGACGAGACACTGGTGTTTTATATGGGTTTGCATGCCCTTGATAAAGTCGTGGCAAACCTTGCCAAAAGCGGACTTAGCACGGATACGCCCATTGCGATTATCTCAAATGCCAGTTTGTCAAATCAAAAAGTGCTGACAGGCGTTCTTTCAAATATCGTTCAAAAACAAGCGGTTGCCAATCTGCCCGCCCCTGCGATTATCGTGGTGGGGAATGTGGTGGGGGTTTATGAGGGTGGGAGTGAATCGTAATTTGCTTTTTATCAAAATTTTAATTTAAATTGATAGTTGGGCGAATGTAATTTATCCCTACGTTTTATGTTGTAAAAACTATCTTAATTAAAAATGTTACAGCTAACAAAATTGAATTTGCTACGGAAACCGTTCGCCCTGAGCCTGTCTGCGAGTAGGAAAATCGTTATGAGCAGGCATAGCTCACCACGAATGGTTTTCTTTATAACATACTTTTGAACCAGAGCCAAAAAGCTAAGTGGATTGCCCTGCTTGTCATGACTTGCCGTGATGAGTTCGCTAGCGTTGGATGGTTTGCGTTTGGTTTGAAATAACGTATCATCCAAATCCATTAAGGCATAGGGCTTGACAAGGTCATGCTTGGCGACAAAATCATCAAAAGTCATGAATTATCCTTGTAATTAAAGGGCGAGACAATGGCGACATTTGGGCGGTCAAACAGTTTATCTATACTCGCAGGCGGTGTTTCGGTGCAGATGATGACCAAATCCCACTCATCAAAATCCACATTATAAACAAAATTGGTCATGCCAAGCCCATAGCTGTCGGCAAAATGGCAAGCGTGGGCAATCGCACCGCCTAGGGCAATGGGCGATCGGGTGATGGCGGAGAATTTGACGGCAATGCCTTGATTTTCTAGGCGTTCGGCAAGCAAAAACGGCAACCACACAAATTCATTGACCCCAAGCACCAGCACTGATTTACCGATATAGCTATCCATATCATCAGGCAAGGCACGCCACAAATCGGGCAGTCCGTCCGTGCTGTGTTGGGTGGGTGTCCGCCCCCAAGACGACAAAGGAAAAATAGGCTGATTGCCTGCTTTTGTGGTGGCAACGTCAGGCATATTGACCGCTTTATCGTGGGTGGGAGTCCACATCCATGAGCCTGACAGCAGATGATGACGATAGAAACCGACCGTATGCTCAGGCGTAGTAAAGGTGCTATCGGTCATTTGCCCAAGCGACCAATCGACAAGCGTGGCAAGATGAACCTGCTCTAACTGGGTCATGCCTGATGTGATGAGTGCGTCCATGACATTTTGGCAGGTTTTGCCTGTGCTGGCTTCATCGTCCACCATGATGACGGTTTTGGCAGACCTTATGGCGTGATTGACCGCTTCATCGTCTGACAGATAGATGAGGTGCGTGCTGGCGTGGCTGTGGTCTTCGCTAAAAGTGGCAAAAAGCGGGGCATTTTGGGCGTGGCGAGTAGAATTAAGTAGATAAGCGGACGGATAGCGAGCCTGTAAGCACTCATGCACCCCTGCCGACAGTCCGACCGCCGTCTCCGCCATGCCAATGACGACAAGCGGTGTGGGTAGGTTGTTCGGGATTTTATCAGCGAGCGTGGCAAAGGCTTGTCGCATGGTACTTGGGGCAACAGGGATATGCCGACCCAGTACTTTTGAGACAAATAAAAACGCCCGTTTTGGGTTGATGCGTTCGGCAAAATCAAGCAGGTCATGAAGTTCAAATTCATGGGTTTCATAGGTTAAATCTAAATCGCCACGAGATAGGCTAACATGGTGGTGTTTTGGCATGGTTTGGTTCTATTTGGTGTTATAAGATATTGATTAAAAAATAATTTTTTTAAATTTGATAAATTCATTCCAGTAGCAACTGTATCCCTTAAAGAATACAGTACCACCAACCCTCATTAACTTTGTTGGCTTGTGGATGTTACTTAACGCTAAGATTAAGATGATAATCCGCTTGCCAAACACTGTCATTTCTGACAATGGCGTTAATGACGGTTAGAAGTTTACGCATACAAGCGTTGATGGCAACTTTAAAGGGTTTGCCTTTGCCTATCAAACGCTCATAAAACTGTTTAAATTTGGGTTCATATTGTCTTGCCACATTGGTGGCATTGTATACCAACCGAACT
>NZ_MXAP01000070.1 GCF_002027555.1 Moraxella equi
AGATTGTGAGTGGGTTCTAATAAATAAAAAATTTCCAAAAAATCCAAGAGTTGGTATAATAAACCTTTTTATGCAGTAGGCATTATTATGGCGACTTTATATTATATCAGCACCAAAAATCTACTCAAACTTGACAACGGCAAAGAGTCTACCATTTCTTGCCAAGCCATCAATCAATACACCAAAAATATCAAACAAATCAAAGATAGAAGAGCGTGGAAAACCGAAGGTGCTGGGGCAATGTTTATGGGTACAGCACAGACAGAGCAGGATGATTTTGACGGGATTTACCCCACCGCCATTGCTTTTGTGGACGACACCACCTATGTGTATAGTGCCAGATTGCAAGAAGGTACAGCGATTCAGTCCAAACCAATCAGTAGCGACACGGTAAGCGAAGGGCTAATTTTACGCAAGAGCGATTTTCAGGTATTTGATTTGTGCTATGATTCAAAAAATAAACGAGTTATCGCCTCGGCAAGCGACACCCCTTACGCCAGTCCTTATGGCGAGCGACATTTGTGCGTATTATCGCTTGACAGTGCTCGCACGCAGTTTGTTACCGAAGGTGAATGCCAAGACAAAAACCCAAGCGTAGACCCCAATAACAGCACTGTAATTTATTATGATTCTTGTGGACTTGCGTACACCCAAGATAACGTTGTGTTTAGTCCCCGTCAAGTCAATCGCTTAGACCTTGCCACGGGTGAGCTTGAGACGGTACTGGCAGACGATAAATTTGACTATTTTGCCCCCATTATGGACACCCAAGGCAACCTTTATGCCATCAGACGCCCTTATCGTGAGCATGATAGCACCGACCCTGTGGGTACTGCCAAAGACCTGCTCACAGCACCTTTTAAAATCCTAAAAGCCATCGTAGGCTGGCTGGACTTTTTTACCAAACGCTATTCAGGCGAATCTTTAAAAACCTCAGGTGCTAACCCCGCTCGCACCAAACCCAAGAGCGAAGAAGAGCTGTTTATTGAGGGCAATCTTGTCAAAGCGGATAAAAATTTGCTAAAAAATCAAGCAGACGGTGAGAAATTTGCAGGCTTTATCCCTAAAAGTTGGGAGCTGATAAAATACCTACCTACAGGCGAAACACAAATCATCAAAAAAGGTGTTATGGCGTATTGTCTTGCAGATGATGATATTATCATCTCCAACGGCAAGTCCATTGTCAAAATCACTAACGGTCAAGAAGAGTTGATTACCCATGCCCCCAAAGTTGCCAAACTAATGTGGATGTAGGCTGATAAGTTTGTAAAACAAAGGCATGTTTATAATAACCCAATACCCTGATTGTAAAGAAAGGCTTTAACTTTTATCTTCAAAAATCTCCAATGGCTTTTAACCTTGATTATCCTATCAGGTGTGTTTGGTTCGGTAGTGGGTGCGGGGCTGGAATTAGGGCATGTTGAACTTTTGTATTTGCAATGAAAAATGAGAAAAATCGCCCGTTTTTCAAGGAAAAAGTGAGGTTTGATAATCATTCTATCAAACGAGCTTTTATTATGAAAAACAAGATTTAGCCATTTTTCATGCAAAAACATCATTTTATTGCTGAAATATTTCTAAATTTTAAATTGCGTTATAAGGGTTTAACATACCCTAACAACACCAAATCATTCCTTAGAGAACTTATTCAAGTCAAGCCCAACTTCATCGGCACAGCCATGAAGCACACCTCTCGCCAACTCCATTGAATAAAACCAATCAGCACAAATCCCAACTTTTCCCAACAAATATTTTGCCAAACGCTCGCATTTATGGTATGTTAAAGCACTTTTATCATCAAGGATACCCATGAACACCCTAACCGCTCTCGCCCGACACACCACCATCGTTGCCGACACAGGCGACTTATCCGCCATCGCTCGCTTGCGTCCACGAGACGCCACCACCAACCCAAGCCTAGTCACCTCCGCCCTACTCTCAGGTGAGCATGACGAGCTTATCCGCCAAATCAAAGGTTTGGGACTGTCTGATGATGACACCATCGACCGCTTAACTGCCGAGCTTGGCAAGCAGATACTCTCGCACATTGACGGACGGGTCTCCACCGAAGTGGACGCACGTCATTCTTTTAACACCAATAAAACCATGCAAAATGCCCTAGCATTCATCGAACTCTATGACAAACTGGGCGTGGACACCAGTCGCATTCTCATCAAAATCGCCGCCACTTGGCAAGGCATCAAATCCGCCGAAATCCTAGAAAAGCAAGGCATTCACTGCAATCTTACCCTGCTCTTTACCGACACCCAAGCCCGTGCGTGTGCTGACGCTGGGGTACAGCTCATCTCGCCATTTGTGGGGCGACTGACCGACTGGCAAAAAGCACATGAAAACCGCCAAAGCATTGACATAAATGATGATTTGGGCGTAAACTCAGTCAAGAATATTTATGAGTTTTATAAATCACACGGCTACCCCACCGAAATCATGGGAGCAAGTTTTCGCTCCACCGCCCAAATCCTTGCCCTAGCAGGGTGCGACTTACTCACCATCTCGCCTGCCTTGCTTGATGAGCTTGCCAGCATGGAGACGGACGTTGCCCGCCAATTAAACCCAAGCGACACCATCCTAGACCGCCCCACACCCCTTGATGAGCAGGGCTTTAAAAACCTACAAGAAAACACCCCTGTCAATGAACTGCTGTTAAAAGGTATTGACGGCTTTATCAAGGCTCGGGCGGATTTACAAAAGCAGTTATTTGAAAAATAATTGAAAAAACAATACCATTGATTTTTTAAATCAAAAAAGGCTTTACAAAATGGGCGTATGAGTGTAAACTATATGCCCATTTATCAATGAAGTTTTTGCCATGAAAAAATATCAATGTATCGTCTGCGGTTGGATTTATGATGAAGCCTTAGGCTGTCCCGAAGAAGGCTTGCCTGCTGGCACACGTTGGGAAGACATCCCAAACGACTGGACATGCCCCGACTGTGGCGTGAGTAAAGAAGACTTTGAGATGGTTGAGATTTAATCATTCGTGGCCTATTTGCCATCGCCCATCGCCCACACACCACCGCCAAGCTGGGATAGATTTAACCAAGACTGGCGAGCATCTGACCTATCGCCCCATTTTTATCAAAGCATGGTTGATGTTGGGCGTGGTATTACGCTGTGTGTCGAAGCAGGGGGCAACCCTGACCATCCGCCTTTACTGTTCATCACAGGCTTTGGCTCGCAAATGCTGTTTTGGTCGGATACTTTTTTAAAAAAGTTTATGGACGCAGGGTTTTTTGTCATCCGATTTGACAATCGTGATACGGGTCTTTCCACCAAAATCAAGCACCTAACCAAACTGCCACACACCAACATCCTAAAAATGATTGCCAAAAACCAAATTGGCTTATCCAACGCCCGTGAAAAAGTCGCCTACACCCTACCTGACATGGCGGACGATGTCGCAGGGCTGATTGGGGCGATGAATTTGGGCAAAACACATCTGGTCGGGGCGAGCATGGGTGGTATGATTGCCCAAATCGTCTGTGCCAAATACCCCCATTATGCCGACAGGCTCGCCCTGCTGTTTAGTAGCACCAACCACCCCTTTTTGATACCACCCAAACCCAAAGAGTTTTCCACCTTTTTTAAAAAAGCCCAAAGCAACAGCGAACGGGACATGCTCCGTCATGCGGTATGGTTCATGACAGCGGTCGGCTCCCCCGGTCATCTAGACGTCAAAGGCACTCGCCACATCGCCTCAATCCGCTATCATCGCTGTCATCATCCGCTTGGTATGGCACAGCAGATGAACGCCATCCTTGCCACAGGCTCGATTTTCCAGTATACTCGTCAAGTGACCGCCCCCACACTCGTCATTCACGGCAACAAAGACGGGCTACTGCACCAAAGCCACGGCAAACACATTGCCAAAATCATCCCAAACAGCCGATTCGTAGCAGTGGACGGCATGGCACATGACCTGCCGGTGTATTATCAGCCGTATTTGGCAAGTTTGATAGTGGGGCATTTATCATCACAAGCCTAAGCTCCTAAGCCTGTTGGCTACGCTTTACTACTTTTTGCCCACTTTTTGGAATTTATCATGACTACTGTCTTTATCAACGAGCAAGCCCACCCCCATCAACACCATCTACTGTGTCGGGCGTAGCTATGTGGAGCATATCCACGAGCTTAACAACGGAATCCCTGCCGAACCGTTGGTTTTTTTAAAACCCAACAGCAGTATCATAACAGGCGATACGCTCACCTTGCCCGACTTTTCGGAGAATGTCCATCACGAGACCGAACTTGTGCTACTCATCGGCGAAAACAAGCAAATCATCGCCTACACGGTGGGGCTTGATTTGACCGCCAGAGACGTGCAAGACGTGTGCAAAACCAAGGGCTTACCATGGCTCAAAGCCAAAGGCTTTAAGGGAGCGTGCTGGCTTGGAGAATTTAAACCCTTTACCCAAAAACAGTATCATTTATCCTTAACCATCAATGGTGAGACTCGCCAAGACGACAGCACCGAAAAGATGATGTATTCATTTGACTATTTGGTGGATTATTTGGATAATCTCTACGGCATACAAACAGGCGACATCATCATGACAGGCTCCCCAAAAGGTGTGGGCAAGATAGAACGTGGCGATAAACTGGTGGTGAGGATTGATGATGATAGGTATGAGCTGAGAGCGCAATAACCTTTAGCCATTAAACAAAAAACCACTTATCGTAATGATGAGTGGTTTTTTATCAAGTCTTATAAGATTTGCCTGCTTACAACATTGCCGGTACCAAAATCAAGTATCTCCATCAATGCTTTTTTGCGTACTTTGATGACTGATTTGTCCCTGTATTGGTATTCACTCAAAAAGTGATATAGATTGGTCAGATTTGCTCCAAATAATTTGACCGCTCCTTTATTCGCTTCTTTTTCAATCTTTAAACGAGCGGATCTTAAAAATCTATATCGCCAATCAAATGTATGCTCTAATATCAAATGCGACAGCTCATGTTGAACAACATCATGATAATAAGGGTGCTGTTTCATGGCGTTATTGATAACAATACTTTTTTGATAACCGAACAAGTAAATCACCATTGCAAAGGCTTTATAGAACTAACAATCTTGCACTTAGGTAAAAGTGCAAGGTAATACCTACAGTTTTACATCTACATCTTTGTTTACCGTAAGCACAGCTCACTTTAACAATGCGATTAGATTAGAATTTTGGGCGATGATCCAATGGTATCATGATGGCCTGGTCTTTAGTTGTTGTGGGAGATACTGTGGCTTACGCGTGAGCTTTGGACAATGCCTAAATTTATTTAAAATGAATGATTTCTATATTAATGCAAATCCAAACCATTCAATGAAAAAGGACGGCGGAAACCGTCCTTGTGTATTTTACAAATCAATCGCTTAGAGCTGATTGGTGCCAAAGGTATCGCAGGCTTGGATGTCGCCCGTCTCAAACCCCCGATAGAACCAACGCTGACGCTGAGCACTCGTGCCATGAGTAAAACTGTCAGGCACCACGTGTCCGTGCGATTTGTGTTGTAGATAGTCATCACCAATCTTCTCGGCAGCGTCTAGGGCTTCTTCGATGTCGCCCTGTTGTAAAAAGCCGGTACGTTCGTGGTTTTTCTTTGCCCACATGCCTGCAAAGCAGTCGGCTTGCAACTCTTGGCGGACGGACAGCTCATTTGCCTGTCGCTCATTGCCTTGCATTTGGGCTTTTCGCACTTCTTGGGATATTCCAAGCAGTGTCTGAACGTGATGTCCCACTTCATGAGCGATGACATAGGCTTGGGCAAAGTCACCCACTTGGTCTTGGCGAGACAGCTCGGTACTGCCATGACGCTCACTGCCAATACCCATGTGCCGTCTCATGTCCACAAAAAACTGCGTGTCCAGATACACTTTTTGGTCGGCAGGGCAATAAAAAGGACCGCTGGCAGATGTCGCCGCCCCACACGCTGACTTAACCGAACCTGTAAACATCACCAATTTTGGTGGCTGATAAGTACCACCGAGTTTTGTAAAAATGGGTGTCCACACGTCTTCGGTATCGGCAAGCACAGTCGCCACGAACTCACGACTTTCGGCTTGGTCGGCAGTCTCATTGGCAGGGGCGGATTGCTGTTGAGTCGCTTGCCCTATCTGCTGAGTGACCCCTAGCGTGGTCTCGGGACTGACTCCAAATACTTTCCATAGGACAAGGGCAAGGGCAAGGATGATACTGCCAATACTTAGCCCGCCTGCCTTTACGCCACCGCCACCACGGCGGTCTTCGATATTATTACTCTGTCTGCGACCACGCCACTGCATAGCTCACCTATTATCGTAAAAAATTAGCCTATTATAAGGCAAAATTGCAAAAAATCTGTAAGAATTTTTAAAAATTATGTATAATTAGCGTGTATTGAACATTGAGCCTTGCTTAGGAGCTGACATGGTCTCGTTACTTCCTTTTGAAACAGTCATTCACAACCCCAAAGACAAACCCATCGAACACGCCGTGATATGGCTTCATGGCTTGGGGGCGAACGGTCATGATTTCGTGCCTGTCGTACCTGAGCTTGGACTCTCTGATGAGCTTGGTGTGCGATTCATTTTTCCGCACGCCCCATCCATCCCTGTGACCGTCAATGGCGGTTATGTCATGCCTGCATGGTATGACATCTTGGAGATGAGCCTAGATAGAAAGGTAGATACCGCCCAAATCAAGGCATCTAGCGAACGTATTAATGACTTGATTGATGAGCAGGTGCGTCTAGGCATACCCAGTCAGAACATCATCATCGCAGGGTTTTCCCAAGGCGGTGCTGTTGCTTATCACAACGCCCTAACCAACAGCCGACCATTGGCAGGATTGCTTGCCTTATCCACTTATCTTGCCACCGAACAAGAGATTGACAAACTTGATATTAATGCGTCCCTACCTGTTAAAATCGACCATGGCGATTATGACGATGTCGTGCCATCGGTGCTCGGGGTCAAGGCAAGCGAAAAACTCACCGCTTTGGGTCTGTCGCCTGAATTTAAACGCTATGGCATGGCTCATCAAGTATGCATGGAGCAGATTAAAGACATTGGCAAATGGATGAATAAGGTGTTTGTCAAGAGCTAGAGCGTGCCTGCCATTAATGATATTTTATTGGGATTTAGCAAAAATTTGATGATTTAATCTATTTTTATATGAAAAATATCCATCCGACCACTTAACCAGGTAAATTTTAAGATTTTAACTTAATTTTTAAAAATTAAGTGACTAGATTGGTTTTCTACATCAAAGACTTAGCTGATAGAAAACTCACAACCTTTGTTTTTCCTTGAAAAACGTGCGATTTTTATCATTTTCATTGCAAATATCAATGTCCACATATCATAAATTTACGGTAATTTTAAAGCCCTTCAATTTATACCATCAAGGTTTAATACGCCTATTTAGCAAACACAAAATCACACAGGCAAGAAAAATCCCAATAACAAACCCTGCCAACAGACAGGGTTTTTATCATTATGCCACCGCTTTTTGTGGTTCTTTTTGGCGAATAAAGGCATACAGTACACCAGTTACCACACTACCGACCGTAATAGCCACCAGATACATGAGCGGTTGTGAGACGAACGGTATCACAAACAGTCCGCCATGCGGTGCTTGTAGCCCGATACCAAGCCCCATAGAAATCGCCCCTGCCAATGCCCCACCGACCACAGAGGCGATAATCACACGAGCAGGGTCAGCCGCCACAAAAGGCAATGCCCCTTCTGAGATAAAGCACAGACCCAACACAAAGGACGCTTTACCGGCGTTACGCTGATTGTCATTGAACTTATTTTTGGCAATCCACGTCGCTATCGCCATACCAATGGGCGGCACCATGCCCCCTGCCATTGCCGCCGCAATCGGTGTAAACACCCCTGAGGCAATCATGCCCACTGAGAACGTATAAGCTGCCTTATTCACAGGGCCTCCCATGTCGGTACACATCATCGCCCCCAAAATCAGCCCCAAGATAATGGCATTGGTGTCATTCATGGTTTTTAGCCACTCGGTTAGGGCGGTCATGAGTGCCGCCACAGGCGGATTAATGGCATAGACCATGAGCAGACCAACGATGAGCGAACCCAATAACGGCAATATCAAAATCGGCTTTAAGGACGTCAAACTGGCAGGTAGTTTGATGACATCATTTAAAAACTTGACCGTATAACCTGCCAAAAAACCAGCAATGATACCGCCTAAAATCCCTGCCCCTGCGGTATTGGCAAGCATACCACCAATCAAACCCACCGCCAAACCGGGGCGGTCAGCGATAGAGTAAGCCACATAGCCGGCAAACACCGCAATCATCAAGGCGAACGCACCACCGCCACCGATGTCCATAAGTGCTTTGGGTAAGCCAAAGGCAATGCTCTCATCTTTAAAGGCTTCCACGCCAAACATAAAGGACATGGCAATGAGCAAACCACCTGCCACCACGAGTGGCAACATATGCGACACGCCTGTCATTAGGTGCTTATACAACCCCTTTTTCTCGTCGCTCTCGCCTGCCATACTTGCACTTTGGGTGCCGCCATAGACACTTGCTTGATGAAAGGCTTTGGCAAATTCTTGCTCGGTTTTTTTGAGTGCCAACCCTGTGGACGTGCGGTACATTTTTTTGCCACTAAATTTGGACAAATCCACGTCAATGTCCGCCGCCACAAACACCAGATCCGCCTGTGCCACCTCATCTGCCGTAATGGCATTACCCACGCCAACCTGACCACGGGTCTCTACCTTGATATTCCAGCCCTGTGCTTTGGCATAGTTCTCAATGGCTTCTGCCGACATAAAGGTATGAGCCACCCCTGTCGGACAAGCGGTAACTGCCACGATGTTACGCACCGATGAATTTGCCGACTTTAAAACCGCTTGGTCGGTTTGGGTAGGCGTAAGCAGTGTCTTTAAATAATCCACATCGCCAAATTTGGCTGAGTCAAGCTCATGCTGATTTAGATAAATGACCTGCTCGGTGCTGGCTCGTTCATCATCAGTGATGACCACGCTCACACCATGAGCGGTGTTTTTGTCTGTGGTAAATTGTGCATCAATGCCATTTTTTTGCAAACTGGCAACCAACTGCTTGGCAATGAGCAAGCCATAAGCAGAATTATCCGCCACGCTAATGGCATAAGTTTTGTTTGTCATAGGGTTTGCCTATTTTTATTTTTAAATTTTTAAATTCAATTTAGCCCAAACTTAGATTAAGCCAATTTTTTCACAGCAACCTGCGCGGTTAAGTCAGTTAGCACGTCCTGCTCTGGCACTCTAAAGCCAATGATAGAGACCGCATGAGCCGATAAAGCAGTCGCCCTTGCCAATGCCTTGGTTGGCTCATCTTCTCGGAGCAAGCCAAAAATCATACCCGCGGTAAAGGTATCACCTGCCCCCACGGTACTTTTGACAGTCATGACAGGCGGTGTCGCCCCATATATCTCACGCCCATTAGGGATTTGACGTAACCAATGCACGCCCTTCTCACCCATCGAGATAAAGACATGCTCAATGTGACTATGAATCTCATCAAAGAGTGCCACCTGCTCATCTAGCCCATCGGCACGTATGCCAAAGGCTTCAAACAACTCATCGTTGTTGGGCTTGATAAGCCATAAGGGATAACGCATGGCGATTTTTAGAGCCTCACCACTGACATCAACCGCCACTTTGCCATGGATATTTGTCAGCAGAGCAAGCAAATGGTCAAAGTCAGGCAAACCAAAACCCGTCGCCAAACTGCCAGCAATCAGCACCGCATCACAAGCAGGGGCAAGCTCTGCCACCTGCTCAAAAAAGTGCAGTTTGTCCGTCTCGGTCACCACAAAGCCCTGACCATTGACATCTGTGGTACGACCGACACCATCGACCACATCGGCAAGTTTAATGTTGGTGCGAGTAATGCCTGCCACTCGCACAAAGCTGTCAGTAACCCAACCTAGATTCTCGCTGTGGTTTAGGGCATCACGCTCATCAAAGAGTCGGTTAAAAATACCGTCATTATCCCCACCTAAAAACCCTGTGGCAACGGCATTCACACCCAAATCCGCCAAAATCTGAGCAGCGTTTAGACCTTTGCCCGCAGCATCCATCTGACTGGATAAGGCACGATTCACCGCCCCCAGTGTTAGCATATCAAGACTGACCGTCATGTCAATGGCAGGGTTTAGGGTAATACAAAGCACTTGCATATTACACCCCCATCACCAAAGCACGCACTTCGCCAGCGGTGCGACAGGACAGGGCTTTTTTGGCAAGGTATTGGCAATCGGCAAAGTTAAGCTCACGCACCACTGCCTTGGCAAGGGCGATATTACCTGCCGACATGGACAGCTCGTCCACACCTAGCCCCACCAATATCGGTATGGCTCGCTCATCGCCTGCCAGCTCGCCACACACGCCCACCCACTTGCCGTGAGCATGGGCGTTGGCAACGGTGTTTTGGATAAGTCTAAGTACGCTCGGGTGCAGACCGTCAGCATCCTTTGAGAGCGTGGCATGACCACGGTCAATGGCAAGGGCATACTGAGTCAAGTCGTTGGTGCCAATGCTAAAAAAGTCCACTTCACTGGCAAAAATATCCGCCATGACCGCCGCACTTGGCACTTCTATCATCATACCCACTTGGAGCTTATCATGGGGGTAGTCAGTCAGCACTTTATCTAGTATCGCTTTGGCATCATGCCACTCTTCTAATCTACCTACCATGGGGAACATGATACGCAAATCACGCCCCTTGGACGCTTTAATCAAGGCGATGAGCTGATTTTCCAATAAAGCAGGTTGTCTTAGGGTCAAGCGAATGCCACGCACCCCCAAAAATGGGTTGTCTTCAAACGGCATGGGCAGATATGGCAACGGTTTATCGCCACCGACATCCAAGGTACGCACCACGAGCGGACGACCATCTAAGGCATCAAACACCTGCGTGTAATCCGCCACCTGCGTGTCAATGTCAGGCACACTCTGATGACTCATGAACACAAGCTCGGTACGCAGCAGTCCCACCGCTTCTGCCCCACTCTCTACCGCCATCTTGGTATCGTGGACATTACCCAAATTAACAGCAATCTCCACTTGATGACCATCTTGAGTGATGGCAGGGTTTAGGGCAGCCTCACTGGCTAGGCGTTTACGCTCCGCCCAACTTGCTTGCTCGGCTTTGGCGACCGCCACCATTTCATCGGTTGGTGCAACCACAAACCAGCCTTGACCGCCATCTATCAGCACCTGCTCGCCATCGTTAATGTCAAGCACGCCCTTACCTGCCCCCACAATCGCAGGAATACCCAACGCTCGGGCGACGATGGCACTGTGCGAACTGGCACCACCCACCGCCGTGAGAATGCCTGCCACTCGTGCAGGGTCTAGGCGTGCCACATCAGACGGTAGCAGGTCTTCTTTGATAAGCACATAAGGCTCGGCAGGCTCGGTTGCAACCGCTTGACCTGTTAGCTTAGCAAGCACTTTTTGCCCCACATCTCGCAAATCCGCTGCTCGCTCGGCAAGCAGATGATTGGCAACGCTCGCCTGCACTTTTGCCAACTGCTCAATATGAGCATGCCATGCCGCCGCTGCCGATAGCCCATCATCAATACCGTCTTTTGCCCCGTGTGTGACTTCTTCATCATCAAGCAGAGCCACATGAGCGGTAAAAATCTGAGCAATGGACGCTTTTTTGGCAGTCTGAACAATGACTTTTAGCTCATCTTTGACCGACCCAATCGCCTGTTGCAAGCTCGCCCACTCGCTCGCCTTATCACCCCCTTGGACAGGATAATCAAACCGCACTTGACGTACCACGAATGCTTCGCCATGAGCCAGTCCCGCTGACGCTGACGTGGCGTGTGTGCGTTCGCCTTTGATGATGGCGGTGTTATCGGTCAAGTCAAGCACGGCAGGTTCATGATTTTCTTTACCGCTCTCTTGGCTGTCTGCTTGACTGTTACTTATCGGTGTTACTTCTTCGCTCAGTCCGTCTTGCACCGCTTGGATAAGTTTGGGTAGATACTCGACCGCATCGGTATTCGGCTCGGCGATGAATGTTAGGCTCTGCCCCCGTGTCGCCCCCAGTGAGAGCAGTTTGGTTAGGCTCTTGGCAGAGACGTATGCTCCATTGTCCACCGCCACTTTTAGCTCGCCTGTCGCCCCTTTGGCAAGCTCGGATAAGGCAGTGGCAGGGCGTGCGTGCAACCCATGAGCATTGGGCAGTACCACACTTGCCGATTGCCAATGCTCCGCCTTATCCGCCCCCAAAAATGTCACCAACTCGGGCAGACTGGCATGTTGCAATTTACCGCCAAACTCTGCCGACAACAGCACATCATACAACGCCAACAGCTTATCTTGATTTACCGTTTGGTTACTGGCGATGACCGCCAATGCTCTCATGTCATCATGACCCAGCTTAACCACCCCTTTGGCAACCGCTAGGGCAAAGGCAGGTTCGGCAACCAGTTCATCATGCTCTAAGGTCGCACAGTAGATGGCTTCTGAGAGCTTGGTAAAACTGGGGCGAATGCCTGTGGCAATGACTAATTTACCTTGCTGTTTTAGTAGCGACACCGCCACCCCATACAGCTCATCAGCATCTTTGGCGTTGATGTCGGTTTTGATGAGATTTTCATGAATGCTAAGCGAGCAATTGCCCGTGCCATCCAAGATGGCCAATAGCTCATCGGCACTGGTGGCATGCTTGATACGCTCTTCGATGTCATCGCCCAAGGCTTTGGTTAGCTGTCTTAAAATGGACAAATGCTCATCGGATTTGGCACAAATCCCCACCAACAAATATGCCCGCTCGCCGTCATCATTCCACACCACGCCATCGGCAAAATGCACAAGTCGCACCCCTGTTTGTTGCACAAAAGAGCGTGATTCTGGCGTACCATGCGGAATGGCAATCCCCTGCCCCAGATAGGTACTGGTCTGTGCTTCACGGGCTTGTAGTCCTGCAAGATAATCAGCAGTCGCCAGTCCGTCTTCGCTCAATATCTTGGCAAGTAGGGATAAGGCTTCATCTTTATTGGTAGCCTGTGCATTCATACGCACGTCAGTGGCGGTAAGATTTAACATAGATTTCCTTATAAGATAAAGGATAATTTAAAATATTGTTTAGGGCGTGTTGAACATTGATAACAATATTTATTTAAATGATGAAAATTTAACGCTTTTATCAATTTTTGCATGAAAAATGGCTAAATCTTGTGGCTCAAAGTCAAAAACTTGTCTGATAGAAGACTCACAGCCTCAAGTTTTTCCCTTAAAAAACGGGCGATTCCCCTGCTTTTTTAAACAGGCATTTTTCATGGCAAATACTAATATTCAACACGCCCTAATAAATTCTAAAAATTTTTACAATACAAACAAAAATCGGCTAATTTTACCATTATTTTTTAAAAAATAATACCAAAAAAGACAAGCCAAATGAGATACTCTTGCAAATGTTGTTTTTACTTTAATTCCAACTTAAAATGGCAGATGATTGATGATTATGTCATTTTTGGGTTGTAGGGACAAATCCCATTTGCCCTTGATAAACTAATCTGTTATATGGCGTTGTAAATGGGGCATTTTTAAAAACATCATTGGCAAATATCCATTTAAACAGGATTATCAATATCCACAAAAACCACATCAAGCCCAAGCACGTCCGCCAAATGCTCACCCAACGCCTTGACACCGCCCCGCTCGGTTGCGTGATGACCCGCCCCAAAATAATCCACGCCTAGCTCTCGTGCCAAATGCGTGGTACGCTCGGACGCTTCCCCTGAGATAAACGCCTGACAGCCCATGGCATGAGCTTGGGTTATCATGTCTTGGGCACCGCCTGTACATAGGGCGATTTTGGTTAGGATGCGATTTGGGTCATCGCTGATGTGCAGGGGCATGCGTCCCAACACTTGCTCAATTTTTTTGGCAAAATCGGCAGATGTCGTGGGCGAACACGTGGCAACATTGCCCACAGGGTGTTTTTCATGGGGGTATAACGCCCCTGTGATGGTCAAGCCAAGCTCATCGGCAAGCACTGCATTATTGCCGATGACAGGGTGAGCATCAAGGGGTAGATGATAGGCGATGAGTGAGATGTTGTGTTGGAGCAGAGTGCGAATGCGTTTGCCTTTAATGCCGACCAGTGGGGCAGGCTCGCCTTTCCAAAAATAGCCATGATGTACCAATATCGCTTGGGCGTTTAACTCTATCGCCTTATCTATCAAGGCTTGGCAAGCGGTAACGCCGGTGATGACTTTACTAATGGGCGTATCGGCATCGACTTGCAGACCGTTGGGGCAATAGTCGTTAAACTCGCTTGCTTGTAGGTATTCATCGCAAAATTTTGCTAAGTTGGTGGGGGCAATTGGGGTGTTTTTGCTCATGGTGTGCCTTTGTGCGTTACTCATTTAAAATCATTCAAAGTTTTTGCTATGTTACGTTATTTATGGCATTTTGGCAATTTTAAATTAAAACCTGCCTCTTTGCCATCATCAGCATTCATAAATCATCAAAAATCTGTTACAATCTTAGGGTGCGCCAAACATTGATGGCATTTTTATAAATACGATAAATTTAACGTTTTAATTAGGGCATGCCTGCCCTTTATAACACAATTTAACATTTAGAAATATTGCAGTAATAAAATGATGTTTTTGCATAAAAAATGGCTAAATCTGGTTTTTCATAATAAAAGCTCGTTTGATAGAATAACCATCAAACTTCACTTTTTCCTTGAAAAACGGGCGATTTTTCCTATTTTTCATGGCAAATACCAACATTCAACACGCCCCAGTGTTATTTTGCCCTTTTAAATGCCTTTTTACTTTTTACTTTAAAACAGCCACCATGAACCACAAAGCCATTTTGACCACCCTAGACCAAAACCTAGACAGACTAGCACAGACCCAAAACAGTACCGACATCAATGCCCTACACCAAGCCATCGCCGATGAGATGAATGGCGTATCCGATGAACCGACATTGGCAGGGGTGCAGTTATCACTAAGTAGCTACCTAGAAGCGGTGAAACTGGTCATCAGCGATACCTTTGACCATGAAGTGTGGATACAAGCAGAACTGCGAGCAGTCAATACCAAGGGCGGGCATTATTATTTTGAGCTTGCCGAAAAGGACGACAACGGCAACATCATCGCCAGTGCTCGGGCGACGTTGTGGCAATATCGGGCAAAGGCGGTTGTCGGCAAATTCACCCGTGAGACAGGCAAACCGCTCTCGGCAGGACTGGCGGTGCTGATAAAAGGTTCGGCAAGTTTTCATCCGCAGTATGGGTTTAGCATTAACATAAGCGACATCGACCCCACCTACACCCTCGGGGCGTTGGCTCAGGCTTATAACGCCATGCTAAAACGCCTACATGACGAAGGACTGACCGCCCTAAATAAAGCCCTGCCCACCCCCTTTGACATCCGTCACGTCATCGTCATCGCCCCCGAGCAGGCGGCAGGACTGGGCGATTTTCGCGCCGAAGCGGACAGATTGGCACAGACGGGAGCGTGCCAGTTTTATTATCATCACGCCACGTTTCAGGGCAATCACGCCCCAAGCGAGATAAGAACAGCCATCACGCACGCCATCGGTGAGTTTTATGCCAGCCATGCCCATCATGCCGACTTGCTTGTCATCATCCGTGGGGGCGGAGCGGTGAGCGATTTGGCGTATCTTAATGACTATGAGCTGTCGGCACTGGTTGCCGAATCGCCCATGCCTGTGTGGGTCGGTATCGGGCATGAGCGTGATAAGGTACTGCTTGATGAAGTGGCACACACTCGCTTTGATACGCCATCTAAGGTCGTCTTAGCCATCGAAAACCATCTGGTGGCCATGGTCGCCCTTGCCAAAGGTGCCATGACCACCATCAGCGACATTAGTCGCACTCGCCTGCACCATGCCAAAGAGCAAAGCCATCTTGCCATGAAAAGCGTCCATCATGGGGCAAGCCAAACTCTAAAACTCGCCAAAAAAGACAGCGACTTTTTGTTAAGCACGCTAAGCGGTCATGCCAAATACCGCACCCACACACTCTCATTAACCATCAGCGACCTGCTCGCCCGTCAGCACAAAACCGCTCACGAACACATCAAGCACGCTCGCCAAGATGCCGCTCACACCCTATCTCAGCATAAGGCACTACTGCCTCGCTTATCCGCCTTGCGTGATGAAACTCGCTACTTACAAAGCATGATTTTGGTGCAACACCCTGCCCGCACCCTAACCAAAGGCTACGCACTCATCCATCAAGACGGGCATGTCATTGGCTCATCGAACGCCATCAAACAAGGTGAGATTGACATCGAATTTCATGACGGGCGTGTCAAGGCTGTGGTAAAATAGACAGTTTTTGTATCGCCCGTTTGCCCACCCATCTGTCCATCGCTTGGTAGTGTTCATGACCCATTTACGCCAGCTGTTTTGTCAGCTATCGCCCACCGCCCAAGGCTACGTTTATATCGTACTGACCATGCTCGTGTGGGGCAGTTTTAGCTTACTCGCTCGCCTAAACGCCAGTTGGGGCATATCAGCGTGGGACATCATCGCCGTGCGTTTTGGCGTGTCGGCGGGGCTACTTTTGCCCATACTCATCTATCGGCAAAATACGGCGTTTTTGTGGCAACCCAAAGCCGTCATCTTAGCACTGTTTGGCGGGGTCGGTTATAGCTCGCTTGTGTACAGTGCTTTTTTGCTTGCCCCTGTGGTGCATGGGGCGGTGTTTTTAAATGGCATGATACCTGTCGCCACCGCCCTACTCATGCTCCTACTGCTCAAAAAACGCCCCGACCACGACACCAAAATCGCACTCATCCTTATCATCATCACGCTCACACTCATGACCGCTCTCATGCTCATCAAGGGCTTGTCCTTTGGCGTGGGCGATGTACTGTTTGTCATCTGTGCCTGCTGTTGGGCAGGTTATGGTATCATGCTAAAAGAATGGGGATTTAGCCCATGGCAAGTCATGTGTAGCACCGCCATCTGGTCGGCGATACTCTACCTGCCCATCTATGGCGTGCTACTGTATCTGGGCGTAGGCGGTTTGGGCTTTGGTGGCGTATCTTTGTCGCATGCCATCATCCAAGGGGCGTTTCATAGCGTCATGGTGATGATATTTGCCACGATGACGTATTCGCTGGCGGTGGAGCGACTTGGGGCATTTTTCGCTGGCGGACTTGCCAGTCTTGCCCCGTTTATCTCAGCCTTACTTGCCGTGCCACTCTTGGGCGAACCCCTAAACAGTGTCATGGTGCTAGGACTCATCGGCATGGGGCTTGGTACAGTACAGCCATGGCGTTATGTGGGCGTGCTAAAAAATCGTTTATTCAAATCATCTAGATAAACCATACCACCTAAGCCATCATTGATTTTTTATCAAAGTTTTGTTAAATTAGGGTAATTTATTGTTTTGACAAAATGTTTTATAAATGTCATTTGAATTTTTTGTAACAACGCCCACAAATTACCTTGATAAATAAGTAAAAATATAGCGAGTTTTTATGTCTGCCATCAAGCTAAATAACATCACCGTCTATTGTGGTTCTAACTTTGGTGAGATTCCCGATTATTATCATCACGCCCAAATCCTAGGCGAACGCCTTGCCCATCATAATATCCGCCTTATCTATGGCGGGGGTAATGTCGGACTCATGGGAACGCTTGCCGACAGCACGTTGTCGCATGGCGGGGAAGTCATTGGCGTGATTCCTACCTTTTTAAAACAAAAAGAAGTCGCCCATCTGGGACTGACCGAACTCATCGAAACCCCCGACATGGTCACTCGCAAAACCAAGCTCATCGAACTGGCGGACGGCTTTATCGCCATGGCAGGCGGTTTGGGGACGTATGAAGAGCTGTTTGAAGTGCTGTCCATCACTCAGCTTAATCTCATCTGCAAACCCATCGGCTTATTAAATGTCGCTCACTTCTTTGATCCGCTACTTGACATGCTCGCCAAGACTGCTAAGAGCGGATTTATGCCCAAAGAGAATTTACAGCTTTTGTGCATCGCCGACAACAGCGAAGAGCTACTACACAAAATGGCAAATTTTAAATTCATTGACGCTCCCAAATGGGTCAGACCAGCATGGCTTGATGAGATTGTCTCTTGATGTTGTGTGATACTGGCTGAATGTGGGCTGTTGATTTAAAACTGTTATTTTCAATTAAAGACATATTCGAAATTTAAACGTGTAAGAACAAATCATATTTACCCAAAAATCAAGACGTTACATAGGGCAAATTGCAATTTGCCCCTACAAAACCTGTCCAAAAGCATGTTCAATGATGTATGAACACAAAACCAGCGTCCCCTACAAGCCAATCCCAATTTATAAAGAAAAATTTTAAAGGGCATTCATTAACAATCCAATCATTAAAAATGGTTAAAAACGATTAAAAATTAGGGTATGCCTACCTTTTGTATTTGCAATGAAAAAGGAGGAAAATCGCACGTTTTTCAAGGAAAAAGTGAAGTTTGATAGTCGTTCTATCAAACAAGCTTTTATTATGAAAAACATCCGACCACTTAATCTGATAAATCTTAAGATTTTAACTTAATTTTAAAAATTAAGTGGTCGGATAGCCATTTTTCATGCAAAAACATTGGTTTTTTTCTAAAATATTTCTATATTTTAAATTGTGTTATAAAGGGTGGGCACGCCCTAACCAAATTTTATCTTTATTTTGCCCAATTTACCCCATTTTGTAAAAAATTTGCCCAAAATCGCAAAAAATACTTGCAAAATATTCGTACGTATGTACACTATGCACCTGATGATAACACAAATTTTTGCGTTAGCGATTTTAACAATAACGCCGATGATTGCCACTAGGCGATTTTGAAAAAATTTGTTACAATAAACTTTTACACTTTATAAGGTGACGGCATGGGCATTCTAAAAAACACCCAAAAACCAACTTCCCAATCCACAAAAACACAAACGGCAACGAATGCCACCATTGACATCGCTCAGATTCGTGAGTTGATTGAACTCATGGAAGAAAAGGATTTGGCAAGCCTAGAATTGGGCAACGATGGCAGCTATGTTCATCTGACCCGTAACGTGGCGGTACAAACCGTTGCCATGCCCCAAATGTCCGCTCCTGCCAGTACCGCACCAACCGCCCCCACGCCAAAAGCCCCAAGCGGTAAGGTTGAGACATCGCCCATGGTCGGGGTATTTTACTCCGCCCCTAGTCCGAACGACCCACCTTTTGTCAAAGTCGGGCAAAAAGTAGAAGCAGGCGACCAGCTTGGTATCATCGAAGCCATGAAAATCATGAACCCCCTAGAAGCCACCCAAAGCGGTATCATTGAAGAGATTTTGGTGTCTAACGCTGACGTGGTGCAGTTTGGGCAACCTGTCATTCGCTACAAAGCCTAACGGGTGAGTTATGATTAAGAAGTTATTGATTGCCAACCGTGGCGAGATTGCCCTGCGTATCGTACGTGCGTGCAAACAGCTTGGCATACAGACGGTAGGCGTGTATTCATCGGCGGACAAGGATTTGATGCACCTGCGGTTTTGTGATGAAGCGGTCTGCATTGGCGATGCCCCAGCCACCCAAAGCTATCTGTCCATCCCTGCCATCTTGACCGCTGCCGAGATAACGGGGGCGGATGCCATTCACCCTGGTTATGGCTTTTTGTCCGAGAATGCCGACTTTGCCGAGCAGGTCGAAGAAGCAGGGCTGACTTTTGTGGGCCCCCACCCTGACCACATCCGCCTGATGGGTAACAAGGTCTCTGCCATCAATGCCATGAAACAAGCAGGCGTACCCACTGTCCCTGGCTCAGTCGGTGCCATCACCCTACACAATGCCGAAGAGCAAGCTCGTGCCATCGGCTTTCCGCTCATCGTCAAAGCGGCAGCTGGCGGGGGCGGTCGTGGCATGCGTGTGGTCGAACGTTTTGAAGAGCTTATCAATCAAGTCCAAGCCGCCAAAACCGAAGCCAAAAACGCCTTTGGTGATGATACGGTCTATATGGAGCGGTTTTTGAAAAACCCACGCCACGTAGAAGTTCAAGTCCTAGGCGATGGCAATGGCAACGCCCTACATCTGTTTGACCGTGACTGCTCACTCCAACGTCGCCACCAAAAGGTGCTAGAAGAAGCCCCTGCCCCTGGTATCCCTGACGACATCAAACAGCCGATTTTAGATGCGTGCGTGCGTGCGTGCGAACAAATCGGCTATCGTGGGGCGGGGACGTTTGAGTTTTTGTATGAAAATGAGCAGTTTTTCTTTATCGAGATGAATACTCGTGTGCAAGTTGAGCACCCTGTGACCGAGATGATTACGGGTATTGATATCATTGTTGAACAGCTTAAAATCGCCGCAGGTTATGGTCTGTCCTATCATCAAGATGAGATTACCATTCACGGTCATGCCATGGAATGTCGTATCAATGCCGAAGACCCCAAGACCTTTATGCCCTGCCCTGGTCGCATTGACAATCTATTCGCCCCAAGCGGTTCTGGCGTGCGTTTTGACAGTCATCTGTATCAAGGGTACAGCATTCCTAGCTACTATGACTCGATGATTGGTAAGCTCATCTGCCACGCCCAAACTCGCAAACAGGTCGTACAAAAAATGCTCCATGCCCTAGATGAACTCATCATCGAAGGCATTAAGACCAACACTGCCTTGCACCGTGATGTGATATTGCAAGATGAAGCCTTTACCGAAGAAGCCCAAAACATTCATTATTTGGAAAATCATTTGTTAAAGAGCAACTAACCCATCACTCTTTAACAAACCAATAAAAAACCTTGGCTCTCACCAAGGTTTTTTATTATTACGCCTGATTCTCTTCACTCTGCACATCTTTAATGCCTAACATATCAAGTAAGGCATCTGTGCCTGAGGAGCGGGTTAGGTTAGGATTAATAACCAACCCCAAATGCCGTTGTAACTCCACGTTGTCTTTTAGGTCAATCTTTACCAAATCTTGATTAATGAGTGTCTCAGGTAGCACCGACCAGCCCAGTCCTACCGACACGAGCATACGGATGGATTCTAACGGATTGGTACTCATGGTGGCAAAGGGGCGTAGGTTGTGCTTATTAAACTCAGCCAAGGTAATCTGACTGGTAAAAGTATTCGCCGCAGGCAAAATCGCAGGATGACGTGCCAGTTGCAAGAGACTCACAGACGACTGCTGTGCCAATGGGCTTAGTACCCCCGTGACAAAATACAGTGGGTCAGACCACAGCGTATGATACGCCAGTCGTCTGTCAAAAGTCGGGGGTAAGGTCAAAAATGCCAATGCCACATCGCCTTCTAGTACCGCCTTGTGTGCCGTCTCACTGTCCATGAACTGTACTTCTAGCTGAACAGACGGATAGGTTTGGATAAACTGCTTTAAGACAGGGGGCAAGTGGTGCAGTCCGATATGATGACTGGTGCCGATGACCAGTCGCCCCGTCGCCACTTCCTTTGAGTAGAGCAGACTGGCTTTACAGCTTTCATAGTCTTCAAGCCATTTTTTGGCGTAGGGCAGTAGCTCATGAGCCGATGCCGTGGGGATAATGCCACGCCCGATGGTGTCAAACAGTGCCGTGCCAAACTCATCTTCTAAGCTCTTAATCCGCTTGGAAACGGCAGGCTGGGTAATGAACAGTTTCTCAGCAGCACCTGAGATACTGCCCGTTTGCATGACGGTGATGAACGTGGATAAATTGGTGGTATTCATGTCGCACTCCTGCGTAAATGATTATCGTATTATGACAAAGTTGTCAGTGCAATATTATATCAAATTTTTGGGGATTGGTAATAACTTTATTTACTTTTGGTTATGTTTTTTAAAAAATAAATAAGACAAAATGATGAAAGCATTAGTTTTAAGCGGTTTTCTAATAAATGTCTCACATCTGTCTTACCGTCATTAAATTGTGATACAATATTAGGGCGTGCCTGCCTTTGGTATTTGCAATGAAAAATGAGAAAAATCGCACGTTTTTCAAGGAAAAGCCCGCAGTTAATATTAAATCTCTTTCCAAACTAAAAATAAACCCCTATAAACACTGGGTTTGAAGTTTTTAAAAATCTATAAAAATCGGGGTTTGGAAAGAAGTCTATTGAAATATCAACAAGGATTTTGACTTCGAGCCACAATCCAACCACTTAACTTGGTAAATTTTTAAGAATTTTAACCTAATTTTTTAAATTAAGTACCCCACTCTCAACTTAA
>NZ_MXAP01000071.1 GCF_002027555.1 Moraxella equi
AAGTTCGGTTGGTATATTTTGAAATGGTGGAAGATTTACGCCTTGTCGTGGCAAAAGCCAAGCAAGAAAACCCAAACACACCTGTTTTTGTACTCGGGCATTCTATGGGCGGACACATTTCGGCACTTTATGGCACCAAATATCCGCACGATGTGAACGGCTTTATTTTGGCGGCGGGCGTTTTGCGTTATAACACAATGAATTTTGGGCATTTGCCACGCCCCGAGCCTGCGGGCAGTTTTGTGGACGGCTCGGTGTCTTTAACCACGCTCAATATCCCATTTGAAGGGGCTGGTTTATCGCTTGATAATGACCCGTTGATGTTGAACAAATTTTCGGTATCGTTCCCCAACGGCTTTAAAGAAGGCATCAAATATTTAAAAGACAATGATGACGAATTTGTCGCCCCTGTGATGTTGATTAGTGGCAATAAAGATGTGTTTGTCGCCCCCAAAGATGCCATTGATTTTTATAATGAAACCAACTCGATGGATAAAAGTTTGATTTTGTATCCGAACTTCGGGCATTTGTTGATGCTGGAAAATGGCGGACAAAAAATCAATGACGATGTGGCAGAATGGATTAACGAGCGAGTGAAATAAGCTGTTTTAATCATTTAGGAGAATTTTATGCAAAACCGCATTACCCAAATTTTGAACATCAAATATCCGATTGTCCGAGCCCCGATGTCGTGGCTGACGGACGCTCATCTGGTGGCAAGCGTGGCGGACGCTGGCGGATTGGGCTTTTTAGCCCCACACGCAGGGCAAACAAGCAATCCCACTTCCAGCGAAGAAGTATTAGAAAGAATGCGTAACGAAATCCGCAAGGTTAAGGCTTTGACCGATAAGCCGTTTGGCGTACCATTTATTTTGTCTTATGATTTTTCGCTTATTCCCTTAATGGTGGATTTGCTGATTGAAGAGCGTGTGCCTGTGGTGTTGGATAACGGTTTGCTTGATGAACAAATTTACGCCAAATTCAAACAGGCAGGCATTAAAATCATCTGCCGATTGCCCAATCCCAATTTGGCAGACGCTTTAAAAGCCCAAGCGTTGGGGGCGGATATTTTGGTGCTGACGGGTTTTGATGAAGGTGGTACATTGCCAATGAAAGAAATTGGTAGTTTCTCGGTGCTTGCTGAATTTGTGGGCAAGGTGGATTTGCCAATTATGCTCGCTGGTGGCATTGCCGATAAAAAATCGGTTCAGGCTGCCTTAACTTTGGGGGCAGAAGGCGTATGGGTTGGCACGGCATTTATCGCCACAACCGAATGCCGAAGTCATCAAAAAGTCAAAGAGTGGATTGTGGGTGCAACGGCTAATGATTTATTACTGTTCCGTACCGAGCCGTATTATTACCGCTCGCTTCCAACCGAACTCGCCAAAAAATGCTTTGAAATGAGTGAAAATGGGGCGAGCCGTGCCGACATCGCCAAAGTGATGAATGCAGGTACAGGAATGCGTTTGGGTATGCTAGAAGGCGATTTTGACAATGGCTATGTGTCGGTGGGCAATGGCATTTCACAAATCCACAAAATCAAAAGCGTAAAAGAATTGATTGATGAGTTGATGGCTTAATTAAAAAAACACCGTTTAATTTTAAGCGGTGTTTTGGTCTTAGACCGTCTGAAAGTAAGAAATTGACATTTCTAAAAAACTAGATATAATATCCGCCTATGCAAACACTCATTGACACTTTCAAGGCACTCGCCAACGAACACCGCCTACAAATGCTCGTTTGGCTACACCACCCCGCCCTACACTTCCCCGATTTTTCGCCCGAATGCACCACAATGCAAGACGGTGGCTGGATTTGCGTGGGCAAAATTGCCGAAAAAGCAGGGCTGGCTCAGTCGGTCGTCTCAGGCTATTTAAACACCTTAAAATCGGTCGGTTTGGTAGAAAGTCAGCGAATGGGCAAATGGACTTATTACCGTTTTGCCCCCAATGCCAAAGCCGATTTGATTGAAAAATTGAACCAAACTTTTCCCTAATGCCGTTTTTAATGGCATTTTTAACCCATTATCAAATCTAATTTTTTAGATATTAAGATAAGAAAAATTGTTATGAAAATCCCCAAACTCTCCGCCCTAAACCTTGCTCCAATGCGACAAGGACAAACCGCCAAAGATGCCATAGACGCAATGGTGCGTTTGGCACAGCATTTAGAACACCTTGATTTTACAAGGTTTTGGATTGCCGAACATCATAATATGCCCCATTTGGCAAGTTCCGCCACGCAAATTCTCATCGCCCATACGCTGTCGCATACGCAAAAATCCGTGTTGGTAGTGGTGGCGTAATGCTCCCCAATCACAGCCCTTTGCAGGTGGCGGAGCAATATGGCACTTTGGAGACTTTATACCCCAATCGTGTGGATTTGGGTTTGGGGCGCGCCCCTGGTAATGACCAAATGACGGCAATGGCGTTAAGGCGTGGGCGTGCGGACATCTCTGACCAATTTCCAAATGATATTGCTGATTTGCAACGCTATTTTGGTAATGAGAGTGTACAAGGGCGAGTCAAAGCCTATCCTGCGTTGGGGCTAAATGTTCCGCTTTATATTTTGGGTTCAAGCACCGAAAGTGCGTATTTGGCTGGTCGTTTGGGCTTGCCGTATGCCTTTGCCGCGCATTTTGCCCCACGAATGCTGGAAATGGCGGTGGACATTTATCGCCAAGAATTTAAGCCGTCCGCCGTGCTAAATGAACCTTATATGATGATTTGTAATAATATTTTGGTGGCGGACAGCGATGATGAAGCCCACTTTTTGGCGACTACACAACAGCAACTGTTTTGGGATTTGGTGCGTGGCGTGTCTCGTGGCATGTGTCTGCCTGTGCCTGATATGGACGCTCTGTGGTCGCCTCAAGAAAAACTGTCTGCCCAAGCGATGATGAGCACTTCGTTGATTGGCGATACAGACAGTGTCAAACAGCAGTTAATTGATTTTCAACAAAAATACGGGGCCGATGAGCTAATTGCCATTAACTATATTTTGATGAACAAAAACAGCACCACGCTTATTCATTACTCAAACAAATTATTGAAACCATTTAAAAAAGGTAATCTTATGACCGATTTATTTACCCCATTTACGCTAAACAATGGCGTAGAAATCAAAAACCGCCTTGTGGTCGCCCCGATGACCCATTTTGCGTCCAACCCTGACGGCACAATTTCGGACGCAGAACGCCAATTTATCGGCAATCGTGCCCAAGATTTTGGGCTGTTTATCACGGCAGCGACTTTGGTTAAACACGGCGGTAAATCCTTTATGGGCGAACCAGAAGCGACCAGCGATGCGGTGCTAGACAGCCTGCGTGAAACCGCCAATGTCATTAAAAATCAAGGAGCAAAAGCCATTTTGCAACTGCATCACGGTGGCAAAAAGTGGAATGCCGACATCAATCAAGGCTTTGACGCCATTGCTCCAAGCGATTATGTCAAGCCTGATAATGACGCGTCCGACAACCATTCTGCCCGTGCGATGACGGGGGCGGAAGTGGACGAGATGATTGTAGCATTTGCTCGTTCGGCAGAATTGGCGTTGCAGGCAGGCTTTGACGGGGTGGAAATTCACGGGGCAAATGGCTATTTGATTCAGCAGTTTGTCTCAGGCGACAGCAACACACGCACCGATAAATGGGGTGGCGACATTCACGCTCGCACCGCGTTCCCATTGGCGGTGATTCAAGCCGTAAATGAAGTGAAAGCCAAACACAATCGCCCTGATTTTATTGTTGGCTACCGTTTTTCGCCCGAAGAACCCGAAGAAAATGGACTGACAATGGCGGATACTTTTGTTTTGCTGGATAAATTGGTGGAACAACCCCTGCAATATCTGCACATTTCCTTGTGGGATTTTTATAACAAGGCAAGACGCGGAGCGGACACGACAAAATCTCGCATTGAGCAAATTCACGACCATATTGGTGGAAAATTGCCGTTGATTGGCGTGGGCAATTTGCTCTCGGGGGCGGACATTCGTGGGGCGTTTGAGACGGGTTTTGCCGAATTTATCGCGGTGGGCAAGGCGGTGCTGATGAATCCGAATTTGGCAACTTTGCTTAAAAACAATCAAGATGAGCAAATTGCCACGCGTTTGGATTTAAGCCAGCCTGAAAAATATGGCTATCCACCTGTGTTGTGGCACATTCAACAAAATAAACCTGCCTTTTTACCGCCTGTGGTGGGCGATGAGAATTGGCAAGCTGTTAGTGTTTGATTTTTTTGGGTGAACCATAGCAAAAATCTACTCTGATTTGCCCTATTTACTGACAAAATTCAAATCTAAAAACATAGACCCATACTTTAATAACCTTATTAAGACCCAAGCCGTTTGGGTCTTAAATAATAAGATTATATATAAGATAAGTCTATCACAAAAATATCAATTCTTTTTCTAAGTTCTTCTGAGAGGTTTTCTTGGATTTTTTGATATAATTCCTCTGCATTTTGAATACAATGACCCTTTCTGTTGGCGACTTTTTCATCTTTACCAAACCACAACACCAAATAAACACCTTGACCCTCAGAATCAGGGTGAATGGTATATAATTTATTTAATTGGTTGTCGAATGCAGAATACACCTCTGGATGCCATTGCCCTTTCACTTCAATGGGGACAATTTTTCTTTTGCCATTAATGATTTTTGAACAAACAATATCACATCTTTTTTGATTGTGCATATAGCGTTCTATATCAAGAAGCACTTGACGATGTTCGAGGCGTAATCTTAATCTTTCCGCAATATATTGGCTGGCGGTGTTTTCATCAACTCTCTGTTCGCCATGATAAAATATTGATTTTGTGGTAGTGTCGTGTCCATTTAAATCGTTTTGATAAAGCTCTAATTCCTCCAAAATTACTGCGCGTAAATTTTCACTGCTGACAATATCATCTTTTTCCAATAAATTGACAATATTTTCTGGGGTTGGTGCTTTAAAATTTTCCATTGCAGACTTTTTTAGATAATCAAATCTAATGCTTTTTAAACTTGTATGCAAATCTTGATAAATCGGATTATTAAGTAACCTATCAATGACAGGCAATGGATTATCTGACGGTTGTTTTCCTAGCATAAAAATGATATTACCTAAAAATTCATCTGTTTTTTCATTATCCAAACTATCGGGGTTATTGGGTAGGTTTTTATCAATAAAAGAACTTAAAATAAGCTCAATCTTTTGAGAACTTAAAGTTAACCAATCTCTATAATCTCCAAATGCTCCCAAATGTCGATTTAAAATCAAAATACTATTAATATCTTGTATTAATTTATTCCAATAGATTTCGTAGTCTTCATCTAACAAATAAAAGGCATGAACCAGCCAAAAATCTTGCCTTTCTTTATATGTGTTATCCTCTTTTGGTATGGTGCTTTGTTTAAGAAATTCACCACCTTTACTTTTAATGAACTCTTTGAGTTTATCCAAATCACCAAATTTTATGGATTGCAAAAACAGCTCTTTTTGAGCATTAAACTGCATATTAGGAAAACGAATCAGCCATTCTAAGGACAATTTTCTTGCTAATGGCTTATATTCCTCTTCGTCCAACCAATAAATTTGTGGACTAGAACAATCCACACAAGATATTTGAGGCTCTATGTATGCACGCAAAAATTGCTCTTTTTGTTCAAGATTATCAAATAGACATTTATAAACTTCCTTTTTGAATAAGGAATGTTCATCAGAATTTAATCCACGCCAATGCATAGATAGATTGGTACATAGAGCCTCCAAAAGATTTTTTGGAACACGCTTTAATGAACCATCTCTTTTTAAAATTTCCAAACAAGAAGCATATAAAATAACTTCAACCTCCAAGCTCCGAGATTGACATTGTAGTTCTACCAGTTCTGGTAGGTTTGGTATATCAGGCTTAATAAAGTCTAAACAATTATAAAGTGCATTTCGAACCAATTTTTCATCACCAAATTTTTCCACAATGCTTTCAGGTTCTTGCAAAACAGTATAAGCAAACTCAAATAGCGATTGCCAATGACAACCACTTTCAATTAAGGCTCTATTTTCTGCAATATATTTAAGGTTTTTTTGATAGATTTCTTGTTGTTTTTTATCTTGCCTTTTAATATATCTATCATATTTATAATCCTTCTTTTGCTCTTGATGATATGTCTTATCTTTTTTAAGTTCTTGATACCAAATACGCAAAAATTCACTTTTTTGCATTGCTTGTAAACGCATATGTCTGCGTAATAAATTGGGATTACTTTCTTTGTTTTCATAATTATGTCTTTGTGTAAAATACTTCCATAACGCCGTATTATTGGTATCAAATGCTAAATTAACAATATACCAATAATCATCATATTGAAGGCGCAAGCCAGAATGCCCCCGAAAACTAAAATTATGAAATACTATTTTACGAATTTTCTCAATATCGGATAAATTTTCCATAGCAATCTTAATAATACTGCGTCTTAATTCGTGATTTTCTGAAAAAATTTTTACCGACAAACTGATATCTTTTGATACATTACTTTTAAAATATAAATTTTTAACCCATTGCCAAATTTGTACGGAATTATAAGGTTTATTATATAACTCAAAATATCTGTCTAATAATCTAACAATGATTTTGCTCATACCAATTCGGCATTGACAATCATATTCATTCTTACATACACAAGACAGATTTTTAGACAATTCATCAAGTAATTTGATGGTTAAATCCAAATCAAGTTGATCAATAAATACCGTGATAAAATAGCGCGTTCCAATCACTCTTTCTCTACCATATTTTTTAGGATATAGTTCTGAGCATACTTGTAAAAATTTAACATAGTCATCAAATTCAAAATAGCTATCTTTAACACCAAGCATTATGTCGGAAATGATTGATAAAGAGGTGTTATCTCCTTCTTCTATCAAGACATCAAAAAGTGATTTAAATGGATAATCCTTCACGCTTAATAAGCATTGTCCTGCCAAACGACGAATGCCCCATTCTTTGTATTTTGGTCTGGTATCACAAATAATTGCTTTTAACTCATTTGTTATTTTCTGATTGATTGGTGAATCAATAAGTAATTCCAACAACATTCTTTGTAAATGACCCTCTCGATGTTTTTCAGACAGTAATTCCTTTAATTCATCAATCAAATCTTCCGTGAAAAAGTCATTAACACTAAAATTTCTCCATACATCACTACGGCGAAAATAAGGGTCTTTTTGATTTAATTGCTTTAAGGCATTTAGTAGTTTGATTTTTGAGCTAGACAACAATAAAGAAGGGTCTCCATTAGATAATATCGCATAAGGGTCTAAATCAATAAATTGCTCTTGAATTCTGTGATTGTTAGACAATATGGCTATCCAAGCAAATAATCCACGCAATTCGTCTCTGACGATATTGTTAGGGACTATGATTGATAAAATTTTATTGAGTGATAATGGATGTTGTAGTGCGGTTAATTTTTTGGCAAGATAACTGCCTGCACAATATTCTGCCACTATTCTATGAATGGGGCGGTGCTGTTCTTGATTTTCTGGAATAAAAAATTGTGTAGAAATCAGTTGGTTTATATTTTCATCAGAATTTAGAGCGGTTAAATGAGGATAAAAATTATTTGATGAGTCATCGGTAATACTGATACCCTCAGCACCAGATAGCATTATTTTTGCAAAAATATCTTCTGCCAATTCTATTTTTTTAGGAATGGACAATGAATGGCGATATGCATTATTACTTTCTTTTGCCAAACCTTCAATGGCAATTTTAAATGCAGAATACTTATTTTCAAAATTTTGATTGTTTTCTACATAAGATTTTGCAAATAATTTTAAAAATAAAGGGTTTGATAACAAGGGAGTTAATTCAATTTTGCGAGAGTCTATTAAAAACCGTTCTGCATTATATGTTGGATAATAGTGTGAAAATAGTTGTGCTTGCTCTTGCTCATCAAAAGGTTCAAGATAAACCAGCAAAGGTTCTTCGTTAAAAATATCTTGGCAATTTGTATTATAATAATTAGACCATTCACTAGAACGGCTGGATAAAATAATTTTTTCTGCTGATGTTTGTTTAATTGTTATCAGTGTTTTTATCACTACTGAATCATCAATTTTTACCAACTCATCAAATCCATCAATAATCAGTACTGTGTGATTTTCTTGGTGTGGAGAGTGGGCAAATATATTTGCCTTGTATCTTGTAACATTGCTTTGTTTTGCAAGACTATCCAACAAATCACTCTTGCCAGCACCTGGCTCGGCAAGCACTACAATTACTTTTTTATTTTCAGACAATAATTCTAGGTCTGTGAATTTTTGACTATTATCGGCATTATGTAATGTTCTGGGTAAGTAAAATTTTGTCATATAAATTAAGTTTTACAAAATAAGTTTTGATTATGAAAAATACAACAATAATCAACAAAAATTTATCATTAATGATTATTTGTCATATATGGATTAATCTTGATAATGGTGTTTTTTAGCCAATGTCTTTCATCATCTCCACCACCAATTCTCTGACCCAAGCGTGAGCAATGTCGTGGTGCGTGCGTTCGTGCCAGCTCATTAACATTGTAAAACCGTCTATTTCAATGGGCGGTGTTTGTAAATGGACATTGGATAAAGTTTTGGCAAGACATTCTGGCAATACCGCCACCAAATCTGATTCTTGCAATAAAGACGGCAACAATAAAATATTATTTAAAGACACCATCACTTTTCTTTTTAATCCCAATTTTTGCAATGCCAAATCGGTCGCTCCACTAAACTCCCCACCATTATAAGAAAACATCGCAAAAGGCAATTCACAAAAAGTTTCTAAGGTTAATGCGGTATTTGCCACCCAGTGCGTTTTACTCATCGCACAAATATAGCGTTCGTCATAAAGTTTTTGTTGGTACATATCGGGTGTTAAATTGTAATGACTGACAAACGCCAAATCAATTTTATTTTGTTCAAATAAGGTTTTGATATTCTGTCCTTGTACAGGCAATAATGCCACTTGCACATTAGGGGCAAGTCGTCTTAATTTTAAAATGAGTGGTACGGCAATAATTTGTTGCACATAGTCGGTCGCCCCAATCCGCAGTGTCATCGCCAAATTTTCAGGCTCCAATACGGGCGGTTGGAGCATTGAATTAATATCGGTTACCCCACTCTCAACTTA
>NZ_MXAP01000072.1 GCF_002027555.1 Moraxella equi
TTAAGTTCGGTTGGTATAACTCAGGCATTACACTTAATAAATACCAATGGGATATTATCTATAATGATAACAATATAGAAGTTAAATAGGATTGAAATTGTGAAATTATTTAAAATTATTACTACTTTTGTAGTATGGCTTGGCTTAGTAACCATTAGCCATGCTAAGTCTTATTATAACGTCATGCTTTCTGATGAACAAATGGCACGGCATCTTGATAAATATGATACGCTAAAATTTTTCAAATATACTACAGTGTACAATGAAATAAAAGATAAAATTCGTTATGAATTTCCTGAAAGGTATCTTTTATCTGAAAATGGCATCACTCACATTAGATTTTTTTTAGGTGAACGCTATACAGACGAAGTAGATTGGCAATTATGGATGGATAGACACGATCCAGATAAAGTCAATATTATGACCAACTCAGATAAAGAAAAGATGATTATTCTTATCAGTACCATCACAGATGATAGACAAAAAGCTGAACAATTGTTTAATAAATTGTATTAGCTTATCTAGAAAGATATGAGAAACTAAAAGATTTGCCTGAATGCAAACAATATTGCCCCATATCTGTAACGATACAATACGAAAATAAAGACATTGATTTGCATGGCAAAATTGATGAAAGAAATATTTTACAAAACCACCCAGAAAATCGGCATAGCATTGATATTTTTTATTGCTGACTATAGGTATTAATAAAAACACAATGGTTTTTATGGGTAAAAATCGGACGATTTTACACGAGCTGGGGTACAGTTATGGTTTATATCATACTTTTATGCAAAGCGAATTATCCATCAACAGTCCCCATACTTTTTTTGAGGGTATACCGATAATATTATGGATTATCAGTCTTTTCAATTGCCCCAAGACATCATCGATAAATGTCATGCAGATCCAACAACCAAAAAGCCAGAAAATGACAGCCCAAGAATGAATACCATGTTATCATTATCTAAATGGCAATGGGGCATCATCCAAAACGACAAAAGCATCCAAAGAGGTCAATCATATGTTTAAATCTTTGTTAGTATTTTTGACAATCATAGCATTAACACAAAACACTTATGCTCTAACCGAAGAGTCGCTTTGCAAGCTATCTTCTTATATCAAAATGCTTAAATACAAATAATGAAAATTTTTAATTTTACATGAGTTGAGGTGTGGTTTTGGTTTAGTAATTGCTTATTTGCTTGAGAGCTAAAATAAGATTATTGGAGTAGAAAAGTTGTAAGATTCTACTATTTGCACAGAGTAAAGATGGATAGTATTACAGATTATATGTTTATGGTTTTTTACCTCTTTAAATACAGGAATAATAAACTATTCATAATGAATAATATCTGGAATGTTCTCCAAATAAGAAAATGATTGTTATGACAATAAATAATCGATGACCATATCATATTCCAGACAGTTGAACTTTCTACAAATAAAAATATAAGATATTGACATGCAAAGTAAACAGAAAATAAAAAGGCATATCCAATTTTATTTCTCACTGGGGATAAAAATAGTGCGAAGAAAAAAGTAACTATCGCCAATAATTTAAATGCGACATCATCATCTCCTCCAGTGCCATTAATTTGATATAAATACATTGTTGAATATTTATCATATCCAAAACAAATTTTATTGTATTCAATAAAAAGTAAGGGAAATACTGATAAAAACAAGCATAGCTTTGATGTTGTTAAAAGAAATTTTGGCATGAGAGTTTTTATTTATGGTTAATTAGATGAATAATATATTTTATCCGCCTATTCCAACACTTCAATAGTATATGTTTTTTCAAATTCTTTGCCAACAAACATACTGCCATAAGTACTCCCTGTTAATTTGATGGTAATTGGTTTTAGTTCAGACGGAGTGCCTGTAATAGTTAAGTTTGAGTAATCTGCTCTATAAACAGGTTTATTATATATGTCTTTATGGCTTTCATACACTTTCGGCTCCACCATAATATCTTCATTTGAAACTTGTATGTCAACCGCTTCCTCTATAATGGCGGCTTCTATCTCAATTTTTGCATAATAAGGTTGATTGAGATGTGCTTCGGGTAATTCTTGGATGGTAAAATTTGGTCGATTAGCAATGTAAGATGAGCTATAAAATACAATAACCAAAAAAGCAATTAACAATACTATGATTGCCAAAAACCATAATACCATTTTTTCCCATAATGCCATCTTTTTCATATCATACCCTTTTTACAACAAAAGCGGTTTTGTGGTAAAACATGAATTTATTAAGTGGTAAATTTGGCTGAATAGACCAATTGTTCTCACCCCAAGAAAATACCATCAAGTGCACTATGTCTGTTAATTTGGTATTTAAATCAACAGCATTTTTCCCACTTCGCAATAAACTTGTCCATACTACCCAATGCTCTGGAATGACACCAAAGGCAGAATTTCCCTGTTGCAGTAATTCGGTATTAATTAAAGATATAATATAATGATTGGGTTTGGTAAAATGAGCATTTAATTGAATATAATTTGCCAAAGTGTCTAATTCGTATGTTTCAATGTGTTTAAAGCCAATTTTTTCCAACCAACCTATTAATTCATGAGGAAGGGTTATTCCTGCAGTCTCATCATCGGGCGATTTGTAGCGTATTCTTTTATTAAAGGTATCTCTTAAACTAGCTAAAGTCATCCAATCCAATCCAGATATTTTAGCTATACCATTGGTTTTAAAATACCTAGTAGGATATCTGGTTTTCTTAGATGGCTTAAGTTGTATCGATTTAATATTTACCACGCCATAATACCACAGACTCCAAACAAGACTTTTGTAGGTATTTTTATCCACTAATAGTAAAAAAATAAAAAAATACAGCAGGACCACACAAAGAGGATAAGCCCTGGTCAGGAACCTCTCTACCCTCTCCCTTAACGCCCTTCAATTACATTCCAAGCAAAAGGATCTAAATCGTCGCCAATGCCGTGCTCATAGGCGATAAACGGTCTATTGCAAATGGTTTGGGTGGTAACTGGTGTGCCGGTACCAGCAGAGGTGCAGGTGGTTTTGTCACTCATTACTTATCTCCTTATTTTGCCAGTCCAAGTCTAGTTTAATCTCATAATCATCAGGTGAATCTGTAAAAAAGTGTGGGGTTTGACCATTTTCATCAGTTCTACCTGAGTGTATCTTGCCTGTCTTTTTGTTTTTGGCAGTATATGAGACATTAATAAGGATAGCGATCATCATCTACAAAGCGTACTGAAGTGCTATAGGTGCTGGGTGTTTGGGTTGGGTTTTCTTTTAACCGACCAGTACTTATTGCCACGCCCTGTGAACTGACTTTTTCTTTAAAACCCATCTGCGAATGCACAAGCTTTGGCGGTGGACTACATTTACATAGACATAGGTCGTCATTTAGGGCAGGCCAAACCATTTACTTTAACAGTCGCAGATTATTGCTAGATTTATTAAAATCAATCAAGACCATCATCTTTTAAACAGTTTTTTATGTTTTTCCCATAAAAAACTTTTTTGTTATTAATGCAAAAATCAAATCCAGAAAATCCATGACCTCCAAGTTCATATTGATATAGCATAAAATGATAAATTTTTTTATCATGAATCATGGAGGGGTAATTTTCAATGGTTAATTTTGATACTTTTTTCCCCAAACCTTGCGAATAAACAGTTTGGCTGTCATAACCAATATCAAGACCACTTGCATAACCTTCCTGAATCTCAAAGACTAAATCGTTTTGCTCAATAATTGCATTTTTTAATGAATTATTTTTGACAAGGTCTTTGTCTTGAGACATGATATGACTTATCCATAACATCAAACCAATCACCATAACAGAAAAACATAACATAAAAACAGCAATTGCCTTTATGAATTTTTCTACCTTTTTCATACCAGTCCTAAACACCAATTGCTTGCTTTACTTTTTCTTCATAAAGCCGAATCACTGCATCCAAATTTCTAGCCCTGACATTAGTTTCAAAGTTTTTTGTTATCATTAAGTCGGGGTTTCTTTTAAATTTCAATGCCCAGTAATCAGCTATGATTTCTGCCTGAGATTCCATGTTGTAATCTGACAACTTGGACTTAATTGTCACAATATTAGAGACCGATTTATTCTGAGAAGTTTGCATTTTAATCACCTTGCTTCCAAATGTTTGGTGAATGTTGTATAAATAAGGGTTAGTGTCATTAAGACGAGCACAAGTATGTATTTTAGCACCTATCAAACGCACCCACATGCCCTTACGGCTTTGCCAGACATGAGCCATCTCATGGATAAATAAGTGTTTCATGCTATCGCTATCAAGAGCATAATTTTCTCTATATACCTTTTTTGCTGGATATAAATTGCCATTGGGTGTTACGATGGTTTCTTCTTGTTGATTAGGTAGGTAATCAACCTTAAATACTTTAACTGCTTGATACTTAATGGTTTCACCAAATATTAATCTTGCCAAGGCTATTTCTTCTGCCGTTAAATCTCTGCTTGGTATGTTAATGATTAGCTTGTCACCACTTTTATTGATTGGTATGCCCATTTAGTTGTCTCCATCTTGCGAGAAAAACAGCTCTAAATCCGTAATTTCTGTTTCTATATCGCTATAGAAAATATCTGTATTACCTTCATCATCAAGCTCTCCTTCGTATGTTATGCCATCTATCTTTAATCTATATCTCAAAAATGGGATAATATCATTATTCATTTCTCCAAAGTCGAACTTAATGCGTTTATCAAAAATTTTTGAAATACTCTTTTCCTTGTGATTTTTGGGCTGAGTGTTATAGCCATCATCAACCACTTCCCTAAAACTCGTCTGCGAATGCACAAGCTTTGGCGGTGGATTGCATTTACATAGACATAAGTCATCATTTAAGGCGGGCATTCGTCCGTTTACTTTGGTAGAGAGTCTGTCTTGGTCAGGGATGATTTTACCCATAGATTGACAGGCAGGGCACCAGACATCATCGCCGATATAGCTTTGTTCTTTACCATAGACCTTAAAGGATAGGGTATTGGTGGTTTTTTGGACGATACCACCTGCGGTGGTGGTGTCGCCTTCTAGGATATAGTAGCGAACAGTCATAATATTGCCCCTCATATTCTAAAAAAATAGCAACCCCCCGCCTAAGGGGTTGCTATGTTCTGCTAGTCCTTTCTAAGAGAGGGGAGTTTGGACACCAATCGCAAGGACACTGTCAATCCCTCTAGTTGATAGTGCGGACGCAAGAAAAACTTGGAGGTATAAAACCCTGGATTGTCCGCCACTTCTTCCACAATCACCTCAGCTGCTGCCAAAGGTTTCTTGGCTTTGGTCTCTTGGGATGAGTTGACCGGATCGCCATCGACATAATTCATAATCCAATCATTGAGCCAACGCTCCATATCCTCGCGTTCTCTAAATGAGCCGACCTTATCACGCACGATACATTTTAAATAGTGAGCAAAACGACAGCAAGCAAACAAATAGGGCAGTCTTGCTGATAATTTGGCATTGGCTGTGGCATCTGCATCGTGATACTGGGTTGGCTCCTGCAGGGACTGTGCACCGATAAAGGCGGCTAAATTAGAGTTTTTGCGATATACAAGTGGCATTAACCCATTGGCGGACAGCTCCGCCTCTCTACGGTCGCTAATGGCAGTCTCGGTTGGGCATTTTAAGTCCACACCACCGTCATCAGTTTCAAAGGTGTGAGTTGGTAGGTTTTCCACCGTACCGCCAGATTCAACACCACGGATAGAAGTACACCAACCATACTCGCTAAATGAGCGGTTGATATTGACTGCCATGGCATAAGCGGCATTTGCCCATGCATACCCTTCATGGTCTGATACCTGCTCTTCAAAGTGAAACTCATCAACAGGGTTACTGGCACTACTATAAGGTGCTCTCACCATAAATCTAGGTAATGCCAACCCCAAATACCTAGCATCATCACTAGCTCTCAAGTTTCTCCATGCTGCATATTCTGTGTTTTGGAATATTTTGGTGATATCTCTTGGATTTGATAACTCCTCCCAAGAATCCATCTGCATAAGGCTTGGATTGGCACCCGTAATGAACGGACAATGAGAAGCAGAGGATATCTTAGCAACCTCCGTCAAGATTTCAATGTCTTGTGGACTGTGGTCAAAATAATAATCTCCCACTAAGCAACCAAAGGGCTCGCCACCAAACTGCCCATATTCTTCTTCATAGATTTTTTTGAATATTGGGCTTTGATCCCACATCACCCCTTTAAACTTCTTGAGGTTGCGAGCGAGTTCTTTTTTGGTTAGAGGCATAACCTTGATTTTAAGTAGGTGATTGGTCTCGGTATTATTGACCAGATGATGTAGCCCACGCCAAGCACTCTCCATTTGCTTAAATTCTTCGTGATGGATAATTTCATTAATTTGATCGGATAGCTTTTTATCAATCTGAGCGATGATTGCTTGGATGGTTTGATAAGTATCCGATGAGTGCTTGACAGTGTTGCCCAGTGCTTGGCGAGCCAATGTTTTTAGTGCACCTTGAACCGCATCTTCTGCTTGCTTGGATTTGGGCTTGAATTCTTTATTAACCAAAGCTTCAAAGTCATTATCGAAAACAGTTTGGGTGTGTGTTTGATGTTCGTGTTGCGTAGTCATGACACTTCCTTAGGAATTATTATCTTCTGATGTGGCGTTTTTTGGTAAAGTTGCCAAAGATTGAAGCAGTTCATTGTCAGATAAAATCTTATCAATCAAATCTTCTGCCCCCGCCTTACCATCCATATAGGAAAGTAGATTTGACAACTCTGTTCTTGCATCCAAGAGTTGTTTTAATGGGTCAATTTTTTGTGCGATTTGCTCTGGTGAGAAATCCTCCATTTTTTCAAACTCCATTTCAATACCGAGCTGAGTCCCATCCTCTTCTAATCTATTATCTACATTAAAAGCAACTCTAGGCTTGATTGATTTCATTCGGTCGTCAAAATTGTCCGCATCAATCTCCATGAACGCTCTATCGGCAATGCTTGGCAACTCCTGCTTGCTTTTGCCTGCCAAATCAGCAAACACACCCATCACAAAGGGCAATTCTATCTTTTTTTCGGTGCCATACACCTCCACATCATACTCAATCTGAACACGAGGTGAGCGGTTTTTAGCAATAAATTTCTGAGCGGATTTACTACTCATGTCATCTCCTAGGGTTTGACTTAGGTTTAATTAAATTCATCATCATTAGACAAGGGTTGCCCCACCAAATTTTCCAATCTATCTAATGATTCTGGACTAATGTCTTTCATTATTTCATAAAAATTAAGATTCATCAATTTTTGAATGCGTCTGATAAATAATGGTGCAGGATGTGAAGGTTCATGCTTTTCAAAATACACATGAATCTTTTCAAGCAATAATTGCACATCCTCTCTTGAATTTACAGAATAGCTCGCCCAATTCATCACAGGCGTGACAGATTCTGCTGTTTTTATGTCGGTCATCTTGGTTGGTGTGACATCTTGTCGCCCCAAACCAGACTCTCCTGATTGGTTTAGTAAATCCAAAATCTTTTGAATTAACTGCTCAGCAAGCTCAAACTTTAGACCACTTATCTCATATTTTTCAAATAATACCTTGATTGCCGATATGAGCACCCCTGCCTCTTTTAGCTGACTTATGGGCGAGTGCTCATCTTCGGAGGCAACAGACAAATCAATGACCAGCCTTTGAATACCTCCAGCATATAGTGACTCATCATGGCTCTCCAAAAAAGCCTCTATCTCTTTTACCGTATGAAACTTTCCTGACAATCCATTTTTGACCAAAGGGGCATTTCTTAGGTCTTTTAAGATACCATCAGGAGCAAAGAACAAAGACAGTGCATTCACTCGAAAATCAGGGTCATAATCACCATCTTCATCAACAAGCTTTGGAAAGATATCCTCCCAATATTTCTCAAGATTACCCTTGATGATAAACAGCCCTTCTTTTAATCCCATAAGCCCATTTAGTACAATACCACTTTGAGTAAAATAACTCATGACAAGCAAATCTTTACTCTTATGCAGTAAAATCTGATGACAAGACTCATAAATGGCACGCCAGTCCTTGATTCCAGCTTCAACCACCAAATCGCCATATTGTTGCTCTGGCTTGTCTTGTAGTAGGCTCATTAAGTTTAAAAAATCGTCGTCATACTCGATATTATGCCCTGCTACCCGCTCATCATGCAATGGTGCCAAAAAGTCATCCATCCAATCCTCCTAAGAACTCATGATTAATTTACGATAAAGTATACTACTTAACTGTGTGGAACTCAAACGCTCTGGGGCATAGCAGGCACTCTGCCAGATGCCTTCATTTAATGACACTTCAGTTCTTTGCAAAAAATCTTCATAGCCATCCAACAGCTCACCATTATTCATATCTGCAAGCAACGAAATGTCGAAACTCGCCTGCCTAATGGCATCTTGACAACCATCCCTAATCAACATTAATGACTGCTTTTCATATTCATGAAACAACACAAAGGCGAACTCCCTGTGTCTGCTGTCATGACTCGCCAAAAAAATACCTGAAATCTGAACTGGCAAGTCATGACCGTCTATCATAAAAAAATACACACTTGGTCTTTTGTGATTTTGCTTTAAAATCATCTCACCAAGCTGACCCTGCCCTCGAATCATCCAGTCAGTGATAGTCTTAGACCATAATGGCAAGTTATGTGATGTTAGGAACTCGGCATGGTGAGGCAATTTACCATAAAATGACACTAACATACAAACCCCTTTAACTCACCAAGCAAAAAAGGATTTGTGCCAGAGATAGACTTAAACTCAATATGTACTTCATGTTTATCCAATTCAAAGGTTGCAATCACCCCTTTGTTATCTTTGGTGTTAATAATCCGACTTGTCTTATCCATCAATCTAAACACAGACCAATCACCTTTCACTTCCAAGCCATGACTTTGGTTATTAAAATCCATGGCTTTTAGAGTCATGCTTTTTTGCGTTGATGGCCAAGAGAGTTTGATGCTTTTTTGAGGTCCATGATAATAGGTGGTCTGCGTACCATCATAACTTACGGACAGCTCTTTAATATCTTTATCCATCGCCATGATTTTCATCGTAAAATCCAATGCAGGGTTTTTGGAGCCCGCCAAAAATTTTGTATTGATTTTTTGGGCATTTTGGTAATGTTTATGCCTATCCGAACCTTCAAGTAGCGACAAAAAAGGGGTGCTTAGTCGCTCATTCACCAAAATATTACTCTGCAATGTCTGCATAAACAAACCCTCCGAGCCAAATACTTTGGCAAACTCTTGAAGCGATACTTCTTGAGAGGCTGATTTATCAAAAGGATACTTTCCAGTAATTAAGCTTTCACAGCCTTGCCTGACATGGGCATCTTGTTGTTCAGCGATGGACAGTACCGTTTTTTTTTGCTCTTCGATGACGGCTTGTGCTTGCTCGTCTTTATAGGTTTGCTGATAGTCTTTGCTCGTTTGGGAGATTTGCCCCACAAATTGGTCTAACATGGGTCTAAATGGGTCAGGCAGACGACTGACCTGAGCCTGATAGTTAATGACTGGCTTGTTATCGGGCATCAGCGCATCATTGTTTTGCATGCTCATCTGCAATGCCACCAAATACACATACAAGTCATTGATTGATTTGGCAATTTCATCCAACTGAGATGGCATGCCTTCACTACTTTGGGCTAATACATGAAATTGAGAAAAATGAGTTGCCACATCCTGCAGATAGCCTCTCATCTGAGCAGAGGTTTCGTTGGTCTTGGCGGTCTTTTTAGCCTGCATCACAGCTTCCTTGCCCTGCTTGGCTTCCTGCTCTGTGTTCGCCGTGGCATCATTGGCAACATCAGGTGTCGGCTTGGCAATTTCCTCCACAAGGTTGGTGTTATCATAAATACCACGGATAATGCCCGCCAAAGAGGAGTTTTTTTCTGATAACTGCTTTGACATGACAATGGTTTGTTGTAAATTTTTTGGTTCTAGCATCCTAATGTCTGCAATGTACTGTTGCCAATAGGTGATATAGTCATGGGTGTATTTTTGATAAATATCTGACAACACCTGCTCTTTTGAGGCAAAAAAAGCATTGCTTGGCATGACCCAATTTTCTGTATTATAAAAATTATCTAGGCGGGTATTCACATAAGGCAAAAACAGATTCTGATAGCCATATTTTGTGTATAGTACTGGCATGGGAGAATTCAATGTCTTGCCACTGACTCTGCGAAATAAGCTCTGCGTGGCAGAACCACCCATGGATACAAAAGATACAGACGGCATGCCTTTGGTGTCAAGAGTTTGGGTATACCCTATCAAATCGGCATAGACCACATTACTAATGTCCTGTCCTGCCAACATCTCTCTGGCTTTATTTATCATCGCCAAATCTTGGGGGTCGTTTGGCGTGATTTTTTTGTCAATCAATATTTGCTTTAACTGCTCAAAGTTATCAGCGTTTGATTCAAATGCTTCATTAGGTAAGTTGGACTGCACCCACCCAGTGATGAATTTACCATCATAATGCTTATTGTCATAAAGCATAAGATAGGCTTTTAGATTTTGATATAGTCCCGCCAAAGCGTCTTGGGTGGTATTATTTTTGAGCTTATCTTTGATGGCAGTGGAGATGAGTTCGTTCAAACTCTCCTCGATAAGCGAACGATATTTTTGTTGTGAGGTGGCATAAATCCTGTCATAATCATTTAGGCCAACATCACCCAAAAAACTTTTTTGGGTTAGCTCTGCTGATATGTCACGATTGGGGATAACCCTAACTTTGTTGGCAAAATCAAGTACTGCCAAGGCATTACTACCATCCACCGAGCTTGAGACGGCATGAGCCTCTTGGGTGTTTTTCTCCACCTTATCAAGATATGCCGAGTTCTTGAAGAAAGCCTTGATAAAAATCACCGCACACGCAATGGTTAATACTGACAATAACAAGCATAACCCCCAATAAATCATTTTTTGCTTCTTGAGCCAAGAAGCGTCCGTCCCTGCCAAATTGGACGCCTCCATCAAAACAAAATGGTAAAAATGATTAATAAAATAAGGCTTTGAACCAAACATTAAGCCGTTATTGTCTTGGATGTATTTGGATTGCAGTTGGTATTTGGGATTGGCATGAGTCATCTCCCCCATTTCCTGCTGAGCAGAACTGGTAAAATAAACCCCGCCCAAATGAAGCATGGCATCGTATTTTGACAAATTTAGGAGTTTTTTGAGATAGCTTTTTAGGTGCGTGGTAAAGTCAGCAAATTCTGAGGCGAAAGACAATGCCAAATCTGATGGTTCATTCTGCTGATTGTTATATGCCACACTGTTAAATATATTTAACTCAATGGATTCTGCGATGTCGTCTAATTTTTTGGTGATGATATTTATCTTTTCTGCCGAATTATCGGACAAAACATCCAAAGTAATGCCAAATACCTTATTTCTATCCTCTTCGGTAAGATAATTAAAATACTGCCCAAAACCAGTAATGAGGTCAATTTTATTAATGACCACATAAAATGGAAAGCTGATGTTAAATGTGTTTTGCACCTCTTGCAATCTAATTCTAAATTCGGACAGCTGGCTTTCTAGATACTGCTCATCATTTTTCATGATGTCGTCCGCCCCAATCATCAACACCAGCCCATTGATAGGCTGTTTGGTACGGCACCGCTTTAATAGATGGAGTAACTCCTGCCAGTCATCACTGTTTTTTGACTGGTTGTCCTGCTCAACGAATCTACCTGCTGTATCAATCAGTACCGCATCATCCGTCAAAAACCAGTCACAATCTTGTGTGCCTGCCAACCTAGAAGTATTATCCACGGTGCCGATGGGGAATTTTAACCCCGAATTTAGAATAGAGGTGGTCTTTCCAACGCCTGAAGCACCTACCAACAAAAACCAAGGTTTTTGATAGATGTAACCTTTTTTATCCGTAAATAGTCTTTGTACGAGATTTTTGTTTTGTGTGTCATTATGCTTTTGCAAAATCAAATCCATCGAATTGAACTGTTCGGTGATTTTGTTTTTATTGACTGCTTTATCATCAGAGGATAGGTCGCTGGCTTTTAGCTCTTCCATGACGTGTTTGTTAAGCTGTCTTTGTTTATACCATTTATAGACATTTACCCCGATTACCACCAGTATAATAAGGCAACTTAACAAGACTTTTACCCAAGTTGGCTCCAAAGGCTTCCATGTGCCTATCTGAAGATAAGCACCCCCAAACCAAATCATGGAAATTAGAGATACCGCCCCAAATCCACCCCATAGCATCCCAACATTTATCATCGACAAAAAGTTCATTATTACCCCATTATTGTATTGTGTTAATTTGCGTGCCTTCAGTATCTTGTAGCGATGGTGAACCTTCATCCAAATACACAATGATTTCTACTCTGCGATTTTTCGCTCTGTTTAATTCGGAATCATTAGGCAGTACAGGATTTTGGTCGCCTTTACCCTCAGAACGCACTTGAGAAGCATCTTCAATATATCTGAGCAAAATCTGCTTAACTGCATCCGCCCTTCCTTGTGATAAGTGCCAGTTAGAGGGGTAAGCCGAACTACTGATTGGTCTATCGTCAGTATAGCCTGAGACAATAATCTGACCATGGACGATATTTAGGGCTTGGCTCACACTTGCCAATACAGGGAAAAATCTATCTTCTATCTTGTCTGAGCCTGAAGCAAATAGCTCATCGCCCAAGATGGTAATCTTGCTTGCTGTTGGCGTCTCACTGACCTCAATAAGCCCGCTTTCAATCTCATTTTTGAGTAGCGGTGTCAGCCTTCTTGGTTGTGTGCTTGCAACGGGTGCGTCTTGTTTGACGGGAATGGTCAGTGCTTGTATGGATTGATTGATGTCGTCTGTTCTGTTTGCAAGCTGATAATCAAAGATTTTATAAAGCCCCAATAACAGCAAACCAAAAGCCAGTGCCATTACCCAAATAGGCACCACCTTATTTCTAATACCGCTTAGCTCGCCTGCTGATGACTTATCCATCAACAATGGCGATGAGGGCAATGACTTGTATTTGGCGATGAGTTTTTCCAGCTCTTTTTTGAGGTTGTGAACGCTGACCTGTCCATTATTGAGCACCTGATATTTGCCCATATATCCAATAACCAAACAATAGTACATAAACTCAATTAAGTTAAGATTTTTTTGGGGCTCTGCCTTGATTTTATCCAACATGGCAAAAAACTGCTCGCCACCCCACGTCTCACTATGAAACGTGACCAACAGACTGTTTGCCATCCACTCTTGATCCGCCCAACCATGCTTGGCGGCAAATTCATCAAGCAGCGTGCATAAACAATATCTGGCAGCACGAACCGTCTCATAACGCACACCCATGCCCTCAGACTGCTCTTCAAAAACCTCAATCTGTGCTTTTAGATGTTTTAATACTTCTGCACTCCCCAGATTGCTATAGTAGTACTTCATCTGAGAGGCTATCGCAAACAAGGGAATGGCTGATTTCACCAAAGGATTGCTGTCATCAGCATTGATAGAGGCACTCTGCTGACTGGATAATCCTGTCTCAATTTCTTCAAATCTGACCGTTTGCATGATTTGTCCCATTTAAATGCATTATTATCATAACTTAACTCATCATGCCTGTTTGATTAATAAACAGGTTTGATTGCCCAAAATTCAATTTGCAACTCTGGAAATTCGCCCGCCAGATGTAGTGCCATGCCTGATGATTGGTGCAAATCCGCCCACAACTCAGAAGTCTTATCAAGTTCAAAGTAGCTAAACCCTGCATAATATGGGAGCTCTCTGGGTGCTGTTGCCAATGCATTAACCTTGACCCCAGGCAGATGATAAGCCACCAAATCTTTGATTTTTTCAACAGAGCCGATCTTGATGGTCGCTGGCAGCGTCTGTCTTAATGTCTCCGGCTGGATATTGGCATTCACCGCCAATACAAAACGGCAATTATTAAGCAGTGACTTATCGGGTGTAATGGCAACTCGGGTCGTCTCATCAGTCATCTCAAACGGAATGAGAATGGCTTTTTGCTCTAGCACAATCGACAGAGCCTGTTTTAGCAACGCCATAAGTTCAGCATAACATTCTTTGAGATTGTCATGGTGGTAACTCGGCAATGCCAAGTTCATTTTGGTTGGCTCGAACGTGCTTAGGTCGCCATAGAGTTTTAACCAACTTTCATATAATTCACAAGGATGTATCACAGGCAATGTGGCGGTATGGTGCATATAAGCCTGATAGCGATTGAGGGTCTGTAAAAACAGGAAGTCTCTAACATCATTACTTGTCATTAGAGATGGGTTGGTCAAAACCCCAGTCAAGGACTGAATACGCTGTTTTAATATGCCATGCAACTCTTGATGATGGTTGGCTAGAATCTCATTTTTGTTCACGTTCAAAAATGGTGGGATGAATGTCTTGTCTAGAAAATATTCGCCGTTGGCGTTGCTTGATAAAATCTTGGCAACAGGCAGGTGAATCATGCCATCGCCAAGCTGGCTTGATAACACCAAACGTAAGTTTTTATTGGCAACGACGACCTGTCTTTTGGCAGAATTTAATTCGGTAGCATCTGGCAGCTCAATACCGTGCAGGATATACTGAGCATTTATACCATCAGCATCATCAATCATGGCATAGTTTTGCTGGTATACAGACTCATTTGACCATGCCAAATACACGGTTTCGGATTCTATGTTTGGCGGAATTTCTATCTTTAATCTTGGACAGCTTTGAGAAGTCTCTTCAAAATACAAGCCATTTTTAAAAAAACCGCTGACCTGTGCTACTTCTAAAATACCCATTTCCTTGGCGGATTCATTAAAATCCAAGTTTTTAAAACCCCAATGATGGTTTTTATTGAGTGCAAAATTATTAATCAGTGTCTCAAAATAACGCTCTTGCTGTTGAAAATGCTGAGGTGAGATTAACGTGCCCTCTCCCCAAACAACCTTAAAATCAATCATACGCTCACCTCTTGTAAAAATATAAAAATCATATCAATCCGCCATCAATGCTTTATCCGTAGCAGTTTTACCATCCCCTAAGACATCAACCGCATCCAGCTTTGGCTTGGGTGACGAAAAATAGCCCTTTGACATGTCAGCAGGTGCAGATTCTTCAAGTGCTTTTTCAAGTTTTTTTAATGCTTTGTCTTGCTCACGCTTGGTGAGTCTTTTAAAATCCTCCATGCTCTTGCCCTGCTCTTTGAGTTTAAAGGCAAGCATTTTACTCAAAGCTTCCTGTTTGGATAACTGAACCACGCCCTGTGGCTGAACATGCAAGTATAAAAAATGATTGCCCCTAACTTGATACCAGCGTTTATCCTGCTTTTGTAGAGATTGCTTCCAATCATTTGACTCATCACGATAAGCTGTCGCCACTCCTAGGTATTTAGTTTTGTCATTTAGGGGGAGCTTGAATTCTAAAAGCTCGTCAGGTCTTAGGGTGACATCAGTCTGTTCAAGCATGCTTCCACCCAAAAGCTCGCCATAGGATTTGTCATCACTCATCATCTGTGGCAGTTGTCTAAACTGTATCTCAGAACTTAGCTGTAATAATGTTAGACGAACAGGTGAGGCAACACCCAACACATCCTCATTGATGTCGGCGTCAGACATCAAAATCACGTCAATCTCAGAGGGTGCTTTGTCATCACTTGACGGCAAAGAAGCACAGCCATACAGAGTCATGATGGGTAATAAGATACTCCACAGACCTTTTGTGCGTTTAATAATATTCATCATCATCCTTATCTATGTTATCGGGTTTGGCGTGTTGGTCTAAGATGTTTTGGGTGGTTTCTTTGAGTTTTGTTAAAAATAACTGCTCTTGAAGTTCTTTTTTGTGTTCATAAGAGAGGCTTGACTGAATGTACTGTGACAAATAAACCGCCATGTCATCAGAGAGCTTATCTGCATCACCTTGGGTGCGACTGTCTTTGTACATCTGTCTAAGCTGTGCCACATCATACAAATCCATATAGATGGTAGCGATTTTTTCATTCAACCAAGAGTCAAACTCAGATGAAGATACAGCCTCTACCATGCTCTGTTTTAGCATGGGTGAAGTCGCTTTGTCCTCGTAGTACTGTTTGATGATTTCTTTTTGCTTATGGGTTTTGATAAGCTCGGCAAGCACTTCATTGACCAGAGTCTCGGTATCGCCTTTTAGAAGACCTGGGATTTGATGGGACTGAGCCACTTGATGGGCGATAAAGTATTCCTCATCTAGGTCAGCCACTGCGATGGTCGATGTCGTCAGCAGTCCTAGCAACATCATCTTTGGCAGTAAAACCCAACTGCGTGTAAAGCTTTGGGATATTAACTTATTTTTCATCTGCCTTGTCATCCTCATGGTTGGTCTGGTTCGTCTGACCTTCTAATGTCTCATCATCCACTGCTGTCTTATCGGGTGAATCATCAGGATAAACCAAAGCAGAACGATGCTCCATGCCAAAATTTCTATCCAAAAAAAACTCATGCATTGACTGTTTGAGTTCTAATAATTTTTTTGCCAGCAGTTCATTATTTTGACTGTCTGTGGTTGGTGGGGTCTGAGCCATTTGTAACTGTGTCAGTGACTGCTCATGCTCCTTTTGCAGAATCAAATATGCCTTGACAATCTCATCCTCAATCTGTCTCTCCTCTGCGGTGAGCTCTCTATCTGCCTCTGCTAAGCTCTCAAAAATGACTTGGCGAGCATACTGCCTTGCCTTATCTTCTGATGCCCCAGTGTTGGCGTGTGCGGTCGTCATACATAGCACACAACCCAATACTCCTAATATATTTTTGCGTTTAACCATACTTCACCAATCATCAACGTTGCTATGCTCATAATAAATCAAACAAAAGAAGCCACCCGACCACATCAAATAGATGTCTAAATCACCCTATAAAATCATACATCATTTAGAACAAAATAACAACAATTATTATTAAAATTTATACAGCCACACTTGGGTTAAAACGTTCGCCCCAATCCTCCTTTTTGACTGTACGAGCGTGAGTGTAGGGGTCTGTGTAGCCCCTTACATGACGACAACATCATGCCACAATATTATACACAAGGGCGTTTACGACCACGGCTGTCCTTGCAGGTGGGCATGATAGATTCATGGCGTTTCCAGTATTCTAAATCTTTAACAGGAATGATAGGAACACCATTTTTACAAATAAAGTCATTTAAAGCTAAGGGTAATTGGTGTTTGGTTGTAAAGGCATTTAATTCCGCCTCACTACGAATCTCCCGACCTTGACAGTCTTTGGGGAGTTTGGGGGTGTCGCCATCGCAGATAAAGTTACCGCCGATTTCACGGGGTAAGCCATAGTCATCTAAATACAAGCCACCTTCGCTAGCATGTATACGCCCCCCCTACAAGTCCAAACATTCTCTCCACGAGCATTTTTAAATCCCTTTGCCCTTTTACCATTTGCCCCTACTTCTTGACCATAACCCCTTAGACCTTTAAATGGGTCGCAGGCGGTTAGGGCAAATGATGATAAAAGGATTGATAAAATAAGCATGGCTTTGGTTTTCATAAGGTCTCTCCTTATTTAGTCTTGAGAAACGGTTCTCTCAATATACAAATACAGAGCAAGCTAACTTTTACGATAGTGTGCCACAAACATGATTGATATCAACTTTGTTTAATGATACGATAATCATATCGAAAGTTTATAGAGAGTAATTATTATGTCCGTTTATCCTGCCATAAGACAAGGTGATACTACGACACATGGTGGTACAGTCATCACCGCCTCCTCTAATTTAAATATTTATGGAAAAACAGGCGCTTGTATGGGCGATATGGTTACTTGCCCAAAATGCCGAGGTACCTTTCCTATTATTGAAGGCGCCTCTAGTGTCAATACTTTTGGGAAATCCTTGGCATTAGATGGCATGATGACTGCTTGTGGTGCCGAACTCATTGCCTCGCAATCACAGTTTGTGGTAGAAATAACAAAAGGTCAAGGTGTCGCACATAAAGCCTCTGACAATACCAATGCCATCACACCTTTATTTGACGAACAGTTTGTCCTGCAAAGTGAAGACGGTACATTGCTTACAGGCATGGTATATGAACTCAAATTTTCCGATGGTTCTATCATTAAGGGGGTAACCTGCGATGAGGGTTGTACAGAGCGTATACAGGCAGATACCGCCTTGGAATTGGTAGAAATTAGTTATCCTGTACTTATAGCCCCCTCCCAAGGGGACTGCTGTAGTGCAAGTGCAGAGATTGCCATGTATGATTTGCCTATCAATCAATACCAAAGTCAGCCTACTCTACTTACCAATTCACTGATTGGCATTTCAAAGAAAATATTGCAACTTATTTTTGGTAAATATAGAGGGCTCACCGAAAATGAGCGCAAGCTTGTCATGCCGATATTTAAAGACAGTATTGACTATGATAAGGTTAAAATTCATCATGGACGATTTATCCCGATCTTTCAGCCCAGTCAAACTGCCATGACACCCTTTGGCACCATTCATTTTCCTGACGATATTTACGAAGAGGATTATGCAAATCCGACTCAAAATTTAATAAATCCCAATATAATCCAACATCTTTTTGTTCACGAAATGACCCATGTGTGGCAGTACCAATTAGGTTATTCACCTTTTTTAAATGGCATTATTATTGCACTCAAAGGGGGATATATAAATAATAAAGCTTATGAATATCTTTCCAAAGTTCAATCCAATCAAGACTTATCTGACTTTAATATGGAGCAGCAAGGAAGTATTATTGCAGATTATTTTATAGACACCACAAATAACCATACATCTCCTAGTCCTCATCCATACACAAAAGGAATGCCTCTTATTGATAGCATTTTAAAAGAATTTAAAAACAACCCTTCCAATAAACAACTACTTCCAAGAGATAATCATGCTTAAAATACCTTTTTATTTACTTGTATTGTTATTCTCTAGTCATGTTCATTCTACATCAACTCTTGCCAAAGAAGATGGTAAAATACTTATTGTCCTAAAAAATAATTACCCCTGCTTTTATTTAGCAGATAATGAGCCCATTTATCATATTGGGTTAGCTTCTAGGGGATTGGATGGTTATAAGTACAATTATTCGCATAAAATTGGCGAAGAAAAATTTGGCTTTAGTGAAAGCACTTGTATTACTGTAGACCATTATAAAGACTTTCCCTACAACACTCCGTTTAGTGTGTATGTCGGTGGTTATAATAATGCTTATATACAAAATAGTCCAAATGACATACAAGGAAATAGAAGTAGTAGCCACATTTATTCTACTACCAACTTTTGTATTTTAAAAACAGAAAAAACACGACTGGTTAAAGCCAGAAAATCGCATTTTTGGGAGACTGGTGGTCAATTAAAATGCACCAATCAGGACTGGACGCCAAAATGATGATTACCTATTCTTAATTATTTACTTTTTTATGATTGCTAAATTCACACAATGATGTATAAGTTTTTTATTATTTTAATGACCCTGTCCTTCTTTCCAATGGGTTATGCCAATTCATTTGTCAATCTTAGTAAAGAAGATGGCGAAGTGGTAATTTCTTTGGTGGGTGATTATCCTTGTTTTAGTCTAAATGCCAATAAAGAAATCAGTAGTTTTTATCTTAGGGATATGGGAGGAGAGGACCCAAAATTACTGCCATTACAAGAAAATAATTTTCATTATAATGGTCATTGCGTTAGTTATGGCTATGATGTTTCACATAAATTTATTTACAACAGCTCCTATGAAATCTATATAAAAGTCGCCGCCGAAGATATGAAAAAATACCGTTATCGTTATCATAAGGCAAGCTTTTGCGTCCTAAAATCCCAAAAAGGAACAACACGACTGGTCAAAGCCAGAAAATCACATTTTTGGGAGACTGGTGGTCAATTGAAATGCACCGATCAGGACTGGACGCAAAAATAATTACCGCTTGTCCTGAACATAAACATGATTTAACCAAGAAAGCTCAAATGGTAAGTCTATAACTGTAGTCGTATACCCCATATCATACCGCAATATTATACACAAGGGCGTTTATGACCACGAGCGTCTTTGCAGGTGGGGTTGTATTTTTCTTTGGTTTTCCAATACTGCAAATGTTCTGCTTTTACTTTAGGAACCCCATTAACACAATCATAATAAGGCAATCCAATAGGAAACTGATGTTTTTGCCAAAAAGCAATAAATTCCGCCTCACTACGAATCTCCCTACCTTGACAGTCTTTGGGGAGTTTGGGGGTGTCGCCATCGCAGATAAAGTTACCGCCGATTTCTGGGGGTAGGTTATAATGTTCTAGCCACGCACCGCCATCACTGGCAGGTATTATTTCCTTTTGACAGCCTAAAATCTCCCCACCCCGAGCGTTTTTAAATCTTGGTGTTGGCTTTCCATTCGCCCCCGCCTCTTGTCCATAGCCATCTAGCATACCACAGGCGGTTAAAGAAAGTACCGATGATAGAATAAGGGATAAAATTGTAATGTTTTTCATCAGGTTTCTCCTTGTTTAACCTTGATAAACAGTTCGGTAGAACTGGTTGGTGTTTGGGTTGATTTGGGGTACACTGACTTGGGTACCAATCAGGCTTAAAAACTTTCTGTCCATACTGCTACACCAGTGTAGATAGTCGTGAAATAGGATTTTTCTTTGTTGGACATTTTGAATACCAGCATAGTAGTCTTTACCCTCTTGTGTGCCATTGATGATATCATTATCAACAAAGTATTTGGCTTTGTTTGTTTTAAAGTTTTGGTATTTTTCCCAAGCTGTATCAATCAGTTCTTTGGAGAATGCTTGAAAATAAGGGTCTTTGACTTTATCGGCATGGTATTTGTCCAAATTATAATTACGATTAACACCAACATCGGTCATAATATCAAGCATCAGTTTGGTGGCGATTTTGGGGTAGTGTAAAAAGTATAAAAGTAGCGTGAATTTGGTTTGTTCACGCTACTTAATTATCTATACCAACCGAACC
>NZ_MXAP01000073.1 GCF_002027555.1 Moraxella equi
AAAAGCTTGTTTGATAGAACGACTATCAAGCTTCACTTTTTCCTTGAAAAACGGGCGATTTTTCTCATTTTTCATTGCAAATACAAAAGGCAGGCACGCCCTACATACAAAATGACAACAAACAAGGCATTTTACCTTGAAAAATTATCTTTGTAAATAATAACAGTTATTATTTTTATATTTATTTGTAAAAATCTAGCAAATGCTTTTATTTGATGTTTGGGTGTTTATCGTTTAAAAAAATAAGCGTATGATGATGGATAAAAGGGAAATACAGCTTGGCAGTTTACTTGAAATTTGCCGACATAACCGCCATAATATAAGGATGGTTTTTAATGATATAAAAGTACGCTAAGAGTAGGCAATCTTATGGCAAAGCAATCCGACAAGCAGGCAGAGCAGGGCGTGATGACAGATGATGTGTCTGTCTCTACCCAAACGCACTCGCAAGACAAACCCAAACGCACCCGCAAGAAAAAAGACCCAGCAGATGTCGCCCTTGATGTACAAGTAGGCGATGTGTCAGCGGTGAGCGACACCGCAGGTCAGCCAAAAAGCACAAAAGCAAAAGTCAAGGCAGACCAAAACAAGCCAAAACAAGCCAAAACCAGTCAGACCAAAAACACCCAAGATACTGACAATCAAGCCAAAAGCCAAACCGACAATCAAACTGCCAAGCCAAAACGCACCCGCAAACAAGCGGTCAAGGCAGACATCAGCGAAGAAGTTCATGCACAGCAGGGCGATGAGTTAGCCACAGATGAGCGGGGTAGACCACGTTTTGGTGCCAAAGAAGCCATTTTGGAATTTGTTGAAGTGGAGAGTGGCTCGCTCGTCCTGCGAGAAGTGGGCACGGATGAAGCGTTGGTGAGTATTGCCTTTGCTGATAAGGTCAAGGACATGGTTGGAGCCGAGCATATCCAAAGCATCGGTCAGCACATGATTTCGGCGGCGATAGCCACGGTCATGGAACGCCAAATGCGACAATACCATGCCCATGTCTATGACGAAGCTCCCAAACGATTTAGTTGATTGGTTGGTTAAATAAAGTGGGGCAGTTGTCCCATTTTGTTTTTATTCCTTGCTTTTTCCTTTATAATATCAGATTGTCCAAGAGATAATTTACCCAAATTAGGAACATCATGTCCAAGATTCATATCACGCACCCCAAACCCACCCAAAAACCCAAAAAAGCACTCATTTGGATTGACCTAGAAATGACAGGGCTTGACACCCAAAAAGATGAGATTATTGAGATTGCGACCATTGTTACCGATGATAATCTTAACATTCTTGCCGAAGGTCCTGTGTTTGCCATCAAAGTCCCCGATACGGTGCTAAACGGCATGGACGAATGGTGTACTCGTCAGCACCGAGAGTCGGGTCTTACCGACCGTGTCCGCCGTAGTGTGGTAACATTGGCAGATGCCGAGCAGGCGACCATTGAATTTTTGTCAAAGTGGGTGGATAAAGGGGTGTCACCCATGTGTGGCAACTCCATTTGTCAAGACAGACGGTTTTTGGCAAGACAAATGCCTGAGTTAGAAGCGTTTTTTCATTATCGTAACTTAGATGTGTCTAGTGTCAAAGAGTTGTGCCATCGCTGGCGACCTGATGTCGCTCGTGGCTACCAAAAGGGCGGAACGCATTTGGCATTGGATGATATTCGGGATTCTATTCGTGAGTTACGCCATTATCGTGAGCATTTTTTTAAATTGCTAGATTGATTTGACGTTAGTCATTCTCTGATTTGAATAAATAAATGACGTTGTTAAAAATCATTCGGCTGATGATATTGGCAGGCGTGGTGTTGGTGCTTGGGTTTTTCTCCTATCAGACCCACACCGAGCCACAGGTTCGCTACAACAGCTTGATTCATCGGCTGACTTATCCAACCGATTTGCGAGTGCGGTATCGCATTGGCGATGTGGACGAGCGTTTTGGGTTAAGCCATGATGAAGTCAAACGCCTTGCCCATGAAGCAGTGATGATATGGCATGACGGCACAGGTCGGCAGTGGTTCGTCTATGATGACAGTGCAAAAGTGAGTATCAATCTCATCTATGATGAGCGACAAATGGAAACCACAGCACGCCAACAAATCAAGCAAGAGCTTGACACACTACAACAAAATCACAAGCGAGATTCGGATAATCTGGCACGCCAAAGACAGGCGTTGCATGATGAGTTTAACCGTTTGCAAACCGAGCTGACCGCTTGGCAAGAGCAATATAATCACACCATTCATCTTATTAATCACACCCACGACCCAAACGAACGCCAACGCTTGCTAGGCATAGAAAAGCAGTTGCGAGCCAGTCAGCAAGCCCTAAATGCCAAAATTGACGCTTATCAGCTCTCCCAAGACGCCTTTAACCAAGCGGTAGATGACATCAATCATAAGGCGGGGCATATCAATCACGCCATTGACCACGTCAATGCCCGCCTAACGCCCCGAGAGTTTCATAAGGGGCAGTTTGACGGGCATAAGATTGATATTTATGAATTTGAAAATATCGATGATTTGCGGTTGGTGCTGGCTCATGAGCTGGGTCATGCCCTTAGTATCGGGCATAATGATGACCCGACCGCGCTGATGTATCCTTATGCCAATGAGCAGGATTTGCATAATTTTGAGCTAAAACAGGCGGACATTGATTTGTTAAATGAGCGGACGTTGTATCGGTAGTTTATTGTTAATTAAAAGAACTTTTGTTTAATATAATTCACTTTTGGCAAATTCACCTCATGACTGTCATGATATGCTTGCATGGTGTGTATGATGTCGCCTACGATATGATTTGCTCGCCCACCCATGCCAAATAGATTGCTTGCGTAACCAATCGTGCTTTTTGTAATAAAGACCGTCATCGCTAAATTCTACATAATACAACACGATTTTGTACCATGTTTGGGTGCGTTGTTTTAGCTCGGCATGATAAATCCTATCAAAACCGATGACCGTTTTTTCACGGTCGGTATAATGCTTGACAAAAGCAATATACTCTTTATCAATCTCAATCATCGTATTATGATGTCGCCACATAAGAATATGAGCGTACAACAAAAACAAGGCAAATCTGGCAAATATAGTCTGCCAACTTTGAAATAATACTGTGTCAAACTCGCTCGTAGTACTACTTGTACAACTTCGCTCGTTTTCCTTGTCTTATTTCAAATTTGTTTGACTATAATAAAAAATCACCGTAACGGGCAGGGCGTTTAAAAATGACTGATTGCCCATGAAAATATTGAGCCACACATTGCCAAGGCTGATTGCCAGTACACCAAATATCAACAACGTTGGCAAATGCTGTAATAGCACCATGCTGTCATCAAACTCATGGCAAATCGGGTAATTCCTAGGGTGCTTTGGGTAAAACTCATACATGACCGAAAAGCCGTCTTTGCCGATGTCGGCGGTTTTACCGTCCATGTGGGTGGGGTTGGTATGGTTAGATTAGGCGGTCTACACTAGGTAGTTCAAAAGGTGGGTGAGCGGACATGTCCACGATGACAATCTCATCATCAAAACGCTGATAATGCAAAATGTATTCACTGGTCATGTCGCCAAATTCGCCTGCATAATCAGGTATACCGATATGATAATGCCACAGGCGATAGGCTTGGGCATATTTGACTTTTTGTAGCCAATTTGGGTCATCAGTGGGGACATTGTCTGATGATTTGTTGCGTCCTTGTAAGTTGTCAAGTCCAAACTGTTTGACGTGTTCTACGAACAAACCGATTTTAATTTGGTCGGCTTTTGGATAATTTTTTAGCCATAATTTAAATTGTGGGGTAAAAATAACTTTCATGAATTTACCCATGCCAAAAATTCATCCATATCATCAAAATCAGGCACATCAATACGTCCGCTTTTAATAGATTGGTCTATGCGTGCCAAATCAAAATTAAAATCGCCATTGGCATAACTTGGATTGACCGCCTGCTCTAAGGTTTTGACAGCAAAGGCGTGTGATGATATGCCTTGTTGTTTGGCACGGTATTCTATCATCACTTGTAATTCTTGGGGGATTTCTACAATCATGACATCTCCATGATAATAATATATCGCCCATTATACCAATATTTTTCACCAATAAAAACCCACTGCATGACAGTGGGCGTTGGTGGTAGGACGTATTACGCAAATAACCGCTTAATATCATCTTTATCAAAACGGTATTCCCTGCCACAAAAACCACAATCAAGCGTGAGTGTACCGCCATGAGCGTCCACGACTTCTAGGGCTTCATCATGCCCTAGTTGCAAAATCGCCCCTTCGCTTTTTTCGGGCGAACAAGTACAAGCAAAGCCAAGCGGGGTGGGTTCGGGCAGTACCACATCTTCTTCGTGATACAGGCGATATAGGATTTCATCGGCAGACAGTTCGGTCAGCTCGTCCGCCTTGATGGTGCCAGTGAGTACGCTTAGTCTGTCCCATAGGTCAGGGTCGTTCTCTTTGTCAGCGTCTGTTTGGGGCAACAGTTGCACGAGCAGTCCGCCTGCTGTGGTCTCATCGGTGGCAAGTTTGATGATGGTGGGGATTTGGGCGGATTGTTTTTGGTAATGGGCTAGGCACTCGCCTAAATTGTCGCTCACACGCTCGACAATGCCTTGATAGCTCTCGCCAAAGTTGGGGTGAATACTGATAAATAGCACGCCTGTTTTGATGACGGCAAAAGCGTCATCACTGGTGTCAAGCGACTGCCAAAACGCCTGTTTGTCATCGCTGTTGTCAAAACTTGCCAACGCACGCACCGCCCCCAGCTCTTGTCCTGATGAGTGGTCGCACTCTGCCATGGCAAAACGCAGGGGCGAGCTGTCGTCTGATGATTGCAGTTGAATGGATAGTTTGCCGTCAATTTTGAGTGTGCCGATGAGCAGGCTTGCCGACACCAACATCTCACCTAATAAGACTTTGATGGCAGGGGGATAATCTTTTTGGCTAATCACGGTGGTAAAACTGTCGGACAGTCGCACCACATCGCCACGCACGGGCGAATGCTCAATAAAAAAGCGTTGGCGATAATCTTTATTTAACATAATGTTCTCTGTTTTGTTGAATTAAAAATAACACTTGCCATTAATGGGGGTGTGTTTTAAAATTTAAAGCGGTCTAGGTGATGAGTTGCTGGTGGGGGCAGATTTTTGTTTTATAAAATTGATTTAAAATATTATCAATGGTAGGAATGCTCCAAGATGTTTTTTAAAATGATAAATGGGAAAATAAATTTACCCAAACTCACTGATTAATCATAAGATTGTTCAGTTAAAGATATATTGTAAAATTTGCCCCTACAAAACCACCCATAGGTATATTGAATTGACAATACCAATCATAATTTATCACACCTTATTTTTTACTTTTTTTAAATTTTTAAATTAACCTTTTTATTTATGATAAACATTCACCAAATCCAAGCCTTAGCCGATGATTGCCCTTATGATTTTAGACAAGGGGTGCAAACCTTATCTGATGACCAAGAATGTTTGGGCGTGGGGGCGGATTTGTCGGTGGCAACACTGTTGCACGCTTACCGCTCTGGGGTGTTTCCGTGGTTTCATGACGAGCCGATAGCATGGTGGTCACCCAATCCCAGATGTGTGCTAACGCCCAGCGACTTTATCCCTAAAAAATCGCTCATTCGCAAGGCTCGCCAAGTCACATGGACGCTGACGACCAATCACGCCTTTGCCGATGTGATACAGGCGTGTAGTGAGCCACGAGCCTATGCCGATGAGACGTGGATAGGGCATGAGATGATACAGGCGTACACCCAACTGCACGAGCTTGGTGTGGCGGTGAGTGTGGAGATATGGCAAGGTGAGCCACAAGCTAGTGCGTTGATAGGTGGGCTGTATGGGCTAAATATCGGGGCGATGTTCTGTGGTGAGAGTATGTTTCATCGGGCAACGGACAGCTCAAAGGTGGCATTTTGGGGACTCATGCAGTTATGCCAACGGCAGGGTGTGGCACTCGTGGATTGCCAACTGGAAAATTCGCATTTGATGAGTTTGGGGGCGAGCCTGATGGGTAGAGATGAGTTTTTGGGTCGGGCGGACACACTCATGCAAAAGGACGTGGCAGGACTGGGCGGACGGCGATTTGTCATGGCGGTGCGTGAGCTGTGTTGATGGGTTGGTGTTTTTGTATTGCTATCTTTGTGTCCTGCTGTTTTATCAATTTTATACCACAAAATTTATTTGATAAATTTATTTTAATATGACAAAAATCATTCCGTCAATTAACTTGCACTTGCACTTTCACTTTTTGGCATTTTATCACCATGACCTTAATACAACTCTCTAAAATCGCCCCGACAACCTTACTGCTTATCATCAGCTTTGTGGCGGTGATGGGCGTACAGGTCGCAAATGGGATAAACATTGACGAGCAGACATGGCAGGAACTGATTCGCTATGGAGCGAATTTTTTGCCATTAACACTCATTGGTGAGCCGTGGCGACTGGTGACGGCAGGGTTTTTGCATATTGGGGTGATTCATCTGCTATTTAACAGTTTTGCCATGTATTATTTTGGCATGGTCAGCGAGCAGATATTGGGATGGTGGCGGTTTTTGGTGGTGTTTTTGCTGTCGGTGGTGGCGGGCAATCTGTTAAACCTATACATGACCCTAAGACGGATAGAAGAAGAGAGCGTGCAAGGGGTGGGGTTGTCGGCAGGGGCATCGGGCGGTATCATGGGGCTGGGCATGTTGCTTTTGATTTTATCAATGTTTGGCTCGGCAAAGAAGTGGCGACTAAATACCAAGAGTTTGGCACTCATCATGGGCATTAACTTTGTCATGACCTTTGCCATACCCGGTATCGATGTGGCAGGGCATCTTGGGGGCATGATGATGGGGGTGGTGTTGGGGCTGTGCCATGCGATGAGTCAAAAGTTAGGTCGCACCAGTCAGGGCGTGTTTGCCCTGTGTGCGGTGGTCAGTGCCATTGTCATGACGGGGGCGTGGCAGATGATGAATGGCGTGGTGATGGCGTGGTAAACCTGCCAAAATCATGCACTACTTATAAATAGACTTCCTGCAAAATTAGTTTTCCGTTCGCTCTGAGCCTGCCTGCGGGTGGCGGAAAACCGTTATGGGTAGGCATAACTCACCATGAACGGTTTTCTTTAATTTGGGGTTTTTCAGGAAGTTTAATGCACTTTACATTTTATACCATTTTAAAAAATCCGCCCGCTTGCTCCTTTATCAAATTTGCCAATATGGGCGTCAATATTCTTGGCGATATTTTCATAATACACCGCAAAATCATCACCTGCCATGACAGACGGCTCGCCCTTATCCATTTGCGTGCGAATATCGGTGGCAAGTGGCAGTTGCCCCAAAAGTGGCACTTGGTATCTCTCTGCCAGCTTTGCCCCACCGTCCGCCCCAAAAATGGCGTCCACATGACCGCAGTTGGTGCAAGTGTGCAGAGCCATATTCTCAACCACGCCAATGACGGGGATGTCAGTTTTAAAGAACATTTCCATGCCTTTTTGGGCGTCTAGCAGGGCGATGTGTTGGGGTGTGGTAACGATGACCGCCCCTGTTACGGGGATACGCTGGGCGAGCGTGAGCTGAATGTCGCCTGTGCCGGGGGGCATATCGATGATGAGATAGTCAAGCGTGGGCCAGTTGGTTTGACTGTACAGTTGCATTAACGCCCCTGTCGCCTTGACCCCACGCCACGCCACAGGGGTGTTATCGCTCTCAATCAAATTGCCAATGGAGAGCATGGCAATGCCGTGTGCATCTATCGGCACGAATTGGTCGTTTTCAACGGCAGGCTTGACCCCTGCCACGCCCAGCATATCAGGTACGGACGGGCCATAGATGTCCGCATCTAGGATGCCGACTTTTTTGCCGAGTTTTTGTAGGGCAAGGGCGATATTGACCGTGGTGGTGGATTTGCCGACACCGCCTTTACCACTGGCGACCACGATGATGTGGCGAATGCGGGGGTGGGGGGCGATGTCCGCCTGTTTGGGGGTGGATTTGGTGGGGGTGTCGTCTGTGGTGTGGCTTGGGATTTTATTTGACGACTGGGGCGTGTGGGTTTGCACGGCACTGGCGGTTGTGGTGGGGGCGACTTTGTCGGATAAGACGACATTTAAATTCACTTCTGCTACGCCAATGAGATGTAATCCGGCACGCAGGTCGTGATACACACGTTCAAGCTCGGCTTGGTTGGCGTCCTTATGCACTCTTAGGGCGATGTCAAGGGTGTCATCATGCAAGGATTTATCATCAATAAAAGTCGGCAGGGCTTGACCATACAGGCGAAAATCCTGTAATACCTTGTCAATGTCGCTCATATTAATGTGGATTTTCTTTTTAAAAGGGTTAAACATAATCGTCTCATTGCTCATATTTTCATTATTTTATCATTTTATCATGTTTTAAAATCCTTGCCTATCAGCCAAACAGTCCATCAGTGCGTGGTTTTGCCAAAATTCCCACATACGACACGCAAAACAGCCCAAAGGACAACACCCACGCCACTTGCGAGATGAGTACCCACGTCATATAATCACCGCCAAACATCGGCATGACCACACGGCATAGGGCAGAGATTGTCATCAGGATAAACATCGCACTCACGGTTTTTGGGGGCTGATGAATGTTTCGCCCCGTATGTCCAAGCGACACCCGAGCCATCATGGCAACGGTCATGAGTCCCACGCCAAACAGGGCAAGCCCATGCAAGCCGAGCGAATGCACGTTCACGCTCGTATCAACAAAAGGCAATACGACAAAGAACAGCAAACTTGCGGTCATGCCCCCAAAGGCGATGATAAGCGACCACAGTAGGGGCTTTTGCCAAATGGCAGGGTGATACCAATTTTTAAGACGGCAAATGTTGGCAATCACGCAAACCAGAGTAAAGGCACTGGCAAGCATGGGCGATTTGACAAATAAATCAAACACGATAAAACCAAAAAATCCGACTAGGTTCATTCTGTCTAATAGTGCCGAATTTTTTTGTTCTATATTTAAGCCATTGGGTTTGCCGTTGTTATCCACGCTAATGCCCTTGACGATAAAAAACGGCAACACCCGTCTGGCAATGGTAAATACCACGCCGATGACGAGATATAACGCCCCATACAGGGCGATTTGTTGTGTGGTGGTGCTGTCCAAAAACACCCCTGCATAAAAGGCGATGTTGGCAAGCATGAGCAGGGTAAGTTTGGCAATGATACCGATTTGGCGTTTTTGGCGAGCGGCCCACACCGCCTTGATGACCGAGTAGGCGGTCATGCCCCAAAAGAGCAAGTCAAACACAAATGCCACACTAAGCATGGCAACGCTTGGCGTGGCGTGTAATCCAAGCCAGAGCAGGCGAGCGACCGCCCACGCCCCAAATATCACCCCCAAATGCCAACCGTAGGGCATGGGTTGGCTTGTCCAAGTCTTGACGGCGGTCAATAAAAATCCAGCGATGACCGCCAACGCATAACCAAAAATCATCTCATGGGCGTGCCAATAAAAGGGGTTAAACGTGCCTTTAAATGGGGCAAAACCCTGCAAAATCGCAAGCCACAGCAACATGGTAAGTATGGCAAAGACTGCCGACCCCACAAAAAATATGCGAAAACCTAAGTTTAAAATGGGGTGGGGCGATGTAGGACGTGGGGCGGTGTTTTGGATATTCATCAGCATGGTAAAACATTCATTAAAAATAATGGTTATATGATACGCCTTTTTTGCCGACTTTGCAATTTAGCCAAAAGGCTTAGTTTAGGCATGAAAAATGCAAATCTGAAAACATGAGAAATACAAGCAAATCACTGGGCTTTTTGATAAAATAAGTCATTTTTATTGTAGCACAGCCACATCATGAACACACCCCTACTCACCGCAGATTTTGATTACCATTTGCCCGATGAACTCATCGCTCGTTATCCGCTTGCCGTACGGTCAAGCTCTCGCTTGCTACACGTGCAAGGCGACACGCTTGCCGACCTAAATTTTAGCGATTTGCCTGATTTGTTAAACAAAGGCGATTTGCTTGTTTTGAACGACACCAAAGTCATGAAAGCCCGCCTATTTGGGGTCAAGGACACAGGCGGAGCGGTGGAGGTGTTAGTAGAACGCATTACCGACCACGGCAATCACATCGCCCATTGCCATGTACGCTCTAGCCGTGCGTTAAAGGTGGGGCAGGCGGTGAGTCTGGCAGACGGGGGCATGCGTGCGGTTATGTGCGGACGGGCACAGAATTTGTTTGTCTTGCAATTTGATGCACCGATTTTGGCGGATTTGGAGCGTTATGGACAAATGCCGATTCCGCCTTATTTTGAACGCATGGCAGATGACACGGATGACACCCGCTATCAGACGGTGTTTCATGACCCTACCAAGCAGGCAAGCGTTGCCGCTCCGACCGCCAGTTTGCATTTTGATGATGAAACTTTGCAAAAGCTTGCCAATAAAGGGGTAGAAATTGCCTTTGTAACCTTGCACGTTGGGGCAGGTACGTTCGCCCCTGTCAAGGCGGACGATTTGACTGACCACATCATGCACGCCGAATACGCCCACCTGCCACAGACGACTGCTGACAAAATCAATGCCATCAAGGCACAAGGCGGACAAATCATCGCCGTGGGAACGACTGTAACTCGCACGCTTGAAACTGCCCATTTGCACCGTGTGGACGGACAGCTTGTCGAGTTCGCTGGCGATACGCAGATTTTTATTTATCCGCCTTATGACTTTGGCGTGGTGGATAGGCTGATTACCAATTTTCATTTGCCAAAATCCACGCTTCTTATGCTCGTATCTGCCTTTGCAGGGACGGATAATATCAAAAACGCTTATGCTCATGCCATTCATAAGAAATACCGCTTTTTTAGTTACGGCGATGCGATGATTTTGGATAAAGGTTAATTTTGACATTTTAAAAATTTTCCAATGTAGGGGCGAACTGCAATTTGCCCTATTTCTCATTCATAAATAAGGTTTTTTATGGGCGACAATAAAGACACCCAAAACGATGATGTTGAATTTAGTCAAGACGAACTTGACGAACTCAAAAAACAAGGCATTGACGACGATGAGCTTGATGAGCTTGTCAAAACGGTCAATGATGAATTGTCCGACAATGCCAATGCCAAAGATGACGACAGAGATGATGATAAGGAAAATCATGAAAATAATAATAAAAATAAAAATACCAACCAAGAAAAAATTATAAATTCTGATAAAAGTAAAGATAATTTAAAATCAAATGATGAAATTGAAACTGCTATTTCAAATAATAAACCAAATAAAAAAGAAATTCACAAAACAGATGATTTAAAAAATAGCGAATTAAAAAACAATAGTTTAAAAACCGAAAAAGAATTAGACAAAATCGAACAACACCAAGCCGATATTGTTCGTACGCTTATCGCCAAAAAGCATGGCGAAAAAACCATCAATCACAAAGACGTGCGAATCAGCATAGAAGCAGGGGCATTACCGACCAAAATGTTCTTTATTATGAATGGCTTATCAGCGGTGATTGCAGGCTATGGACTGCTTGCCAACTCGCCTGCGGTGTTCATCGGAGCGATGCTTGTGGCGATGATGCTCTCGCCCATTACCAGCATGGCGTTGGCGGTGATTGATGCACGGCTATCCTTGCTCAAAACTTCACTCCAAACCTTAATCGGTGGGATTTTGCTGATTTTTGCCATTGGCATGGTGCTGGGCTTTTTGTACCCTGACCATGTGATGACGGGCGAGATTTTGGCACGCACATCGCCCACGACCATGGACTTGGTGGTGGCATTGGCAGGCGGTACGGCAGGGGCGTATGCCATGGTCTCGCCCAATCTATCGGTGGCGGTGGTTGGCGTGGCGGTGGCGACAGCCCTTGTTCCACCTTTGACAGCAAGTGGGATTCTGCTGTCGGCAGGGCATTTTTCGTTGGCAATGGGGGCGTTATTGCTTGCCGTTACCAACATGCTTGCCATTCAGTTTACCAATGCGTTGGTATTGTGGCTGTTTGGTTTTCGCAGAACGCTCAATGATGATGACGTGGGCAAATTAGGACAGCTTGGGCAATTTTTGAAAAGAAATTTTGCTGTGTTAATGGCGTTGGTGGTGATTGGTGGGTATTTGTCATTTAATTTTAGCCATACTTTAAATGAACAAAATTTTGAACGCCAAAGTAATGCTTTAATTGAAAAAAGCATAGAACATCAAGCCAATTATTTGGTATCATCAAGCATTAATAAAGAACAAAAAGTGCATGTCTTGCGAGCGGTTATTCAAGGAACCGAGCCACCAAGCCAAGCTCAAGTTTATGAATTAGAAAAAGCCATTCAAAAAATCGCCGATGACACCTTTAAAAATCGCACGATTAAATTACAAATTCGCTTTGTTCCTGAAACGGTCATTGAGTCCACGCCAAGTAGTGAAAGCGAATTAAAACTAAGCCCAATGATATTAAAAATTTGCAAAAAGTGGCAAAAAATTAGGGCAAGCTGGCAATGATAAGGGTAAAAAATACGGCAAAATACCGTACAATAACCGTATATTCATGACAGGAGAATGTCATGACACCCAAAGCCAATCCATTCAAACCGCCCGTTTTGAAGCTCGTATCCCCAAGCACATTCACGACACCATTAAGCTTGCCAGTCAGATGACAGGGCGGACGATGAGTGATTTTGTGATGAGTATTGCTATGAACACGCTCAAAATGCCCTTAAACGCCATGATGAAACCATGGAAATTTTGCGATTATCAAAAGAAGATAGTAAGCAAGTTGCCGAAAATCTTATCAATCCGCCACTGATGAATGAAGCGATGAAAAAGGCAATGGTAATCTATGATGAATTTTTTAAGGGTAGTGTATGAATTTGTCCAATTATCGGATTGTGCCATTGGATAAAAGCTATGACCGAAAAGCTTTTGATTGTGGTAATGATGTCCTCAATCATTATTAGACCTCTTTCCAAAC
>NZ_MXAP01000074.1 GCF_002027555.1 Moraxella equi
AAGGTGCGTATTACGCACCATTAATAGATCTAGCCCAAAGCGGTGCGTATTACGCACCTTACCAACCAATTTTAAAAATTTAAAAGCGACTTTATTATGACAACTTTACACACCCTATCCGTCCGTGAAATCGCTGACGGTTTACACACCAAACAATTTAGCTCGGTTGAATTAACCCAGCATTTTTTAGACCGTATCGCAACGCACGACAAGGCGGTGAATAGCTTCGTTACCGTAACGGCTGACCTAGCCTTAGAACAAGCCCGCCTTGCTGATGATCTGCGTGCAAAAGGCGACACTCGCCCCCTTTTGGGCGTGCCAATGGCTCATAAGGATAACCTTTGCACACAAGGTGTTTTGACCACTTGTGGCTCAAAAATGCTGTCAAACTTTGTCGCTCCTTATAATGCAACCCTAGTGGAAAATATTGCCAATCAGGGCTTTATCAGTCTTGGCAAGCTCAATATGGACGAATTTGCGATGGGTTCGGACAATGAAAAATCCTACTTTGGAGCGGTGCACAACCCCTACGACCTAGACCGAGTTCCCGGTGGTTCGTCTGGTGGCAGTGCGTCTGCGGTAGCAAGTGGCTTTGTCCCTGTTGCGACAGGCTCGGACACAGGCGGTTCTATTCGTCAGCCCGCCAGCTTTTGTGGGGTAACAGGCATTAAGCCAACCTATGGGCGAGTGTCTCGCTTTGGTATGGTGGCGTATGCATCTAGTTTTGACCAAGCAGGGGCATTTGGGCGTTCGGCGTTGGACTGTGCCTATCTGTTGCAGGCGATGAGTGGCTATGACCCCAAAGACAGTACAAGTGTAAATAAAGAAGTACCAAACTGGGTAGGCGAATTAGATAAAGTCGCAAGCGACAAACCCCTAGCAGGACTAAGAGTAGGCGTACCGCAAGAATATTTTGGCACAGGACTAAACGCTGATGTCAAAGCCAAAATTGATGACGCCCTAAAAGTCTATCAAGAGCTTGGGGCAACGCTGGTTGATGTGCATTTGACCGACCCACAAATTACTTTGGCAACTTATTATCTACTTGCCCCTGCCGAAGCCAGCTCCAACTTGTCTCGTTTTGATGGCGTGCGTTATGGCTATCGCTGTGAAAATCCTGCCGATTTGCACGATTTGTACACACGCAGTCGCTCGGAAGGCTTTGGGGCAGAAGTGCAACGCCGTATCATTATGGGGACTTATGCCCTGTCAGCAGGTTATTTTGATGCCTATTATGTCAAGGCTCAAAAGGTTCGTAGACTCATTTTAAACGACTTTTTAAAAGCCTTTGAAACCTGCGACATCATCGCCACGCCAACCGCCCCAACGGTTGCCTACAAATTGGGCGAAAACCTGTCCCCTGCCGAAATCTATATGGGCGATGTTTATACCATTGGTGTGAATTTGGCGGGCTTGCCAAGTTTGTCGCACCCTGTGGGCTTTGTCGGTGGCTTGCCTGTGGGCTTGCAACTTATTGGCAAACATTGGGCGGAAAATACCCTGCTAAATACCACGCACGCTTATCAAGGGGCGACAGCGTTTCATAAAGAGTTGCCGAAATTGGGATAAATTTTATGTTAATAGAATCACCGCCCCATATTGAACAATTGGTTATCGCCCAAGCCTAAAGCGAACAATTAAGCGTTGCTCAGTTGATTGAAAAATGGGCAAGCGAAAACCAAGCCAAACAAACTCAATTAGGCAACCGTTTGCACGAGATTTTTGCCCAAGCGGATTTTCCAAGTTTGGACATACAAAGAACCGATATGCCAAGAGAAAAAGTATTGCATTTAATGGTATAAATTAGGGGCGGTATGGGCATTATATTTTTTGGATTAAACGGTCTGCAATTTCTATATACACTTTCTATGGTGTTAATGGTAATTGCATTCTTTACAGTACCAATATTTAGTCCAAAAATCTTACCCTATAAACTCTCTACATCCTTTTTTATAACACTATTTGTCGCCTATTGTTTACAATTTTTTATTTGGCTACAAATATATTATTTTATAGAAAATAAATCTGGAAATACATATGAAGCCATAGAAATAACTGTAAAATTTATACCTTATACACTAGGAGCAAGTTTTGTAGCAATGAGCTTGTATGGATTATTGATAAAATTTGCAATACCAACAGCAATAACGCTTGCGAGCTTATTATCAATTGTTAGCATATGGTTTTTTTATTTATATGACATAGGAGTTTTTGAATAAAACCCCATAAATAACCCAAAACAAGAGATTGATTATGACTGTTACCATTTGCCGTACCGAACAAAAATATGCCGAAGACGTTCAAAAACTTTATACCAATCCGAGTGTTTTTGCCCAAACTTTACATTTACCCAGTCAATCAAACGATAATTGGAAAAAGTGGCTTGGCAACATTCCTGATAATGTCCATTCTTTTGTGGCAATTATTAAGGATAATGATAAAGAAACGGTAGTTGGTAATATTGCCTTACGCATAGAGACCAACGAACGGCGAAAGCACATTGGCAATTTTGTCATTGCTGTCAGTGATGAATTTCAAGGGCAAGGCATTGGCAAAGCGTTATTAACCACCATTCTTGATTTGGCGGATAATTGGCTTAATTTAAAACGGGTAGAATTAACCGTTTATACCGACAATCAAAAAGCCATTGCCCTATATCAAAAATTTGGTTTTGTCATTGAAGGCGAACATAAGGCTTTTGCATTTAGAAATGGCGAATTTGTCAATGCTTATACAATGGCGAGAATTAAGGCTTAAAAAGTAGGAGTAATTATGCAAACGATTAGTTTTGAAGTCAATGATACCGTTTATCAAAATTTTATCAACAAAATTGGTAAAGAAAATTTGCAATTATATTTTGCCAATTTTGTCAATGATTATGGCAAAGATGATGACAATTATCCGCCTGCTTATCAAAAAATTGGAATGGCAAAACCTTTTAAAATTCCAGAGAATTTTGATGATGAAATGACGGATTTTAGTTAATGAATTATTTAATTGACACACACATTTTATTGTGGGCGTTATTAGACGACAAAAAATTTAGCAAAAAGGCAAGAGACATCATTCTTGCTAATAGCGATAGATTGTATTTTAGTAGCGTCAATGTTTGGGAAGTGGCAATTAAATATAATAAAAATCGCAACAACGGTTTTGATGATTTTATTGAGCCTGATTATTTTTATCAATTATTAAAAACGGCACGCTATAAAGAATTGGTTGTCAATAGTCAGCACGCCTTAGCGGTAAAAGATTTACCCAATATTCATCAAGACCCTTTTGATAGAATTTTAATCACCCAAGCCAAAGTAGAAAAATTAACTTTGATGACGGCTGATGAAAAGATTGAACAATATATTGGACATTATGACGATTTGTCCATTTTAATGGTTTAAATATTTATAGGAAAACTTTTATGACCCAATCCCTACTTATTGACGGCTATGAAGTTGTCATCGGCATTGAAATCCATTGCCAATTAAACACCGCCACCAAAATTTTCTCACCCGCCAGCACCGAATTTGGGCAAGAACCCAACACCCAAGCCAACATCATTGACTTGGCAATGCCAGGGGTGTTGCCTGTCCTAAATGCCGAAGTGGTTGAAAAAGCGGTAAAATTTGGACTTGGTGTCAATGCCCAAATCGGACAAATGAACGCCTTTGACCGCAAAAACTACTTCTACCCCGACCTACCCAAAGGCTACCAAACTTCACAAATGGCACACCCAATCGTGGGGCAAGGCTACATTGACATTTTGGTGAACGCAGGGGCAAAAAACGAATACACCAAACGCATTGGCATTACCCGTGCCCACCTTGAAGAAGACGCAGGCAAATCGGTGCACGATGCCGTGCCACAGATGACGGGCGTGGACTTAAACCGTGCTGGCACGCCACTCATTGAGATTGTCTCCGAGCCTGACATTCGCTCGGCGGACGAAGCGGTTGCCTATGTCAAGACCATTCACGAGCTGGTGACTTGGCTTGGCATTTCGGACGCGATTATGGCGGAAGGCTCATTCCGTGCCGACATCAATGTCTCGGTACACAAGCCTAACACGCCTTTTGGCACTCGCTGTGAGCTTAAAAACCTAAACTCGTTTCGCTTTATTGAGCGGGCGATTAAATCAGAAATTGAACGTCAAATTGACCTAATTGAAGACGGCGGAAAAGTGGTGCAAGCCACTCGTCTATACGACCCTGAAAAAGACGAAACTCGGGCAATGCGAACCAAAGAAGAAGCCAACGATTATCGTTATTTCCCCTGCCCTGATTTGCTCCCTGTGATGATTTCTGATGAATCGTTGCAAGCCATTAAAGACAAAATGCCAGAACTCCCAAGCGTGCGAAAAGAACGCTTTGTCAATGAATTAGGCTTATCGGCTTATGATGCCAATGTATTAAATGGTAGCCGAGAATTGTCCGATTATTTCTTGGCAGTGGTAGAAAAAATCGGTCAAGCCAATGCCAAAATCGGGGCAAACTGGATTATGGGCGATTTATTGGGTTCATTAAATAAAAATGAACTCACCATTGATAAATCTCCAATCAATGCCGAACGCCTAGCAGGGTTAATTGCCCGTATTTTGGATAATACTATTAGTGGTAAAATTGCCAAAGAAGTGTTTAATTATCTTTGGGAATCTGATAAAACCGCCGATGAAATCATCAATGAAAAAGGCTTAAAACAAGAAACCGACACAGGGGCAATTGAAGCCATTATTAAAGAAGTGCTTGCGGGTAATCAAGCAATGGTTGATGAATATAAAGGCGGAAAAGAAAAAGCCTTTAATGGACTGGTCGGACAAGTAATGAAAGCCAGCAAGGGCAAAGCCAATCCTGCACAGGTCAATGAGCTTTTGAAGAAGTTGATTGGGTGAGATATGGAGCGAAATTATCAAAAATTTCCTGAGACTGAAAACGGCAATGTTTTATGGCAACTCACCCAAAAACTAGGGGTATTGCCTGATGAAATCTTGGTGGATTTTGCCATTATTTTTCCAACCTATGAAAATGCTCTCAAATTCGGTATGTTTCTCCTAAAATTTGGTTATCGAGTTCAAGTCAATAATTTAGAAGACTTTCCTGATGTTGACAAGAATGGATATATGGGTGAAGTCATTGTGGGCATTTTTATGGAAATCAATGAGCCAAGTTTAACACAAGCGGAAAATTGGCTGGCAGAGAACTCTAAAAGCCTAAATGGTAAAAACGATGGTTGGGGATTTCTTGGTGATTAGCTTTGAGAGCAATCGGTAAAATGTTAATTTATCACGATTTAACTTTCATAACAAAGCAAAAACCACCCAACAAAAAAGGTATCGCCAAATCGTAATACCTTTTTTGAATAACTAACTTTTAAACCATTAAAAAAATCTGTTGAAGAAGTTGATTGTTTAATAAAATAAGCCCCAAATATCGGTTGGTGTTTGGGGTTTATTTTTGAGAGATTAAAATAATATGGCTAAGAAACTCAAAATTATTTCTTATACTTTTGCATTGTTCATTTTGATTATGTTTATTTATCTCAATCTACCCATTCATATTAAATATTATTTTAAAATCAAACAGGGGGATATTTTGATTGATAATATTGCAGACTATCAAAGCAAATTTCAAAAATTACCTGACGCCCAAGACTACAAAACATTGGAAAAATTACAATTTCCAAGCAAAAACGAATACATCTCCCCTGAGTATCAAAAAATCAATGAAACTGATTATAAATTAACTTATATAGAAGGCTTTGATTGCCCTTATTTAATGTGGTCAACTCAAAATAGAGAATGGCGAGTAGACTGCAATTAGTTTTTTAAATAATTTTAAATCCGTAGGTGCGTAACACGCACCATTAAAAGACTGATGAAAAACGATGCATAATACACACGCTACCACCACCCATTCTTTATCCAAAATAAATCATACAAATTTATTCACCCTTGCCAATACCCATTTAGACAATCTATTTAAACAAAATGGTAATAATGAATGGTTTATGACTGAATTTCCTTATGAATTTGATAAGGTAGATAGATATTGGCAAATTGATGAGTGTCATATTAACCCCAGCTTAAATTCAAAACCAATGATTTTGGTGGAATGCCAAATCACTTATCAACATTTAACTATGGCAACTTATCGCTTGTATTTTGATACCGATTATCAGCTTATTGATGAATTTTTTATTTGCGATTAACCATTTGAATTAACTAGGAAACCAAAATGCCCACCATCAAAGCCCTACTTCACTCCGCCGACAGCCTACTCATTAGTGCAGGGGCAGGCATGGGCGTGGATTCTGGCTTGCCTGATTTTCGGGGCAATACTGGTATGTGGCAAGCCTATCCCGAGCTTGGCAGACGGCAGATGGACTGTACCACCATCGCCAACCCCCAAGCCCACGCCTTGCTTGGGGATTTTATGGACACCGTTTGGCACTGTACAAAGCCACCACGCCCCACGCAGGCTTTGGTGAGTTATTGGCACTTGCTGACCGCCTTGATTTGCCTTATTTTGTCTTTACCAGCAATGTGGATGGGCAATTTGTTAAGGCAGGGTTTGATGCTGACAAGGTCTATGAATGTCACGGCTCTATTCATCATTTGCAATGTGTCATACCCTGCTCTGATAAGATTTGGACGGCGGACGACTTAACGCCTGTGATTGACAATGACAAATGCGAGTGGCTTGGGGAGCTACCCACTTGCCCTGACTGTGGCGGTTTGGCTCGTCCTAATATTTTGATGTTTGGCGACTTTGCTTGGCACTCTCATCGCATGGACGAGCAAGAAACTCGCCTGCACAAGTTTTTGATAACCCACCAAAATTCTGTTGTCATTGAGATTGGAGCAGGAACAGCAATTCCGACGGTTAGACGCTTTGGCGATGGCTTTTCCCCACGCCTGATTCGCATTAACCTGCGAGAACCTGCCACACCCCAAGGCGGTATTGGGCTTGGTATGACGGGCATACATGGGATAGATGAGATTTGGCGGGCGTTGTGTGAGTGATTGCTTGGCAATATACCTTAAAACAACAAATTTCAATCACGAACGAATCTCTCCATGTCCAAACACCACCCATTTTTGGGAAGTCAGCCCATGTAGTCCCACAGGCCCCCGAGCGTGGATTTTGTCCGTTGAGATACCAATCTCCGCCCCCAGTCCATACTCAAAGCCGTCTGCAAAACGGCTAGACGCATTGACCATGACCGAACTTGAATCCACTTCACGGATAAATCGCCCACTGTTCTCATAGCTGTTTGTGATGATCACGTCCGTATGGTGCGAGCCGTAGTGGTTAATGTGGGCAATGGCATGGTCTAGGTCGTCCACGACTTTTACCGCCAGCATGGGGGCAAGGTATTCGGTGTACCAATCGTCATCGGTGGCAGGCTCTATGTTTACGCCAGTATTTGCCAAAATCTCTTTGGATTTGTCGCACACCCTAAATATTATGGCATCATCCACGCCATGCATGGCTTGGGTAATCTGTGGCAAGGCGGTATTAGCAATGTCCGCATGAACGAGCAAAGTCTCCATGACATTACACGGCGAGTAGCGAGACGTTTTGGCATTGACGCACACCTTGACCACCATGTCCATGTCCGCCAGACTGTCCACATAAGTGTGGCAGTTGCCGTCTAGGTGCTTGATGACTGGCACACGGGCGTTATTGGCGATACGCTCTATCAGTCCCCGCCCGCCCCGTGGGATAATCACGTCCACCACGCCCACCATAGCGATGAGCTTATCCACCGCATTACGGTCGGTCGTGGTTAGCACTTGCACCGAGTCGGTCGGTAGCCCTGCCTGCTCCAAACCTATATGCACCGCATGGGCTAGGGCTTGGTTGGAGTGAAAGGCTTCTGAACCGCCACGCAGGATAATGGCGTTGCCTGATTTGATGGCAAGACTCCCTGCTTCTATGGTAACGTTGGGACGACTTTCATAAATCATACCAATCACGCCAAGCGGTACTCGCATTTTGCCAAGCTGTATGCCACTGGAACGGTAGGTCATCTCGCTCATCTCGCCAATAGGGTCGGCAAGAGCCATCACGTCATCAAGCGAGCTTAATATACCATTAAACACTTTATCACTGATAATAAGGCGGTCAAGTAAGGCACTATCTAGCCCTTTATCCTTGCCGTTTTGTATGTCTATCTCATTGGCGGATAAAATCTCATCTTTTTGGGCGATGAGAGTCGATTTGATACAGGCTAGGGCATGGTTTTTGGTTTTGGTGTCGGCTCGGGCAAGCGTAGCAGAAGCGGTTTTGGCACGCACGCCCACGTCATTCATGTAGGTGCTAAGGTCGGTCATGGTAATCCTTAATGTGAGTGATGGGCTTATATTAAAGGCATTTTTTATAAAAAGCAACTTTTATCAAAACAGCAGTAAAAACAGCTTGTCTCGCTGATACGCCATGACTTTTAAAAAGATGGTCTTGTAAAAACCATCTTTTTAAAACCATTTTTTAACATCACACTTTTTAAACCATGATTTTTAAAAACAAACACACACAAAAATGACGACCCAAAGCCGTCATTTTAAGGTTTTAGAAATGTATTTGTTTGTGGTTTATTTTACCTTGGCACGGTATTTAACCACGCTCGTACCACCAAGACCGATGTCTTCCAGCGTCCACCTTAGGGCTTTATAATCCGACAGGGGCAACTCTTGGACTTGTCCGCCGACATTGGCACGGATGGGCGAGCGGACAAAGCGACTGCCATCAATGGTTGCATGGGGGAATCTGGGGTGGATACCGCCAACCAGCTCCAAACTATCGGCAATGCTTAGGGTAACGTCCATCGAACGCACTCGCTCCGAGCTGTTGTTGGTGAATAGACCTTGATACTCTAAGATGTCGCCTGATTTGATGGGCGTACCGGCATTAATGGGGGTTAGTGTTTCTTGACCGTTGATGTTTTGCACGATGAACGCATTCACCACGCTTTGAATCCCTGCTGATGAGCCTTGGCGTTGGGGAGCTTGGGTTTGAGCAGGGGCTTGCAAGGGGCTGACCGCCATCGGAATCACGGCAGGGGCAGGGTTTTGATCCAATGGGTTATAAATAGGGGTACTTTGCGGGGCGACCGTGACCACCCTGCCTGCTGTTGGGGTGTTTAGCGTTGGGGCATTCCGATTGGCTTGGGGATTGGCGGTATAGCTAATCTCGCCTGCACTGGCTTGGTTTGGGACTGACTCTGTGGTCTCGGTCGGGGTAGGTAGCATGGCATGGGCTGACACAGCAACCGACAAGGCGGTCAGGGACAACACGGCAACACCGCCACGCAACATTTGGATAGGCATAATCATTCCTTCATTAACTCTATGGTAAAAATAAATGTCACCCATGATAGCATGAAAAGCTGTTGCGTGCGTTTATTTATGGTAACTTTCTGCCAAATTTTGGCTAAATGGCAAGACATAACAAAAGACGGCACGATAAAAAAGGCACAAAAGACAAGTCATGAGACAATAATTTGATGAGTTTTGCTGATTTTATGATAAAATTCATCAAAAACACCATCATAGCACGCCATGACCCACCCAAACCCCATCCACTGGTTTCGCCACTCCTTGCCCTACATCAATACCCACAGGGGCAAGACCTTTGTCGTCATGATGACTGGTGAGGCGCTCGCCCATGACAGCTTTGCCACGCTGGTGCAGGATTTGGCACTACTGCACAGCTTGGGCATTCGCTTGGTGCTGGTGCATGGGGCAAGGGTGCAGATAAATGATGCCCTAGCACAGGCGAGACTGTCCGATGACACACCCTTTTGCCATGGCGTGCGTGTTACCCCCACATCTGCCATGCCGACCATTTTGGCGGTGGTCGGACAGCTCACCCTAAAAATCCAAGGCGAGTTTTCCAAAGGGCTTGCCAACACTCCCTTATTTGGGGCAAAAATCAGTACAGTAACAGGCAACTTTGTCAATGCCAAACCCTTTGGCGTACGTCATGGCGTGGACTTTATGCAAACGGGCGAAGTCCGCCGTATCGACACCAAAGCCATCAAACACAGCCTTGACAATCATCACATCGTCATCGCCAACTCCATCGGCTTTTCGGCAACGGGTGATTTGTTTAATCTTGATGCCTTAGATGTCGCCACGCACATCGCCACATCACTGGTGGCGGATAAGCTCATCATCTTAGACAAAAGCCTGACCGACTCGCACGGCTCGCTCATCAAAGAACTCACCGCCACAGAAGCTCACGAGCTTATCGAAACATCCACGCACGTCCCCACACTCACGCACGCCATTCACGCCTGCCAGCATGGTGTGGGACGTGTTCAGCTCATCGACTTTGACAAAGATGATGCCTTACTGGGCGAGCTGTTCACCACAGACGGGCGTGGCACAATGATAAGCCAAAGCAACTACGACCACATCAGACGAGCCACCGCCCTTGACATCATCGGTATCATGGCAATCATTCACCCCCTAGAAGAGCAGGGCATTTTGGTCGCTCGCAGTCGTGAACGCCTAGAAGAGATGATAGATGAGTTTAGTGTCATGGAGCGAGATGGCAAAATCATCGGCTGTATCGCCGTGCATGAGTTAGACGATGAGAGCGTGGAGATTGCCAGCGTTGCCATGCATGGTGACTATCGTAGTGGCGAGCGTGGGGCGAACCTTTTAAAATTTGCCGAACAAAGTGCCAAACGCAGGGGCAAATCCCGTCTGTTTGCCCTGACCACACGCACCTTGCATTGGTTTATTGAACATGGATTTGGCGAAACCACCCCAAACGAGCTACCTTGTGAGCGGTTTAAACAATGGCAAAATGGGCGAAATTCTAAGGTGCTGATTAAACACATCTAACCCAACAATCGCCCAAAACAAAAACCCCAACACGTGGGGCTTTTGATGCTATCTTTGAAAAAAGACTTACTGAGCATTGGCGTTAACAGTCATATTCACGATGGGGTACTGTGAATCTTTACCAAACCACTTATCATAAATCTTATCATAAGTGCCGTCTTCTTTGACCTTTTTAAGACCACTATTAAGCTTATTTAGTAGCTCAGTATTGCCTTTTTGTACCACATAACCCAATTGTAAGTTTTTCTCTTTGGGTAGTTGCAGGGTGTAAATCTCTTTGCCTTCTGCTTTTGGTAAAAAGCCTTGTAGCGCCACCACGTTGTCAATCATGACATCGCTATGACCTTGGATGACGTTTTGAAAGGCAAGGAAGTTACTTTTTACGCCATGCTTTTCATTGCCCTTTGGTACATACTCTTCATCAACGATGGTTTCCATGACGATGTTCTTTTGTACAGCGATGGTTTTACCAGTGATGTCATTAATGGATTGTGGACGACCTTCTGCCTCCAAGCCCAAAAATGCCAATGGCAACTCAAAATAAGACTCCGAGTAATCCACCACTTCTTGACGCTCGGGCAGGATAAAGATGGATGATGCCCCCAAATCGTCCTTACCCTCTTGTACCGATGGGACAATATTTAAAATCTCATTGGCTTGATAATCAGGCTTAAACCCTTCTTTTTCGTCAATGGCGTTTAGCAGGTCAACATCAAACCCAACGATTTTACCATTTTCGTCCAAATACTCAAAAGGTGGGTAATAAGGGTCAATCGCCACACGATAAGTCGGCAGATTGGCAGTGTCTTTGGGTGCGTCCGCTTGTTGGGCACTGCTCTCTGCTGGGGCGGTTGTGGTTGCTGACTGTGGGCGGTCTCTTGGGTGGGTGCTGACTCTTTGTTACAAGCAGTCAAGGCAAATACACTCATCAATGCCAAACTTAGGCACTTGGTGCGAAATAGGATACGGCTCATGATAAAATCCAAATGATTGTTATTAAAGGCAAAGACAAAAAACATTACTTAAAGTGTGGTTTTTGATATTCTAGCAGATCTTAAAAAGAATACAATACAATTTATCACGAAAAACCAACAGTTTGGTAATGCTACATCCATTATCCATCAGCCAAATCTCATCACAAGACAGACCTACCGCCCCCACCGCTTCGCCACACCCTGTATTAACAAACAAATAATCCCCGACCAAATCAGCCCAAAACTTGTCAGCATTTGCCATTCAACCACCCCGCCGAGCACCGTAATGGCAAGAACAAACAATAACGCAGGTTCAAGATAACCGAGCAATCCGAACAAGGACGTGGGTAATAAGCGGTTGGCTTCTAGGTTCGCCTGTTGTGATAACACGCTGATGAGCCCCAAACCGATGACCTTTAATATCATCACAGGCGTGCCGATGACCGCCGACATCGCAGACGCATGAAAGCACAATACCACAAGGCAAATGGGGGCAATAATACTCAAATCCACAAACAGCCCTGTCAAGGCAGGGATATTTTGTCGCCGTCTCATTACATAAAAAATCGGATAAGTCAAACACACCCAAAACGTCGCCCAGCTGACCTGCCCTGTCCGCACAATCTCCATGCCCACACCCACACCTGCACACGCCACCGCCAGCCACTGCAAGCGAGTGAGTCTCTCACCCATGACAAAGCCGACCAGCACCATCACCAGCGGAAATAAAAAATAGCCCATAGACACCGCCACACCATGACCGTTTAGGGGTGCATAGACAAACAGCCACAGCTGACTGGCAAGAATGGGCGTGGGAGCAAGTAGCCACGCCCAGCCCCGAATCCCCTTGACCCGAGACAGCCCGCCCAGCACAGCGTCCCATTTGCCAAGCACGCTGATGAGTGCCACCAAACACCCCCACATCATGACCATCCGCCACAAAAACACCGCCGTCCCTGTCAAGGGCGGTAGCCACTTGCCATAGGCATAGACCATCGCAAACATGACATTGGACAAAATGGCAAGGGTTACACCTAGGGCAAGGGTGTTTTTGGGCAGGGCAAATTGGGCGGGTAGGGCAAGGTTCATGGCTTGGCTGATACATTGATAACAGATGACGTATTATAAAAGGTTTGTTTGATAAAAATTTTTATCTTTTATCATTATGATGATTAATTTTTGCAAAAATTGGCTATTTTTGATAAAATTTACCAAAAATTTTACTTGCCAGCCATGACCCAAAACCTAGATGACACCGACAAAACCCTGCTAAACCTACTCCAAGACGACTGCACCCTACCACTTAAAACCCTTGCCGAGTATACAGGCACATCGCCTGCCACTGTACAACGGCGTATCGGTCAGCTCTGTCAAGACAAAATCATCACCAAACAAGTCGCCATCATCGACCCTGTTAAAGTCGGTCAAACCCTAAGCGTCATCGTACTGGTAAAAATGGCACAGTCTAGCGTATCCATGCAACAGCGTTTTGAGCGTATCAGTCAGCACCACAGCGAGATTGTGGCGTGCTATGAGATTTCGGGCGATTATGATTTTGCTCTCATGGTACATAGCCCGTCCATGCAAGCCTACCACGCCTTTACCCGAGCGGTGCTAACTGCCGAGAATAATGTCGCCCATTTTAACAGCCAATTTATCATGAATTTTGTCAAATCAAGCACCAAAATCACGCTTTAACTGCTAGGGCGTGTTGAATATTGGTATTTGCAATGAAAAATGAGAAAAATCGCCCGTTTTTCAAGGAAAAATGAAGTTTGATAGTCGTTCTATCAAACGAGCTTTTGACGATGAAAAACAAGATTTAGCCATTTTTCATGCAAAAATTGATTGATATTGTCAAATTTTCATCTTATTTTATAAAAATGTTATCAATGTTCAACATGCCCTAAGGATTATCATGAAATACACCCCCCTTTTGGTCGCCATGCTTACCCTGTGTGCCTGCGACAAATCCGCCACCGAGCATAACTTTGCCCCTGCCACAAGTCAGTCGCCTGCCGAGCAACCGAGCAAGCCGTCCACCCCCGAGAACCCCCATGACCTACAAGCTCTTGCCAGTGAGCTTAGCACATCCGACCCATCTGTCCTGCCTGATGTACAGCCACTAACCACCACTGATGGCAAAATCGCCCTTGACAAGACCCACATTCTCACCGACACGCCTAAGGCAGACACAGCAACGTATGACTACCCCATCGCCCTTGATAGCATGGCGGTAAAAAACTACGCCAAAGCCTATAACATCACGGACAAACAAGCCCAACACAGCATGGTCATCGCCATGGCAAGCCCCGAAGTGCTAAGCAAAATCCTAGACCAATTAAGAGACGGCAAATACATCGCCCATCAGCTCACCGATGGGTCAGACATGACGCTCGTCATCACGACCACCCCTGATGTCGTGGCGGATAAGTTTGATTATGTCTTTGCCGATGAGTTCGGGCGTGGTTTGGTGTTGCCAGTGATAATACAGCCCAAGGAATGACGTTAAAAGAAATGATGTTAAAGATGTTATTCTCAAGGCATGGTTAGGACGGACAATAGCCCGCCCTGCCCATGTGTTGTATTTAGATGAGTGCTTGTGTCAATTTATTATCACACATTATGCAGTCCAAACTGCGATTTAACTTCATGTTTAAAGCGTTTGACCACCGCCAACGCATCTTTTAACAAATCACGCTCCAAGGTAGAAAGTAGCTCGGTATCCACCTGATTGGGACTAATCGGCTCGCCATTTCGCACATAAAACAGCCCTGCTTTTAGGCGTAAATTCATCAAATACGCCAACGCATCTGCTGTGTCTTTGGCGAGTTGTTCGCTGATAATCCCTTGATTTTTAAGGGTAATTAGACGGTCAAAAGTCCCTGTTTCATCAAGGCAGGCTTTTAGTGCCAACGCACGCACGCCATGCACCACAGGGAATAACCCCATTTTTTTGATGTCCATTTTGTGTGTTTCGCCCTTACCCAAAATCTTGGCAAAAAAGCCCCGATTATGCTCATCAAACTGCATAATCGCACGGGCAAAATTCATCTGCATGCCCACGTCTTTATCCAAATGGGCGTTCAGATGGCGTTTGACTTCATCAAGCAAATCCGCCTTGCCTGCCACCGCTCGTGCATCCAAAAATATCGCCATGTCCATAAGGCTCTCACCATCGGCACTTTTGCACCAATGGGCGACCGTGCGTTTAAAGTCGCTGACTGTTTGACACCATTTGGGATTGGATGTCATAATTCCGCCCATACATGGCGGATAGCCGAACTTGGCAAGCGTCTCGGAGAACTTGACGGCATATTCATGCAAGGCGGTCATGTCCACATCGTCATCGGCAATTAGGGCGTTGTCTTGGTCGGTTTTTAACACCTGCTCGCCCCGTCCTTCTGAACCCATCACAATCAGGCAAGTTTTGGCAACCATCTGGGGCGGTGCAATCAGCCCCCACGCCTTTTCAAAGAGTTGTCCGTTTAAGACTTGCATGAGTTTGGCAAGCTGCAGGGCACTCATACCGCCTGCTTGCAAGGACGACACCGAATCGGTCATTTGCTGGGCGATTTGAGCAAGCTCGGACAAAGTATCGGCACGGTGCAAACGCTCGGCAACCAAATGGCTGTGGCTAGACAAATACGCCAAAATGTCCATCTGCTCCAAAAGCCCAATAATGCGTCCATTGTCCTTAACGGCAAGGCGTTGAATGCGGTGGCTCATCATCGTGAGTAAGGCGTTGAACAAAAAATCTTCGCCGTCAATGCCAATAATATTAAAATTGGCGTGGCTATAAATCGGCTCGTCCGTCTTGCCCCCACTGGCAATGACATCACGAAATGCCGATTCGGTAATTAGACCGATGTTGCCATCGTGATTGACCAGCACCGATTTGCTTTTATTGTCTTTCATTAGGCGGGCAAGCTCGGCAAGGGTCAGCCCGCCATCAACGCTTAGGGTACTGTGGTGGTAAGCGTCAGCGACTTTGGCGTGAAACAGCCCAGAAATGTCCTGTCCATCGTGGGGAGCAAGGCTGTTAAAGCGTTCGGCAATGCCTGTATAAAAGTATGCCCCAAAGCGGACATTTGAGCCAATCAAATTTAAAATCAATGACTTAGGAATGGCATAAACCAAAGACTGCTCGGCGCAAATAAAGCTGTGGGCGGAAGTCGCTTCAAACAAAGCACGGGCTTCAAAGCTGTCATTGGTGCGATACAGTGCCACCACTTCGCCATCATCGCCAAGCTCTTTGACCACGCCTTTGATGACGACATAGAGTGCATCCATCGGCTCGCCTGCCTTGATAATCGGGGCGTTGTCGTCAAAAAAGACGATTTGCACTTGTTTTTGTAGCTGTTTTTGTTCGGCGGGGTTTAGGGTGTTGTAGGGGGCGAAGTTGAAGTTAAATCTATCCATGATGGCTTATCCGTGCTTTCTGGTTGGTAAACATTATAGCATAAAATAACCACAGGACAAGGCGTCAGGCACGCTAAGCATCAGGCAAGCGATACATCCAAATGGCGGTCGCCAAACAAAGTATGCTTGTCAGCACCGCCACCCAAAGCTTGTCGGCAGGCAGTCGCCAAAACAAAAACGCACTGGATGCCGTCATCATGCTCCACGCCAGATATTTGGCAAAGCGTGGCATGGCACGTCGCTCTTCCCAGTCGATGAGCATTTTACCAAAAATCTTGTGCCTGATGAGCCAGCCATGAAACCGCCGTGAGCTTTTCGCCCAGCAGTAACCTGCCAGCAGGATAAATACCGTGGTCGGCATACCGGGCAGTATCGCCCCCAAAATCCCAAACCCCACAAAAATAAACCCCATGATAAAAAACGCCCAACGTAACAAGACATTCTGATGCATGCCGTGTTTGGGCAGTTGTGATGATGGGGTATGGTTGGGGTCGGTATAATCAGGGTCAGTGTGGTCGGACATGGCAATACAACAATCAAGGCAGGCTTGTACCTGCTATCGACAAGACGGTAGGCAGGCTCATCTTGCCATAAAAGCCCTATTATAGCACTTTGGCAGTCAGGGTGAGATTTAAAATATTGAAAATAAAAATCGCCCACCTTTATAGGGCGATACAGCATAGCATAAATAAGGCATGTTTGTAAACATAAATGATTATTATTTTTTTGTTTACAAATTGATAAAAATAGGTTATTTTATATCGGTTTTTAATATGTGTTTCACACAGGTGATTTATGAGCGAACTTACCCTAACCGAAGCCCTAAAAGAGCATTCACGCACCACCCACGATGCCGTGGACAACCTTGTCATGAGCATGGAGCCTTTTGCCAGTCATGACAACTACCGCAAATTTTTGCAAGCCCAGTATGAGTTTCACAGCACCGTAAACCCCATTTATCATAATGAAAAGCTAGCCAGTCAAATTGACGGCTTGGCGGAGCTTGCCCGTCTTGACCGTGTCAAATCCGACATGAAAGACCTAGAAGCCACCCCTTTTGACAGGGACGTAGAAACCCCCACCTTTACCGACAGTGAAGCCATCGGCTGGCTCTACTGCGTAGAAGGCTCAAACGTGGGGGCGGCGATTTTATACAAAGAAGCAGGCAAAATTGACCTGTCCGATGAATTCGGTGCATCTCATCTGGCAGCCCATGCAGACGGACGTATGCCTCATTGGCGTGCCACCAAAGCCAAAATCAATGCCTTGCCTTTAAGTGATGATGATAAACAATCTGCCATGAAAGGGGCAGATGATGCCTTTGCTTACTTTAAGCGAGTGATTCGTAAAGTGTACGGTACTCAAGCGTAATTATGCTATACTAAGTCGTTTGCTTCATCAAACGGCTTAGTTTTTGGTGTATGATATGATAAATTATCTAAATTCTCATTGGCAGTTTATATTTTCTCACGGTCATCAAACCCTTTTTGATAATCTCATCACCCACTACCAACAGCCCCACCGTCATTATCATAATCTCACCCATTTATCTGAATGTTTTATGTGGTTTGATGAAATAAAGGATAATTTATATCGTCCCGATTTGGTTGCCATTGCCCTTTTTTATCATGACGTAATTTATAATCCCAAAAGCCCCACCAATGAATACGACAGCTCGGTCATAATGAAGGATGAATTACAAGGCATGTTGTCCGATATAGATATTGGTATTACTGAGCGTTATATTCTTGCCACCAAAGATCATATCAATCCTTTAACGGGTGATGATAAGGCAGATTTGGATTATTTATTGGATATTGATTTGGCGATATTGGGAAGTGATTTTGATAGATTTGATGAATATAATCATCAAATCAGGCAAGAATATGCGTGGGTCAATCGTTTTATTTATCATGTTAAAAGAAAATCGGTGTTAAAAGGATTTTATAACAAGGAGCGAATTTATTTAACCAATTATTTTTATCAAGCGTTAGAAAATAAAGCAAGGGGTAACTTGAAAAGATATTTGTAATTCAAAATCCCCAACAACAAAAACCGCCCCATTTGGAGCGGTTTTACACCAGTCAAGCAATTACTGCTCAATGCCCTTCATTGTCAATTTAATGCGTCCACGATTGTCAATGTCTTGGACTTGAACTTTGACAGTTTGCCCTTCGGCTAGGTAGTCGGTTACATTCTCAACACGCTCATCAGAGATTTGGCTGATATGCACCAAGCCGTCCGTACCTGGTAAAATGGTAACAAATGCCCCAAACTCCACAATACGAGCCACCGTCCCTGTATAGACCGCACCCACTTCCACTTCGGCGGTGATGGCTTCAATCTTGGCGATGGCGGCACGGGTAGACGCCTTTGACTCGCCAAAGATACGGATTGTACCGTTGTCGTCAATGTCCACAGTCGCCCCTGTCTCTTCGGTCAAGGCACGAATGGTTGCCCCACCCTTACCAATCACATCACGGATTTTTTCAGGGTTAATCTCAATGGTGGCATAGTTTGGAGCGTGAGCGTTAATCTCGGTGCGAGATGTGGCAATGACTTCATTCATGGCATTTAGGATATGAATACGCCCTGCATGCGCTTGTTTTAGGGCTTGCTCCATGATGTCGGCGGTAATGCCTTCAATCTTGATGTCCATTTGTAGGGCGGTGATACCATTGACCGAACCTGCCACTTTAAAGTCCATATCGCCCAAATGGTCTTCATCACCCAAAATGTCCGACAGCACCGCAAAACGCTCGCCTTCTTTGACCAATCCCATGGCGATACCTGCCACAGGGGCTTTTAGTGGCACGCCTGCATCCATAAGCGACAATGACGCACCGCACACGCTCGCCATAGAGCTTGAACCATTAGACTCGGTAATGTCCGACACCACACGAATGGTATAAGGGAAACGCTCCGCCTTAGGCAATACCGCTTGCACGCCACGGCGAGCCAGACGACCATGCCCGATTTCACGGCGTTTTGGGCCACCTTCACGACCTGTCTCGCCCACCGAATAATGTGGGAAATTATAATGTAGCATAAAGTGGTCTTGCTTGGTGCCTGACAGCGTATCCACAAGGTTCACATCACGGCTTGTGCCTAGCGTTGTGGTTACAAGGGCTTGGGTCTCGCCACGGGTAAACAAGGCAGAACCATGCGTATAAGGCAACACGCCCACTTGGATATCGAGTGCTCGCACGGTCTCCAAATCACGACCGTCAATACGGGGCTTGCCTGATAGAATGTTATCACGCACGGTGCGGTATTTTAGGGTTTCAAACAGCTCTTTGATTTGAGCGACTTTGTCGGCATAGTCTTCTGCCGTCTCATCACCCGCCAGTGCCAAGGCTTCTGTGGCAAGCTCATCTAAGCGGGCATAGCGATCTTGCTTGACGGTAATGGTGTAGGCTTCGCTGACTTTGGCGGTGAACTGCTCTTTTAGTTGGGCGTTTAGCTCTTCGTTAATGGCAGGGGCGACAAATTCGGCTTTGGCATTGCCTACCGCTGCCGCAAAGGCATTGATGTTATCAATGACAATTTGTTGCTGGGCGTGTCCGTACAGCACCGCACCCAGCATTTGGTCTTCTGATAGCTCGTCTGCTTCGGATTCCACCATCAGTACGGCTGATTTGGTACCCGCCACCACTAGGTCAAGCGAGCTGTCTTTCATTTGGGCAAGGCTTGGGTTTAGAATGTATTCATTGCCAATAAAGCCCACACGAGCCGCCCCGATAGGACCGCTAAACGGAGCGGGAGAGATGGTCAACGCCGCAGACGCACCAATCATCGCTGCAATGTCGGCATCTTGGGTTTTGCCTGATGAGATGACGGTTGCCGTTACTTGGATTTCGTTAAAATACCCTTCTGGGAATAGCGGGCGGATTGGACGGTCAATCAGACGAGAAGTCAAAGTTTCAAATTCTGACGCACGACCTTCACGCTTGCCATAGCCCCCTGGGATTTTACCCGAAGCGTACATTTTTTCTTGGTAGTTTACGGTCAATGGGAAAAAGTTTTGCCCTGCCACGGCTTCGGGACGCACCACAACCGCCACCAGTACCGACACATCGCCCATATGCACAAGCACGCTGTTGGCTTGGCGAGCGACACGCCCTGTTTCTAGGACAACTTGCTGATTGCCATATTGAAATTCTTGACGAATGATGTTAAACATAGGTTTTCCTTAAATGATTGGGTTTGTCATTGATAAGATGATTTAAAGCCCTAAGAGATGTTTTTTGGATATTTAAAAATTGTATGGGAAAATTTATTTAACTTTAACCAAAATCAATACTTTATCACAGGGCAAGTTGCAATTTGCCCCTACAAATCCGTCCAAAAAATCATCAGTTTATAACGTTAAAAAAACATCTCTTAGAGTTCTAAATCTCACCCTTATCAATAATTTATAAACTTAAAACAACAAAAACGGCACGCAAACGCACACCGTTTTTGACAAAATTAGACAGCCTAATTTGAAATTAACGGCGTAGTCCAAGCTCAGCGATAAGCGCAGAGTAACGCTCGGTGTCTTTGCCTTTTAGGTAGTCTAGCAATTTACGGCGTTGGTTTACCATACGGATAAGACCACGGCGACTGTGATGGTCAGCTTTGTGGGCTTTGAAGTGGTCTTGTAGGTCGTTGATACGAGCGGTCAATAGAGCCACTTGCACTTCTGGGCTACCAGTGTCATTTTCGCCACGTTTGAATTTGGCGATAATCTCTTCACGTTGTTGGTTGGTTAGCATAACTAATCCTTAAAATACGCAATGCGGATACATACAGGCAAACATTGCATTGCTAAGGTTTGCCTAAGCCCTATCCCCATAGATAGGGCAATTTTGTCATTATAGCATAAAAATTTTAAAAAAGCATTAAAAATCCCCGCCATACAGTTTTGGGCGTAGGGTGCGTAACACGCACCATTTAGGTTGATAAATACTCCTTCAATCTCGAATTAAATATTTTAAATTATTGATTATTAAGTAATTTTTAGGTTGTAAGGGCGAATTGTAATTCGCTCTTGATAAATCCATCACTGATATAAGGTTGAGAATAGCAAATCTTGGTGCGTGGTATGCACCTTACCACCACCCCCAAAGCCATATTTTAGACCTGCACCACTTTAACAGGTTGCAGTCGCCCACTCATCGCCACTTGCCCAAGCCCGACAAACTCATCATCATGATATAGCCGAATTTGTACAGTCTCATCAGTAAAGCTCACATCATCAAGGCGGTCTTTGATATTTAGCCGTTGCCCCATTTTAATGCGTGCCGTTTCGTCTATGGTGAGTTTGATAATAGGTAAATGATTAAGCAGAACATCAACGGGTAATAGCTTGCCAAATCGCTCATCAAATGACAAATTCGCCAAATCATCAAGGCTTATCGCCCCTGCCACGTCAAATCCACCCGTACTGGTGCGGTGCAAAGCGGTCAAATGCCCCACCGTGCCAAGACGCTCGGCTACCGTCTCGCCCAGCACTCGCACATAAGTACCTTTGGAGCAGATGACATCAAGGGCGATTTCATCATTGCTTAATTTATTTAAAGCCAAATGATGAATGACAATGGGGCGTGGAGCTCGCTCTATCTCAATGCCGTCTCGGGCGTATTCGTAGAGTTTTTTGCCGTCTTTTTTTAGGGCGGAGTACATGGGCGGGGTTTGTTGTTGTTCACCCAATAAATCGCAAGCCAATTCATCAAGCCCCTGCTCGTCAAAGGTTGGCACATTTTTTTGGGCGATGATTTGCCCTTCTTTGTCGCCTGTGTCGGTCTGCTCGCCAAGTTTGATAATGGCGGTGTAGCCCTTATCGGCGTCTAGCCCAAAGGAGCTAAATTTGGTCGCGTCCCCTAAACAAATCGGCAAAAGCCCTGTCGCCATGGGGTCAAGCGTGCCTGTATGACCTGCTTTTTTGCTGTCAAAATCTGACGACATAAACAGGCGTTTGGCTTGGGCAAGAGCCGAATGCGAACTGATGCCGCTTGGCTTATCTAAGAGTAGCACCCCAGAAACGATTTGTTTTGCCATTAGCTGTTATCCACGTCATCAGAGCTACTCTCGCCCGTCTTTTTCATGGCTTCATTCACCAGATTCATCATGTGGTTGCCGTGAGCGGTAACTTCATCATAGTGAAAACGTAGGCGTGGCGTGGTGCGGGTTTTCATGGTAGCTGACAGCTCGGTACGCAAAAAGCCCGAGGCGTTTTTTAATACCTGCAGGCTCTCACGGTGAGCATCAATGTTCATGCCACCGTCCGTATCGCCATTTTTGGACGGCTCCAAAATGGTTACATAAACATCGGCATAACCCAAATCAGGGCTAACTTTAACACTAGAAATGGTAACAAATCCCGTCAGGCGTGGGTCGTTAATCTCATCACGGATAAGCACCGACAAGGTACGCTGAATCTGGTCGGCTAGGCGTTGTAAGCGTTGGCTCATGGTTTTCTCTCTTGTTGTTTGGTTTTTGGCGGTTATTGATGGGGTTAGTATAGCCGATTTTTGTTATTTTACCAATCACTTATCCATTTATCATCTTATCATCGCCATAAGCAAAACACCCCAACACCCAGTCCACTCACACCGCTCCCACACGCCGAACCGCCCAATAACTGTCAACAAGCTTTTGAGGCAGTTCTGTGGGCGTGCTACTTACCACCATCGCTCCCGTCTCATCGCCTAAGCGAATATTAAGCTGTCTTTGACCGTCCAAATAAGCACGCACACTGTGATAAGTCAAGGCATCACCCAAATCAATGCTTTGTCTGTCAGCAAAATCATGTACATGATGTTTTAGGTCTTCTTCATACAGATTCACCAAAATCACACGGTGCTTGGCAGTCAACAGGTTAATCGCCCCCATCAACTCATCGGTATTGTCCGTGCGTAGGTTGGTAATGATGATAATCAGGCTACGGCGTTTTTGTGTGGACAGTGCTTTTTTGGCAATTGCCATATAGTCAGGGGCTTTGGTGGATGCCTGTAAATCAAAGGATTGGTTTAGCAGATAGCTGATGACGTTTTGTCCTTTTTTGGCAGGGGCGATTTTGTCCACCACTGCCCCAAAGCTCATAAAACCAACACTGTCCGCTTGTTTATTTGCCACTTCTGCCAGCAGTAACATGGCATTGAGTGCCATGTCTAGATGGCTGGTTTTGCGTATCTCTGCCAGCTCTGATGATTCGCTCGTTTGGTGGTCGTCTAACGACACCCCATCAGAAAAACGTGTGTGTCTCATGTGCGTGCCTGCATCCAGTAAGAACATAATCTCTTGGTCAGTCTCATCTTGGTATTCACGGCTCATGAGCTTTTGATGGCGTGACGTAGCTCGCCAGTCCACATGGCGAATGCTGTCGCCCTCGGTGTACTGGCGGATTTGATGAAAATCCTGTCCCTGTCCTCGTCTTTTTCGCTTGATGATACCACCCACCGTGGTGTTTTTGCTGACCGCCAAGAGATTGCCCTGGACTAAGGCACGAAAATTTGCCAACACTCGCACCATCGCCACCCCATCCACTTGCTCAGATGGGGTGTGATGATATTTTTGTAATAATCCTAAGGGCGTGCTCATGAGCCAGTCTATCCCACCAAACACCCCTGCACCACGCTCACGGGCATACAACTCATAAGTGGCCATCACGCCTGCCTGACCACCCTCGCTGACACTCTCCTGCCCAAACGCATTACCATCCACTTGCACAGGCAACCTAAACGCCTTGGCATTATCAGGATAATAATCCATCAAACCAAACCGATACCCTGCCACCAGACCCATCAGCTCATTTTGAACATAAAGCTCCAACGTGACCTTAGATGTCTCGTACACAGGTAAATTACTATTGACCGTCCGCTCTACCTGCACCCCAGACATACGCCACGCCATCTGCAACAGACGCACGTACTCCCATAACAACACACCTGCCAAGCATGCTCCCAGTCCCAACATGAGCCATAGCCCCACGCCAAGCCATGCCAAGCTCGGCAACAAAGACAACAGCTCAAAGGCAAAAGTAAATGCCGTCCATAACCCAACAAACCACACCGCTCTCGGGGTGGCACGAACAGCAAAAGGGGCAAGCTTTGATAGTAGATTCATGATAACTTACGCCATGTCTCCAATCAGCTTCTCGGGGCAAATACCGCAGACAGCAACTGCTCAATAACCTGCCCCACGTCATAGCCATCTATCATAAAATCTGCCGTGAGCGTCATGCGATGACGTAACACATCCACCGCCACATATCGCACATCATCAGGCACGGCATAATCCCGCCCATTTAGCAAGGCTGATGCCTTAGCACAACGCAGCAACGCCATGCCTGCACGCACGCCTGCCCCCATGTCAATACCATGAAAATCACGACTGGTTCGCACGATGTCTAGGGCATACTGCACCACCCTATCATCCACCCTGACATGAGCAGTGATGAGTTGTAGCTGAGCTAGGCGTTCAGGCGACATCACTTTTGACACCCCAGACAAATCAAGCTTGTCGCCCACACGTCCCGTGATAAGCTCACCAAGCAGGCGTTTCTCGTCCGCTTCATCAGGATAATCCATGTACAGATTCATCAAAAATCTGTCCAGTTGTGCCTCGGGCAAGGGATAAGTCCCCTCTTGCTCCACAGGGTTTTGTGTGGCGACACAGATAAAAGGACGGGGCAAGACATGGGTGCGCCCCTCAATGGTAACTTGTCCTTCTTGCATGGCTTCTAAGAGAGCAGACTGAGTTTTGGCAGGAGCTCGGTTAATTTCATCAGCAAGCAATAGATGGCAAAAAATCGCCCCTTTACGGGTTTTCCATTGCCCTGTTTGCATGTCATAGAGCGTATGCCCTGTCACATCCGATGGCATAAGGTCAGGGGTAAACTGTATCCGCCCAAACTCGCCACTGACCGCACTTGCCAACGCCTTAACCAATAAGGTCTTACCCAAACCTGGCACACCTTCTAATAACACATGACCCCCTGCAAGCAAGCAGATGATGAGCTTTTTAATGATGTCAGTCTGCCCAATGACAGCCTTTTGCACTTCATTAATCAAAGCATTAATCTCGGCGTTAGCCACAGGCACAAGCTCAGCGATGTTTTTGGTTTGGGTCATGTTATCTCCTGATTGGTTTTTTGTATTGATGTCAGCCAGCACCAACGACTCATCAAGCGATTATCAATGATTTTTCACACTTGTCAAGCATTAATTTTATTTTTCATCACAACAACCATGACAACCACCACATACACCACCTGCACCGCCAAGCCTTGTACGCTCGGATAAACCCCCAAAAACGCCACGCTAGGCACATCTACCACGTCTCGGGGCAAATGCCCTGTCAGTTGCAGTGCCGAAATGCTCACGCCCAAAATCTTAAATCCCAAGGCATAAATCAGCCATGTTAAGATTTTAAATAATAATGGAATGGGCAATTTAACGGACGTGTTTGCCATGATAACCGCCACCACAAAAAGCACGCCCAATGCCACCGCTATCCCCAGCACAAACTCACTCATGGCAATGCTTGGCAAAATCCCTGCATAAAACAGTACCGTCTCCGCTCCCTCCCGAAACACCGACAAAAACGCAAGCCCGAACAGCCCTACCATGCTCCCTGTGGATAACGCCACGCCCATGTGTTTGTTAATGTAGGCATTCCACGCCTTGACGGACGATTTGGCATGTAGCCACGCCCCCACGCCTATCATCATGACGACCGCCACGATACCGATCGCCCCCTCCAACGCCTCACGGTTCGCCCCCGATGTTAGAGCAGGGAAAAGTCGCGCCAACGCCCACGCCCCCACAAGGCTCGCCACCAGTCCCACGCCGACCCCTGCCATGACCCATTTTTTGCCTTTGGGTTGTCCTGCCACCGTCAAGGCGGTCAAAAGTGCCATGACAATGAGCAAGGCTTCAAGCCCCTCACGAAGCAAAATCAGCATAGAATCCACCCACGAATAGCGAGCGTATGGGTTAATCGCTTGCAAGTGCTCTATCAAACCTGCCAACTTATCCACACTTGCTGTGTCGCCCTTTGCCATAATCACAGGCACATCGCTTTCAATCTCGGCATACAGCTTGGCATCTCAGGTACGCACATCGCCCTCAATACTCGCCCAGATTTGGATAAATTCGCCCAATTTGGCTTGGGCAACTGCTTTGTCATTATTTTTAAAAGCAGTTAAACCTTGTTTTAATAATTCTATCCCATATGCCAAATCCACTTTGTCATTTTTAACTTCGGCTAATTCATCGCCTTGATTATAACTGTTAATTGTCGCTTTTAAAATCGCCATATTATCCGTCATCATGGCGATATTAGGCGGATTATTTTCCGCTCCCACTCGTATCATTACCATGGCGGTTTCTATTTTGCCATAATGAGCCATGCTGGTATTTCTCACCACTCTTTCATTGGCGACCCATGTTTTATTAAAGGTGTGATAAACCGATTTGACTCTTTCAATATCGCCACCCTTGCCCATTTCTTGAATGGCGGTATCCAACCCATTTAATACAGGCGTGATATTTTTGGTAAATTGACAGCGTTTGACGCTATAATCCACAGGGTTTTGCTCTTTTTCATAAGCGTAGAGTTTTATGGATAGCTCTTTTAGGGTGTCATTATTGGGATTGGCTTTGGCGTGATTTAAGGCGGTGATTATTTCTTGATATAATATGCTTTGGCGATTGGCGTCTTTGCCGATATTATTTAATTCTTTTTCTATGATAACCAAATCATCTTTGGCTTGTTGGGCATTGTTTTGTTTTACCGCTCCCATAGCATCCGATAATGGAATAAATAAAGGGGGAAAATTTAATTTTTCATTATCAGCATTAGCATAAGAGATTATGGGAAAAAGACAAATAAAGAAAAGCAGAAAAATGGATAATGATTTATAAATTTTCATTGTTTTGCCTTTTTTAATAACATTCAAATGGTTTATCGGATTTTAAGAGTTGATAAGGGTAAATAAATTGTCCTAATACACCCAACGAATTTGATATTTGCCACGGGTCTTGTAGGAACTGGCTCTGCACGTCCTTTGATAACATACCAATTTTTATAGGCGTGCACAGCACACCCCTACATCCAAACATCATTACGCTTGTGGTAATTTAAAATTTCTTGGGTATATTTTTCAATCATTCAATAAATTCAACCCTCAAACAACCCCTGCCCCAAATACTCGCCTTGCCTTACCCCACCAAAACACGCAAACAGTCCGCTACCGATGTGTGTGGTGTATTCGGTCATTTTGTCGGTATTGCCAAAAGCGTTTTGAATCACGCTAAACTGCATGGGTGATTTTTGAAAAGAGATAAAGAGCAGTCCTGCATTAAACTGCCCTGTCTTAACATCAATACCGCTACTGTACGAAAACGACCGTCTAAGCATTTGTAATCCTGTGCGTTTGGCAAGCCCCATGTGAGTCGGTTCGGCGATGACAAGATTGCCCTTATCGTCTTTTTCATTGACATCAAAGACATCAAACTCGCTCGTTTTGCCAATGCTCGCCCCTGTGTCTCGGTGTCTACCAAAAGTGTCCTCTTGTCCGACTAGGCTCGTTCTGTCCCACGTCTCCAAATGCATTTGGATAATCCGTGCCACAAGATACGTCCCACCGTCAAACCATGCAGTCTTGTCCGCCCCTTTTGCCCATAGCCATTCGTCGGTGTCGTCCAGCGTGGTTTTGTTGGCGGTGCCGTCCTTAAAGCCAAACAGATTGCGTGGGGTGTCTGCCCCATTATCAAAGCTGTTGTGGCCCGACTGCGACCATTTCATTGTGATGAGCGAACGGGCTTGGCGGACAAGCTGACGCACGGCATGAAAGGCGACCTGCGGGTCCTCGCTACACGCCTGTATGCAAATATCGCCCCCTGACAACTCAGGGCGGATTTGGTCTCGGGGGAATTTGGGCAAGTCGCTAAATTCTGGCGGTGCCTTGTCCGACAAACCCAATTTCTCCAAAAATGACGGACTTATCCCAAACGTCAAAGTCAGCCCATACGCCCCCAAACTGTCCGCCTCGCCTGTGTCGGCAGGCGGTAGGTGGGGATTTTTGTCGTAGGGTTTGATGTTTTTGCCTTGGGTTAATTTAGCAGAATACTCCGTCCAATCCTTAAACATTTGGCGAATCTCATCAAGGTTGGTGCTGTGCAACTCCGCCACCAAAAAATACGCATGATGCTGAACAGGCGTAGTAATGCCTGCTTGGTGTTTACCATAAAAATCATAGGTCATCTTGGCAAATGGGTTAGGCGGTGTCTGGCTATCAGGATTGCCCTTGGCGGTCGGGGCGGTTTGGTTTTGGGGGTTGTTGCAAGCGGTCAATACCCCTGCCCCAATCAGGGCGGTCGCTCCCATTTTTCCCAAAAAAGCTCGGCGGTTGGTCATGATTGCTCCTTTTGTCTTTTATAAAAATACAAAAAGCACCCATGTCTTATCGGTGCTTTTTGTGGCTTGTGGATTATTCCATGACGATACCCATTTGCCCAAGTGGTTCGCCAAGTTTGTTCACCGCCTCGGCAAGCTCTTTGGTGTTCTCGGGGGTCAAGTCAGTATAAGGCTTATAATCCTTGTCGCCCACTTTGTATTTATCCAACAAATCATTCACCGCTTTAAATCGCTCCTCTAAGGTTTTAACTAATTCAGGATTTTTGGCGGTAAGTTTGGGTTTTAAAATTTCAAAAATCTTTTCTGCCCCTTCAATGTTCGCTTTAAAGTCATAAAGGTCGGTTTTTGAAAAAATCTCCTCCTCGCCTGTGATTTTGGTGGTAGAAACTTCGTTCAACAAATCCACCGAACCTTGAATCATAAGCTCAGACGTAACTTCAGCGGTGGGGATTTTGGCTCTTAACTCTTTGATGTCAGCGATAAGCTGGTCGGCAAGCTCTTCGGTGCCTTTGGTAGTGTTTTGTGTCCATAGGATTTTTTCAATGGCGTGAAAGCCTGTCCATTTTTCGCCTTGTTCAAGGTCAGCTTCACGGTTGTCAATGCGTGGGTCTAAGTCGCCAAAACTCTCGGCAATCGGCTCACTGCGTTCAAAATACATACGAACCGAGGGATAAATCGCTTTGGCTTCATCCAATTTACCTTCTTTTAAAAAGGCGACAAATTTTTCGGTATCGGCAAGCAGATTGTCAATTTGCCCCTCTATCCATTGTTTGTATTCGGCGGTTTCGGCAGATAAGTCCATTTGGGCGGACTCGGTGGCTTGTTCAGTTTTGACAGGCTCGGCAGGTTGCTCAGCTTTGGTGTCGGTCGTTTGGGCAGGTTGTTCGGCTTCTGGTTCGGCAGGCTTTTGGCAGGCGGTTAGGGCAAGGGTGGCTGTCAAAGCCAAAAGTAAAGGTTTTAGCATCATGATAAATCCAAAAAGTAATGGAAATAATAACGCTTATCATATCAGAATTATAAATTTATTTCAAATATATTTCCACCCCCTCAACCCTCTTT
>NZ_MXAP01000075.1 GCF_002027555.1 Moraxella equi
CTTCTATTTAAAAGGTGCGTATTACGCACCTTACCATGCAACTTATTGATTTATTTAATATTTTAAATCGTAGGGGTGAATTACATTCGCCCAAAACGACAATATTTCACAGGGCAAATGTAATTTACTCCTACAAATTAATCCAAAAATATGGTTAATTAAAATCACCAAAATCAATTGTATAACAAAATAAATCCCGCCAATTTCCCCTATTCCCCCAAAAATTTGCTATCATACCCCAAACTTCTTTTTGGAAAACTCATGACCCACACGCCAATTATCACATCATTATTGGATAATGACCTATACAAATTTACCATGCTCCAAGCCATGCTGCATCAGTTCCCCCAAACGCATGGCGTGTACCGCTTTCGCTGTCGCAACAACGACAAATTGACGTTTCCCTTGGGCGAGATTAAGGACGATTTGGAGCATCAGCTTGACCTGCTTTGCACTCTAAAATTTAAGCAAGATGAGCTGGATTATTTGAGAAATTTGCGGTTTATTAAGCCTGATTTTGTGGATTATTTAGAATTATTTGCCTTAAAACGCCGATTTATCAAGGTGTGGACGGACGATGAAAACCGCCTAAATATTGAGATTGAAGGGGCGATGATTCAGGCGATGTTTTTTGAAATTTTTGTACTATCCATTGTCAATCAGCTCTATTACGAACGCCTAAATGACCCCAACGCCCTAACAGACGGGCAAAAACGCCTTGATGAAAAAGTGCAAATTTTAAAACATTATGAAATGCTAGAACACTCAGACGTCCACAATCCCGCCTTTGCCGTGGCGGATTTTGGCACACGTCGCCGTTATAGCCGAGACTGGCATTATCATGTGGTGCGGACGCTTGCCAAGGCATCGCCCAGTATTTTTCGGGGGACGAGCAACGTCTATCTTGCCAAAGAGCTGGGTTTAACGCCAATCGGCACCATGGCTCATGAGTTTATGCAAGCCTTTCAAGCCCTAGATGTACGCCTGCGAGACAGCCAAAAGGCGGCGTTGGAGGCGTGGGTGCGTGAATATCGGGGCGATTTGGGCATTGCCCTGACGGACGTTGTGGGTATGGACGCATTTTTAAGAGATTTTGATTTGTATTTTGCCAAGCTCTTTAACGGACTTCGCCACGACTCAGGCGACCCATACGAGTGGGGCGATAAGGCGATTGCCCATTATGAGAAGCTACGCATTGACCCCAAAACCAAAAGCCTGACGTTTAGCGACGGCTTGACACTCCAAAAGGCGTGGGATTTGCATGAATATTTTAAAACCCGTATCAAAACAGGTTTTGGTATTGGCACCAATCTCACCAACGACATGGGACTCACCCAGCTTAATATCGTGCTAAAACTTGTGGAGTGTAACGGGCAACCTGTCGCCAAACTCTCCGATAGCCCCGGTAAGACGATGATTGATGATGATACGTATTTGGCGTATTTAAAGCAGGTATTTGAGGTAAAAGAGTGATAAAAAAAGGGGTGTTATGCCCCTTTTGTTTTTAAAATATAAATCGTAAATGGTTGGGGTTGATGTTTGCCATTTCCTTTTTATCACACCACCGCCCCAAGTTTGCAGGATTATGCTATACTAACGCACTATCAATGGGTGTGTATGGCACCCCAATCATGTTAGCATTAAAATCAATAGGAAAATCATGACCACCCTAGACCCCAACTGGCAATCCGATGCCCTAGACCCGACTTTGGGATTTTTTGAAGAGACCTTGGCAATCCGTAGCGGTTATCATCGCACGGACGAGGGCGAGCATGGCGAGGCGATTTTTACCACCAGTAGCTATGTTTACAAGTCTGCAAAAGACGCCGCCGACCATTTTGACGGCACAAAAAAAGGCAATGTCTATTCACGCCACACCAACCCCACCGTGCGAGCCTTTGAAAGACGGCTTGCCCTGCTAGAAGGGGGCGAACGCTGTGTCGCTACCGCAAGTGGGATGGGGGCGATTTTGACCATGTGTTTGGCGTACCTAAAAGCAGGCGACCACCTACTTTGTGCTAAGCAGTTGTTCGGCTCATCGGTTGCACTGTTTGATACCTACTTTCGCTCATTTGGTGTGGAGGTGAGCTATGTGGACTGCTTTGATAATGACGCATGGCAAAACGCCATTCAGGACAACACCAAAATTCTGTACTGCGAAAGTCCGTCCAATCCGCTGGCTCAAATTGCCGATTTGCGATTTTTGGCAAATCTTGCCCATGATAATGGGGCGATGCTTATCGTGGATAACTGCTTTGCCACCCCTGTCATTCAAAAGCCGTTGGAGCTTGGGGCGGACGTGGTGATTCATTCGGCGTCCAAGTATATTGACGGGCAAGGGCGTGTGCTTGGCGGGGCGCTTGTTGGCTCAAACGAGCTTATGGAAAAAGCCTTTACCGTCATTCGCACAGGGGGTATTAGTCTGTCGCCCTTTAATGCGTGGGTGCTGTTAAAGGGGCTTGAAACCTTATCAATCCGCATGAAAGTCCATTGCGACAATGCCAATCGGGTTGCTGAATTTTTATCAAACCACCCCAACGTCCAAAAAGTGCATTTTTCAGGGCTATCCACGCACCCAAGCCACGAGCTTGCCAAATCCCAGCACACGCACCTAGACGTACAAGGCGGAGCATTTGGGGCGATTATCGGCTTTGAAGTGGCGGACAAGGACAAGGCGTGGCACGTCATTGATAGTACACGGGTCATCAGCATTACCAATAACTTAGGCGATGCCAAATCCACCATTACCCACCCTGTCAGCACCACCCATTTTCGCATGCCCCCCGAGCAGAGGGTAGAAGCAGGCGTGAATGACGGTCTGATTCGCTTATCGGTCGGACTTGAAAATGTCAATGACATTATCAATGATTTAAAGCGTGGGCTTGATAGCCTATAATTTTATTTGTATAAAAGGAAAGCCCATGTCAAAAATTAACGTTGCCATCATCGGCGGTACAGGCTATACAGGCGTTGAGTTGATACGTCTGTTATCACGCCACCCCCATGTTGCTATCAGCCACTTGACTTCTCGCAGTGAAAAGGGGCGAGCGGTGAGTGAGATTTTCCCAAGTTTGCTTGGTGTGTGCGATGTTGTGTACAGCGACATGACGGACGATGTCATGGACGAGATTGGCGAGGCGTGCGATGTTGTGTTTTTTGCCACGCCACATGGGGTCGCCATGAGCCACACCCCACGCCTTATCGCACAAGGGGTGAAGGTCGTTGATTTGGGGGCGGATTTTCGTTTGCAGGATTTGGGCGAGTTTGGCAAATGGTACGGATTAGAACACACTTGCCCTGATGTGTTGGCGGAGGCGGTGTATGGCTTGCCTGAGATTCACCGTGAAAAAATCAAATCCGCCAAGGTCATCGCCAACCCTGGTTGCTATCCCACCACCGCCATTTTGGGGTTAAAACCTGTGATAGGCACCCAAAACAGTGTGGATAAACCGTTGATTTTGCCAAACATTATCATTGATGCCAAATCGGGCGTATCGGGGGCAGGACGTAATGCCAAGATGAACCTGCTATTTAGTGAATTATCCGACAATTTCTCTGCCTATGGCGTGGCAGGTCATCGCCATACCCCTGAGATAAGCCAAGGCGTGCATGCGTTCTTAGGGTCTAAATTTACCCAAAAAGTGCGGTTTGTCCCTCACCTTGTACCGATGATTCGGGGTATGTTTAGTACCATTCATCTGACCCTAACCGATGACGGTAAGGCGTTAAATTGGCAAGAGATTTTTGAAAAAACGTATCAAAACGAGCCGTTTGTGGATGTGCTTGCCAAAGGAGTACTCCCTGATACCCGTTCGGTGCGAGCGTCCAACCGCCTAAAAATTGCCGTTCATCAAGACGATGATGCCTTGACTGTGCTGGTCGTCCAAGATAACCTTGTCAAAGGAGCGAGCGGTCAAGCCGTGCAAAACATGAATATCCTGTGCGGATTTGATGAGATGTGCGGATTGGGTGTGGAGTTTGGTGGTTGTGCGGTTGTGCCTTGAAAAATATGTGTTTATCCCAACATAAAACACACCACTTGATTTTAGCGGTTTAATTTACCAATTTAATTTAACAAAGGAGTATATCATGGCAGTTGAAACCCTAACCCTAAAAGTCTTTGGCATGACCTGTGATGGCTGTGTGCAAAGCGTGCATAACGCCATTAACGACATCGCAGGCGTGCAAAATGTGGAAGTTAATCTACCCTTAGAGCAAGCTGTCATTGAATATGACGACACCCAAGTGGATAAGATTGAGCTGATTCGTGCGGTAGAAGACGCAGGATTTAGTACGACCTAAGATAAATATAGACATAAATAAAAGACTAATCTGATGGGTTGGTCTTTTTTTATACGTTGGGGATTAGGCAATCCATGCCAAATTTTTGACATTATCCGCCACATCTAGCCGATACAGCACGGTGTTATGCATGGGCATGGCGGTTTGAAAAGCACGAAATCGCCTGATGTCGCCATTATCACGCACAGGTAGATTCATGAGCCGATAGGCAAGCAGCCCAAGCCAAATCCCATGCCCAAAAAACAGCGTATTATCATCAAACCCATCAATCCTACTGATAAATGTATCTACCCGCTCCATAAACTCGCCAAAGCTGTCCGCCCCCACGCCATGTCTGTCATCTAGTCCCACCGTCTGCCACCAGTTGGCATTCATCAGACGGCGTGCGTCCACCGAGAGGTCTTTGATGACATTAAAGGCAAGGGCGTTTAACTCATCAAGCAGGTTAAGTGTGCTTGTGGGCATGTCATAATACCGACAAAAGGGCAGGGCGGTCTGTTGTGTGCGAAGCATGGCAGAATGATAAATACGGCTTGGGCGTATGCCCAGCTGTTGCCAATGGGCAAGGCGGTCTTTGGCTTGGATGTGCCCTTTTTCGGTCAAAGGAATATCAGCATTGGGTAGGGGCGTGCCACCAGCATTGGCAAGGCTTTCGCCATGGCGGATAAAATATAGACTTTTCATGGTGTTTGTCCCATTAAAAAAGGCGAACTTTGCCCGCCTTTTATATTTATATCAAATTTTAAATTTACCCCAAAACCGTCTCTTTGATCAAGCCATACTCCGCTTTGGGTAGTCTTGCTCCAAACTGGCTGACCACACGGCTTGCCACCGCCCCTGCCAATGCCACGCACGCCCCATAATCCGCCCCTTGTGCTAAGGCGTACAAGAACGCCCCTGCAAAGTTATCGCCTGCCCCGTTGGTATCCACCACGTCCGCAGGTGGGACATCATACAGGCGAACGCTGTCTTTGTCTGCCACGGTAGTGGGGTTTGCTCCGTTGGTGATGACGACTACTTTGGCGTGATTTAGCAGGGCATGAACCGCTTGAATATCATCATCCGTCTCGGCAAAGAGTTTAGCTTCGTCTATGTTGCAAAAAATCATGTCCACACCGTCAGCAAGCCACGGCATCACACCGTCTTTGGCAAAGCGAACCACTGCAGGGTCGGCAAAGCTCACCACGATTTTGACCCCTTGTGCTTTGGCGGTTTGACACAGTTTGCTAATGGCATCTTGTACGGATGGGGTCATGGCAAGATAGCCTTCTAGGTATAGGTATTTCGCCCCAGTCAGTGCATCAAAATCCACGTTCGTCTCGTCAATGTCGCCACTGACCGCCAGATTGGTCTGCATGGTACGCTCACCGTCATCGGTAACCAGCACCGCACAAGTGCCTGTCGCCCCCACCACTTCGGCTTTACCACCGTCTATCGTAACGCCCATGTTTGCCATGTCGGATAGATAAAACACGCCACGCTTGTCATGCCCCACTCGGCAGTTATAAAAGGACGTGCCACCCAATGCCGAAAAGCACGCCACCGTGTTGCCTGCTGAACCGCCCCCTGCTTGCTTGGCAGGAGTTAGCTCATGTGTGTTTAAAATGTCAAATAAAGCGGTCTGCTCGTCCGTGTCGGCAAGAGTCATGTTGCCTTTGGTGAGCCCTGTTTGGGTCAAAATCTCATCGGTAAGTTTAAATTCGGTATCAACAAGAGCGTTACCAATGGCGACAAGTTGGTACATGGGGTTTCCTTATGATTTAGAAAATGAAAAACGCCATTATAACAAAATTTGCCAAAATTGCCCGTTAAATTCATGACTTTATCAGATTTTTTTTGTATAATAAGCGGTTAATTTTTAAAAATAAAACAACACCATGACCGCCAAAATTCCTGTCATTCACACGCCCGACACGCCAAACACTGACCAAAAAACCAATCTTTTGGGCATGTCAAAAGATGAGCTTTCCCAATTTTTTGTGAATATGGGCGAAAAGGCGTTTCGTGCCACGCAGGTGATGAAATGGATTTATCAGTTTGGTGTTACCGATTTTTTTGAGATGACCAACTTATCCAAAGCCTTGCAAGCCAAGCTCGATAAAGTGGCGTGTGTCGTTCCGCCGACTGTCAAATTCAAGCAGTTTAGCGAGGACGGTACTCGCAAATGGGTGTTTGAAGTGGCAGGCGGTTCGTTTGTTGAGACCGTGCTAATCCCTGCCGAGGACGGCAAGCAGTTTGGGCGTAAGACCTTGTGCGTGTCTAGCCAAGTGGGCTGTGCGTTGGACTGCTCATTTTGTAGTACGGGCAAACAAGGCTTTGAGCGGGATTTGACCGCCAGCGAGATTATCGGGCAGTTGTGGGTTGCCAATCAGTCCTATATGCAAGGCGTTGCCCCGACCGAGCGTGAAAACCGTGTTACTAATGTCGTCATGATGGGCATGGGCGAGCCACTATTAAACTACGAGCCTGTCGTGGCGAGCATGAGCCTGATGCTTGATGACCATGCTTTTGGCTTATCCAAACGCCGAGTTACACTTTCTACTTCTGGTATCGTGCCAAAGATGTATGATTTGGCAAAGGATATTGATGTGGCTCTTGCCATCAGTTTGCACGCTCCTAATGACGAACTGCGTAACGAGCTTGTGCCTATCAACAAAAAGTACCCCTTGGCAGAGCTTATCCGTGCCGCCAAAGCCTACGTCTATGATGAAAACCCCCGCCACAAAAAGCACGTTACCATTGAATACGTCATGCTACACGGAGTAAATGACAGTGATAAGCACGCTCATGAATTGGTGGCGTTACTGGCGGATTTGCCAAGTAAAATCAACTTAATTCCCTTTAACCCTTTTCCGCACGCTCCTTATAGACGGTCTAGCAACAACCGCATTCATGCGTTTAGTAATATCCTAAATCAAGCAGGCTTTGTGTGTACCGTACGCCAAACTCGTGGCGATGACATTGATGCAGCGTGCGGTCAGCTTGTGGGGCAAGTGGCGGACAGAACACGGCGAGCCAAAAAATGGCAAGAGAGTATCCAAAAACGTCAAGACTAAAAAGCGTGATGGTTTAAAAATACGATGAAACGACAAGATTTTGGTAGGAAAAAGGCAAAAATATTGGCAAAAATCATTGATAATTGTTAGAATGGCGATTATTTGTCCGCTGTATTTGTTCAATGCCAAATAAGTATGTAAGTTTTGGGGCTGTCAGTATGGATTTGACGCCCTACTTAGGTTAAGACAAAACGGTTAATTTTAAATCATAGTCATTATGGTAAAGTCATGAAATATTTAGTCATTCCTGTGCTATTGACCGCCTTATTGGCAGGATGTCAGAGTACCTCACAAAGTTCGAGTACAGTTTATCAAGGCACTGACCCATCACAGCGTAAACGTGATAAGTCTGAGCTTGCCCAAGCACGTACTGCTCTGGCGGGGCAGTTTATCGCTCAAAGACAGCTTGATGCCGCCAAAAGACAGCTTGATGAAGCTTTAGAGGCGGACAGCCGTTATGCTCCCGCCTATGACATGATGGGCAATCTGCTTAGGATGGAGGGCAGTCCTAGCAATGTCGCCAAAGCCGATGAGTATTTTAAAAAAGCGATTAGCCTAGACCCAAATTTTACCCAAGCACGCAACAACTATGGCGTGTATCTGTCAGAGCGTGGGCGTTACCAAGAGGCGATAGAGCAGTTTAACATCGCAGGGGGCACGCTCGGCTACCGTAACCGTGCAGGGGCTCTTGAAAATCTAGGGCTGACTTATTTAAAAATGAATAACCCAGCAGCGGCAGAAGTGGCCTTTAATAAGGCGATGGAAACTGAGCGTGGGGCGGTCGTGGCAAAGATGGAGATGATTGACATCTTGATTAACAGACGTGAATCTCTAAAGGCCAAAGAGTATTTTGAGGATTTAAAGAGTTTATCCCAAATGCATGGTCAGCCCATGCCACCACGTCTGATATACCAAGGCATTCGTCTAAATATTTTACAAAACAATCGCCAAGAGATTCAGCGGTTGTCCAGTCAGCTTTTGTCGCAGTATCCGCTGTCCGATGAAGCAAAAAAACTAAAACAATGGCTAAATAACCCAACCGGAGCATTAAAGTGAGTCAAACCAACGACAAACCAACATCAAACACAGGTTTTGGCGGTAAATTAAGAAGTGCCAGAACATCTCGAGGTTACTCACTAGATGTAGTGGCAGGCGAGCTGAACATTCTAAAACGCCATGTGCAGGCGATAGAAGAAGAAAACTTTGATGCCCTGCCCCAATTTGCATTTGCTCGGGGTTTTGTGGTAAACTATGCTAAGTTTTTGGAACTTGATGCCGATGAGTTTGCCCGAGAGTTTGAAAGCATCTATCCTGAGAGCAAACGCACCAAGCGTGTTGAGGACATCAAAGCACCACTGGCACCCATGGGTACCATTGAGCGTGGGCGTGGGGGCATGCGGTTTAACCCATGGCTCATTGCAGGGGTGATTGCTTTGGTGATTTTTGGGTTTGTGCTATTAAAAATCATATCTAGTGCAGTGGGCAAATCAGATGAGACCAGTCCAACGACCCAAACACAAGTGCTAAGCCCGAGCGAACAAGCCCAAGGAGCGGCAGTCGGGGCATCGGGTTCGGCATTAAACCTAGGTACAAATGATGACGAGCCTACTACCCAAGCTGTGGCAGGACAAGGCGTGATTGATATTTGGTCAAAGGGTGATGTGAATATCAAAATCACCGACAAAAATGATAACGTACTCATGCAGGGCTTGCAGTCTCGTGGCGGTTATCAGTTAAAGGGTGAAACACCCTTTACCGTTGAGATTGACAATCCTGCTCAGGTGGATTTAAACTTCAACCAACGCCCCATTCGCTTGGGCGAGCATACCCAAAACGGCAAAGCCACCCTAACCCTACAATAAGCGGGTCATCATGAGCCATCACAGCCCCATCAAACGCCGTCCCACTCGCCAAATCATGGTTGGCAATGTCGCCATCGGTGGCAACGCTCCCATCAGCGTACAGAGCATGACCAATACCAACACTTGCGATGTTGATGCCACAGTCGTCCAGATACAACGCTGTGTGGACGCAGGGGCGGACTTGATGCGAGTATCCACGCCCACCATGGAGGCCGTGGAGGCATTTGCCCAAATCAAAAAACAGGTAAACATTCCGCTCATTGCCGACATTCATTTTGATTATAAAATCGCCCTAGCGGTGGCGGACGCAGGAGCGGACTGCTTGCGTATCAACCCTGGTAATATCGGCAATGACCAAAAGGTGCGTGAAGTGGTCGCTTGTGCTCGCCATCATAACGTGCCTATTCGTATCGGGGTCAATGCAGGTTCGCTTGAAAAAGATTTGCAAAAAAAATATGGCGAACCGACAGGTCAAGCCATGTTGGAGTCGGCATTACGCCATATTGATATTTTAGAAAAACTAAACTTTCAAGACTACAAAATCTCAGTCAAGGCGTCTAACGTTTTTTTGACCCTAGATGCTTATCGGCTTATCTCGGCAAAGGTAGATTGCCCGTTGCATTTGGGCGTTACTGAGGCTGGTGTGTATCGTACAGGCACGGTCAAATCCGCCATTGCACTAGGTGGGCTTTTGCTTGACGGCATTGGCGACACCATGCGGATATCCTTGGCAAGTCCGCCTGAAGAGGAGATTAAAATCGGTTTTGATATTTTAAAATCGCTAAACATTCGCTCCAATGGTGTAAACTTTATCGCTTGTCCGTCCTGTAGCCGTCAAGAATTTGACGTGATTAAGGTCATGAACGAGCTAGAATCTCGCCTAGAAGACATCAGAGAACCGCTTGATTTGTCCGTCATCGGCTGTAAGGTCAATGGACCGGGGGAGGCCAAAGAAGCGACCATTGGCGTGGTGGGGGCAAGCCCCAATTCGCTTGTGTATAAAATGGGACAAAAAAGCCATTTGATTGATACCAAAAATCTGGTGGATGAAATAGAACAAATGGTGCGTGAAAAAGCCAAAGAGTTGGCGGACAAGCGAGCCAATGAGATTATTAGAGTGGCTCAATAAAATTGTCATTTGGTATTTTAAGGCATGCTTGTATTTTGCATTTGTTAATGATGGGTATTCCCCGATACATAAATGCTCTTGCCGACTTTAATAGATTATTTTTTTTAATTTTATGTTTTTATATGAGGTAATGTGATGAAACATACTTTTGTTTTGGGTCTTCTTATCCTATCATTTGGTATGTATGGTTGTGCCAAAGAAGAAAATTTTGCCGAACAGCCTGCTGTGGAGAGTAACCCCCCGCATGGTGTCCAAATGGCAGAAAAGTCAAATGAACTATCCTCTTGGATTTTAGATGAGGCAGACATTAGGTTTTATAGCACAAAGACCGATAAGAATGACAATGATATTGTTGAGGAGGGTGTTTTTAATACCTATTTTGGCTATTTGGATAAGCAAGGTAACCTAAAAATGGAGATAGAGCTTGACAGTGTTGAAACTGACATCTCTATCAGAGACCAAAGAATTAAAGAATGGCTTTTTGAGACAGAGAGATTTCCAAAAGTGGAGATTCAATCTCAAATAGATTATGACTGGATAAATACTCTTGGTGTTCATAAAGAAGTAAGTAAAGTGCAACCACTGACCATTTCTTTTCATGGTAAGACAATACAAACCGAGGCGTCTCTTAAAATCATAAAGTTGGATAATAATACAATAAATGTGATGACACAGGAGCCTATTCACTTAAATCTGCTAGAACTTGAAATGATGCAAGGCTTAAATAGCTTAACAGAGGTGATGAATTTAAAGAGTATTGGTTATTTGGTGCCAGTCAAATTTCAAGGTAATTTTAAGAAACCTTAAATGATACAGCTAACAAAATTGAATTTTACCACGGAAACTGTTCGCCCTGAGCTATTTTCCGTCATGGTTCGACAGGCTCACCACGAATGGAAACCGTAGCACTTTTTCATTTTGTAGAGTGTATTTATCAAATCATGCATAAAATGACTTTGCACTTAATTGGTTATATTAATATAAAATCTTAGGCCTTAATAACACCCAAGATAATAACGCAAATCAATCATAAAGATGATTTGTAAATGCTTATCTCGTATTTGTGTTTGTGTATTTAATGGCTTTTACTTCTTGGAATTTATTTTATGAAAAAAAATATTTTATCATTCATGACAGTTTTATCATGTTCTTTATTAATGTTTGCTTGCTCAAATTCTGACAATTCATTAAAGAATGATGAAAATAAACAATCAGGTATTAATAGTAATGTTAGTACCACTCAAAAATCATCTTTTGATGTTAAAGTTGGTCTTATGTCGTCTTCAACTGGCAATGCACCAGTTATTTTTATTGACGAAAAGGGAGATATTCAGGGTTTTGAGTACGATATTTTAAAAGAAATAGATAAACGTTCTGATTATAATTTTCAATATGAATATCAGCCAAGAGATGGCCTTTTCAATCGCATGAATAATAAAGAGATAGATATTATCGCAGGTATTGAGATTAGTGAGCAACGAATTCAAAAATATAATATGACCAACTCTTATTTGGATGTTTATCCGATAACTTTGCTAAGTAAAAATCCAAAAATAAAGAAATTGGAGGATATTGGGAAAAATTCAACAGCTGTTAAAGAAGATTCAATGCAAACCACATTTGCAATTGTCAAAGATTATGAAAATAATTATGACGATGCTAACATAGACTATACAGTCAGTGATTGGATTTCTGTACAGACTCTTTTAAGAGATGATGCTCAGATTGCAATTGGCAATTCTGTTGTCATACCTTATTTTTATTCAAAATATTCAACAAAAAAAGACCCTTTGTATTTTTCCATTGATTATGACTATCCGCAAGAATCTTATGGATTTTTGATAAACAAAGAAAATGTGGACATGATGAATGACATAAATAAGCACATTTTAGATATGAAAAGTGATGGCACTTATCAAAAGATATTTAAAAAGTGGTTTTAGTTTTTAACTAATAACAAAAATGATGTTAATCTAAATTGAGCTACTCTCTGCAAAATGAAAAAGTGCTACGCTTTCTATTCATGGCGAGCTTGTAAAACCATAGAAGAAACCGAATTTTTGATAAGCTTAGGGTGAATGGTTTGTGTAGTAAAATTTAATTTTGCTAGCTGTATCTTTTTGATAAAACTGACTTAGGAAAAAACATGAGTAAACTTACCGCCATTCGTGGCTTTAATGACATTTTGCCAACCGACACCGCCAAATGGCGAGCGGTGGAGAGTGTTTTGACCCAAGTGCTAGACGGTTATGGGTTTAGCCAAATCCGCCTGCCTATGGTGGAGGAGACCGACCTGTTCGCCCGTGGCGTGGGCGAGGCGACCGACATTGTCGAAAAAGAGATGTTTGGCGTGGTGCATGGCAACCAAAATACAGGCAAAGACGAGAATGGAAAGTCATTTACGCTCCGCCCAGAGGGGACAGCAGGGTGCGTGCGTGCGGTGGTGGAGCATAATCTGACACGTGGCGACACGCCAAAACTGTGGTACATGGGGGCGATGTTCCGTTATGAGCGTCCGCAAAAGGGACGCTATCGCCAGTTTACTCAACTTGGGGTAGAGAGCATTGGCTCGCCCCTGCCTGACGCTGATGCCGAGCTGATTGCGATGACGGCGATGATGTACAAACGCCTTGGCATTTTTGACCATGTAACGCTGCAGCTAAACACACTGGGCGAGGCTCATGAGCGTATCGCTTATAAGACGGCGTTGGTTGAGTATCTGACCACTCATTTTGACGGGCTAGATGACGACAGCCAACGCCGTGTCAGCACCAATCCTTTGCGAGTGCTTGACAGCAAAGATGAGCAGACGCAGGCGATTTTGCTCGGGGCTCCGAAGTTGTCCGACTTTTTGGGCGATGAGAGCCGTTTGCATTTTGAGCAGGTGCAAAACTACCTGCACACGCTTGGCATTGATTTTGAGATTAACGAAAAGCTCGTGCGTGGGCTTGACTACTATAACAAAACCGTTTTTGAATGGGTAACGGACAAATTAGGCTCACAGGCGACCGTGTGTGGTGGTGGGCGTTATGACGGGCTTGTCGGTATTGTCAGGGGTAAGCCTGAGCAGAGTGAGCCTGCGGTTGGCTTTGCCATGGGGCTTGAACGCTTGATGTTACTTATGGAAACTGTCAATCCGATTGCCGATACTGCCGACTGTGATGTGTTTGTCGTGGCAAACGAAAGTGTGTATATGAATGCCGTGCTATATGCCAATGAGCTACGCACCTACCGCCCAACTATGCGTGTCAAAATGGCGTCCGCCACCAGCCTAAAATCGCAAATGAAAAAGGCGGACAAGTCGGGGGCGAAATTTACCGTGATTGTCGGTGATGATGAAGTTGCCAATCAAACCGTGTCGGTCAAAAATATGGCGACAGGGGAGCAGACAAATCGTGCGATGACGGATTTTGATTTTGAGTAAGATTGTCGGTGTTATAAAAGTTTAATGGCTTGGTTGATGAATTAGCCGTGTTTAAATCATTGATAAAACTAGATTTAACATTAAAAAGCATTTTTAAGAGTTAGCAGATGAGCGATGAACTGATAGTAAATGACAAACAAGCCATGTCCGCCCTAAAACAGCACGGCAACAAAATCGTGTGGGCGGTGATTTTGGTATTGGCAGGATATTTTGGCTGGGATTTTTATCAAAAAAACTACGCCAAAATTGACACCGTGGCAGCCGATAGCTACACGCTAATCACCGAGAAAAATGATGCATTTGTCCATCAAGTTGACAAAGAAGCATTAGGCAGGGACCAACAGGCTTTGTTTGCGGATATTGATAAGCTGGTGGCGAACCATGGCAAGACCGCTTATGCGTGGCAGGCTCTCATGATAAAGGCACGCCATCAGTCAGATGGTGGTCAGCACACCGAGGCGGCGGCAACCCTAAAACAGGCAAGTCAGATAAACTTGGATGATGAGGGGCTGAATGCAATCACTCAGCTAAGACTGGGGCAGTCGCTATTGGCGGCGGGTAATGCTGATGAGGCTTTGACGGTGGTCAATGGTGAGTTTCCTAAGGCGTTCGAGAGTTCAAAGCAAGAATTACTGGGCGATATTTACGTCTTAAAAAATGAGGATGAGAATGCCAAGCAAGCCTATCAGCTGGCGTGGGATGGACTGACTGAGCGTGGCGAGAGTCGATCACTACTTAGCCTAAAAATGCAAGCATTGGGCATGACCCCAACGCCCATCACGCCCAAACACCAAGTAGTGGCAACGCCAGTCCAAGATGATTCGGACGTGACAAGTGCCAATGCCCAAACAGTGGGTGCAAATGATATACTGTCAAATGAGAATGAGACAGTACAGGGTGGCGGCGAGTGATGACACAAAGTGGCAATACAAACACACCATTTATCAACTCATGATAAACAAAATTTTGCTAAAATTAATGCGTTTTAACTGATACACCCAAGAGACTTTAAATTACTGCAAACGCAATGATGTTTGGATGTAGGGGCGTGCTGTGCACGCCTTGTGTAGCAATGTTATCAAAGGGTGTGCTCAGCACACCCCTACAAACCCGTGGTAGATATCAAGTTGTTTGGGTGTATATCAACCACAATCAAATCTAAACTAAATACAGAAATCAAATAAGGATTCGTATGAAACACATCACCAAACCTTTGGCTGTGGCAAGTGTGGCGGTATTGGCACTGACTGCCACAGGTTGCGACCGTTTTAGTCGCAGTAAAACCCCTGAGAACAAACCTGCTAAACTGGTTAAGATTGATAATGAGGTGGCGGTTTTAAATAAAGTTGCCAGTTTTTCACTACCCCAAGCAGGCGGGCGTTTTAAGGGTACCAATGTCAATAAAAAAGACGTGGCAGACTTGCAAGTGGCTTCTGTGGGTGGTACACTCATCGCTGCCAGTCGTACGGGCGTGGTCAGTGCCTTTACTGGTAATACTCAGACATGGTCGGTAAATGTTGGCGATGTCATCAGCAGTGGCGTGGCAACCGATGGTAGGCTTGTGGTGGTTGGCACTCGTTCAGGCAGGGTGGTGGCACTTGACGGAGCGACAGGGAGCGTGGTGTGGGAGCGAAGTTTGCCCAGCTCGTCACTTGCTCCTGCTCTCATCAGCAGTGGTCGTGTGATGGTCTCTGCCAATGACGGCGTGATTTATGCCCTAAATGCCAGTGATGGCAGTCAAGTGTGGCAGTTTAGCACCCAAAACCCTGCCGTCAGCGTGCGTGGTGCGGCAACACCCATCAGTCTAGATGCTAACACGGCATTATTTGGCACGGCAGACGGACGTATTCATGCCATCAACCCACAGGCAGGCACACCGCTGTGGACACGTCGGGTAGGGCGTGCGGTCGGTGGCAGTCAAGTCCATCGAATGAGCGATGTCGATGGCACGCCATTGGTGGCAGGTCAATATCTGTATGTGCCAAGTTATAGCGGACAGCTGACTGGGTTTGACATGAGTGCAGGACGTACCCTATTTGTTAGTGAGCTTGCCAGTACTAAATCTCCTGCTCTGCTAGGCAGTCAGCTCATTAGTACAAGCATCCATGGCGATGTGGTTGCCTTTAATGCGATGACAGGCGATGTTTTGTGGGAGAATAATGAACTCAAATACCGCCGTCTGACCAATCCTGTTGTCATCGGCAGTCATGTGGCGGTGGGCGATTTGGACGGTGTGGTGCATGTTTTTGATAACACAGGCAGAATCATTAGTCGTACAAATACCAAAGGACAGCTAACCAGTTTGCAAGTGATAGAAAACCGCTTATATACCCAAAGCAGTGAAGGTGTGGTTGCGGTGTGGCAGTTTTAATAATTGACTGAAAAGTTGTAAGTCCAAAAAAATAAAAAGCCAATGTATGACATTGGCTTTTTATGTTGGCTTGATGTTGGTTTGTTGGTGGGTCTTAGCTTGCTCTAATTTATCATCAGCCCTTGTAATCGTGATTCCTGTAAACCCAAAAAAGAGCGTCAAAAATAAACAACCATAACAAAACACTGCATACGGCACATAGTCCAGCACAGGCATGCCAAATACCCCTGTCAAAAACACCCCATACACACCCCACGGTACCAGAGGATTGATGACTGTGCCTGAATCTTCTATCGTGCGAGCCAAGTTTTTGGGGTGCAAGCCTAAGCGTTTGAACTCAGGGGCAAAGGTATTGCCCGATAATAATAGGCTCAAATACTGCTCACCCACCAAAAAATTGACCCCAAATGCCGTCAAAGACGCTGTCAATACCGCACGACTGGCACGAGTCAAAAGATGACGAATGGCGGACAACAAAGCAGGCAACACCCCCAAAGCGTGCAAGAGTCCGCCCAAGCTCAATGCCAAAATCACAAGAAGCTGGCTAAAAAACATACTTTCCAAACCACCCCTTGACACCAATCGCCCCACATTGCCAAGCTCCAAGCCTTCGGCAGGTTTATACCCTGCAAAAAACCACCCGCCAAGCTCAGCAAGACTTGGCGAGCTATGGATATAAGTGATGATAAGCGACACGGCAATGGTTGCCGATATGGCATAAATGGCGTTCACTCGCATGACAGCAAGGGCTATCAGCACGACAAAGGGGATAAGGGCATAGCCATGCACCAAACCACTTGCCACAAGACTATCCTGCAACACCGCCACGTCCGCCAAGTCCGCACCGCCATCGCCTGATAACACAAAAAACACCACCGCCGAGATAAGCCACGCAAGAATGGTGGTGTACATCATGTTTTTGATGTGGTCAAATAGGTCAATGCCTACGATACTGGCGGCAATGCTTGTTGTGTCGGACAAAGGCGACATCTTATCGCCAAACAACGCCCCCGAGACCACCGCCCCTGCGACGATGGCAGGATTGGCGTTAAAGGCTTCGGTCATGCCCAAAAACGCCACGCCCACAGTCGCACAAGTGGTAAATCCACTACCTAATGCCACGCCAATCACACTTGCTAAGATAAAGGCGGACAAATAAAACATCTGGGGCGACAAGACATTAAAGCCATAATAAATCAAAGTTGGAATCGCCCCACTCATCATAAGAGCGGACACCAATAGCCCAATGAACGAGAACAGATAAATCGCCCCCATGCCTGTGGATACGCCCTTTATCATACGCTCTTGCATATCATCAAAGGCGATACGCCGACTAAACCCAAACATAAGCAGACCCAATATCACCAAAAGCAAGGACAAATGTGGCACAAAGCCCCATGCTATCATCGTAACGCCCAAAATGATAATGGCACTGATGGCAATCACTATCGCTTGGGCGTGGCTTAGGGTCAAAAGAGTATCGTCATGATGTGAATGATGAATGTGTTTGTCGGTCATTTTTGCTCCTTTAATGTCTCTAAATGGCTTATTATACCTTATTGATCGCCATTCGTATATGTAGTGATGTTCTTTGTTTGGCGTAAGCAAAATCAATAAATACCATACCCTCTCAATTTTATGTTAAAATAGTAAGTTTTATAAAATAACAATCCGAGAACACCATGTCCCTAAAACCTGTAGTCGCCCTGATAGGTCGCCCCAATGTCGGCAAATCCACGCTGTTTAACCAATTCACCAAATCCCGCCAAGCCCTAGTCGCTGACCTAGCAGGGCTGACCCGAGACCGCCAATATGGCGATGTGTTTTTTGAAAATAAATCCTTTATCGTCATTGACACCGGCGGTATTGGCGAGGCTGATGACGGCAAGGGCAACATTGATGACTATATGGCAACACAGTCGTACACCGCCATTCATGAGGCGGACATGGTCGTGTTTGTCGTGGACGCACGGGCAGGACTAACCCCAAGCGATGAGGAGATTGCCAAGTTTTTGCACACGCTGGGTAAGCCTGTCTTTTTGGTCACCAACAAAACAGACGGTGTACACGAAGCGTCCATTGCTGAGTTTTTTGGTTTGGGTTTTGGCGAGCCAATTCCGACAAGTGCCAGCCACGGCAAGGGCGTAACGAGTCTGCTTGAAATCATCACTGCCGATATGCCCGAAACAGTCGCCGAAAATCCCGAGACAGACGGCTTGAAACTGGCGATTATCGGCAGACCCAATGTCGGTAAATCCACGCTGGTCAATCGCTTGCTTGGCGAGGAGCGTGTTGTGGTGTTTGATATGCCAGGTACGACAAGGGACAGCATTTATATTCCCTTTGAGCGAGAAGGTCGCCAATACACACTCATTGATACCGCAGGCGTGAGACGGCGTGGGCGGATTGATGAAAAAGTAGAAAAATTCAGTGTTATCAAGACCTTACAAGCTATCAAAGATGCCAACGTAGTTGTGCTGGTGATTGACGCACACGAAGGTATCGTTGATCAAGATTTGCATATGTTAGGCTATGCTCTGGACGCAGGTCGGGCGATTGTGATTGCCATTAACAAATGGGACAATCTCACCCAAGACCAAAAAGACATTGTCAAAATTGAAATGGACAGACGTTTTCACTTTATTCCGTGGGTTAAGATTCATCTGATTTCTGCCCTGTACGGCAATGGCGTGGGCAATCTGTATCCGTCTATTCATAAGGCGTACGATGCGTCCATGTTTAAGGTGTCCACGTCTCGTCTTACGCAGATTTTGCAAGATGCGGTGGAGGCTCACCAGCCGCCAATGGCGGGCGGTCGCCGTATCAAACTTCGCTATGCTCATCTAGGTGGGCATAATCCGCCTGTCATCGTCATTCACGGCAACCAAACGAGCAGTTTGCCAAAAAGTTATCAGCGTTATCTTGAAAATGTGTATCGGGACGTGTTTAAATTAGAAGGCACGCCCCTTCATGTGGAATTTAAACAAAATGCCAACCCATACGAAGGCAAAAAAAATCCCGTCATCAAAAATAAAGCCAAAGTCATGCGTGAGCGTAAACGTATTGCTGAGTTTAAGAAACGGGATAAGAAGAGAAAGTAAATGTCTAATATCATCAATGCCATTTGTGAACTGATCAACAATCCCATCACAGATTTACAAGCAAGTTATTTGGGTAAAAATCGTATCAATAATGTCGGTGATGCCCTAGAAAGATATGTGCAGGATTTATTTATTGGCGGATTTTATTTATCTGAATATGAGCGAACTTTAAAAATTGCCGAGCATTTCTCCTATCTTGGCAATGCCAGTAATCCGCCTGATATGATGCTAAAAAATGGCGATGCCATAGAAGTCAAAAAAATAGAAAATAAAAATTCGGATTTGGCTTTAAATTCTAGCTACCCAAAAGCCAAATTATTTAGCAATAATCCAATGCTGACTACCGCCTGCAAAACGGCAGAAAATTGGATGACCAAAGATATGCTCTATGCAGTAGGTATTGTTAATAATGGTCAATTAACAGCATTGGCATTGGTATATGGTGATGATTATTGTGCCGAAGCTGGCATTTATGAGACCATCAAAAATAGAATTAAAACAGGTGTAGAAACAATAGAAGGGGTGGAGTTTACCGCTACCAAAGAGCTTGGTAAAATCAAACGGATAGACCCATTGGGTATTACTAACTTGCGAGTTCGGGGTATGTGGCATATTGAAAATCCCTTTAAGGTCTTTGATGATGTCTATCAAAGAGATTTTCGTCATCGCTTTAATTTTATGGCGATTATCAATGATGAAAAATGGCAATCATTAGATAATACAAATGAACTACTTGATACCATCAGCCATCATCAAAATGCCAGTATCACAGACATTTTATTAAAAATCCCAATAACCCTGCTCAATTAAAACCTGCCAAACTTATCCAGTTTTTTATTGGAGAAAATCAATGAATGTCATCAGTTTATTTGCAGGGGCAGGGGGTATGGATTTAGGGTTTCGCCAAGCGGGTTTTCATATCGTGATGGCAAATGAATACGACAAATCCATTTGGGCAACTTATGAAAAAAATCATCATAATCCATTATTAAAAGGCGACATTCGTGGGTTTAGTGCCGATGATTTTCCTGGCTGTGATGGCATTATTGGCGGACCACCGTGTCAAAGTTGGAGTGAAGCGGGTGCTTTACGGGGGATTGATGATGAACGGGGGCAGTTATTTTTTGATTATATTCGTATTTTAAAAGCCAAACAGCCCAAATTTTTTGTGGCAGAAAATGTCTCAGGAATGCTTGCCAAAAGACACAATCAAGCAGTTCAAAATATTATTGAGCGTTTTAAAGAAGCAGGTTATTATGTTTTTATTAAAATGCTTGATGCTTATGATTATGGCGTGGCTCAAAATCGTAAACGAGTTTTTTATGTGGGGTTTCGTCAGGATTTAAATATTGTTAATTTTGATTTTCCATTGCCAATGGAGACCAAGATTGTGTTAAAGGATAGTATTTTTGATTTAAAAGATAATGCCATACCCGCCTTGGAAAATAATAAAACCAATGGCAAAAAATGCGTTATTTTAAATCACGAATATTTTATTGGTAGTTATTCTAGTATTTATATGAGCCGAAATCGTGTGCGTGCTTGGAATGAGCCGTCATTTACCATTCAGGCAAGTGGACGACAAGCCCCACAGCACCCCAATGCCCCAAAAATGATTAAAAAAGCTGAAAATGTATTTGAATTTGATGACCATCAGCTGAATGCTTATCGCAGGCTATCTGTGCGTGAATGTGCCAGAATTCAAGGATTTCCCGATGACTTTGAATTTATTTATTCATCGGTCAATGATGGCTATAAAATGATAGGTAATGCCGTGCCTGTAAATCTAGCCTATATGGTTGCAAAACAAATTTATGATGAATTAACTAAATCCTAATGTTCAAAAATATCCGAATTCTTATCCTACTGTGCATTTTGCTTATTGTCGCTATCAATAGCTTTCGTGATAAAAATCACGATTGGCAAAAGCCTGTTTATGTCGCCATTTACCCCATTAACGTGGATAATTCGCCAGAAGTTGCCAAATATATCGCAAGCCTGTCCGATAGCGATTTTAAAGAAATAGAGACTTATCTCAATGCCGAGAGCAAAAAATACGGTCAAAACGCCAGTTTTTATTATCGGCTAGGGCGGGAAGTTAAAGCCATGCCCCCTGTAGTGCCGAGAAATGGCGGAATTACGGACGCGATTATTTGGAGTTTAAAATTTCGCTATTATGCCTACAAAAACGCCCATGACGTTGGCGTGCCGACCAATTTGCGGTTGTTTTTGCAGTATCATAGCCCTGACAAAAAAATCATCACCGAGACATCTACCGCCCTACAAAATGGACGCATTGGCGTCGTCAATTTGTTTGGCATGGACAAAAAAACCGCCAATAACAACGTGGTCATCGCCCATGAGAGCCTGCACGCTTTTGGGGCGAGCGACAAATACGACCTAGCAAACGGCTCTCCCATATATCCGCACGGCTACGCCAACCCCGCCCAAAACCCACGCTATCCGCAGACCCAAGCCGAGCTTATGGCGGTGCATATCCCCACATCGCCGACTAAATTTGACATGGCACGAGACCTAAAACAAACGGTTGTGGGCGAGATGACGGCAGTTGAAATTAAATGGAAAAAACCGGATTAGTCATGCTTTTTGAGACGCTTGCCATAAATAACGGGCGTATTTTAAATCTGGATTATCATAATAGACGATTTAAACAAGGGCAGTTATTTTTACATTGTCAAAGCATGATTGATGATATTGCCGATATAATTTGTGTGCCTGATGAATTTAACAATAAATTTATCCGTTGTCGTGTTACTTATGATAAATATAACATAAAAGTAGAATATTTTGGTTACACCCCAAAATCCATTCAATCTTTTAAAATAATAGAATGTGATGAGATAGATTATGCTTATAAATATGATGATAGAAATTTATTAAATCAGTTATTATCCCAAAAGGGTGATTGTGATGAAATTATAATTATAAAAAACGGCTTGGTTACGGATTGTTCTATTGGAAATTTATTATTTTTAAAAGACAATCACTGGTACACACCTGATACACCATTATTACAAGGCACTCAGCGAGCGTATTTATTGGAAGCTCAAAAAGTTCATTTGGCAAATATTGATAAAAATGACATTTGGCAATACGAAAAAGTGATGATGATAAATTCCTTAAATGCGTTTGATGAGAATCGGGCGATTTTAACAAAATATATCGTTTAAAAAGTTCCATATGTCATTCAAAAGAAAATTGATTGTCGATAACAAAAAAAATTTAAAAACCCCTTGACTTTTTATTTTTATCGCTTATCATATACACATTCACGCACCAAATACGCTTGGTGTATTTCATTCACCCAAACAGTAATAGGAGTAAAACAATGTCTGTATCTTACAATTTTTGTAATCCAAAAAAGACCAACCGTTTTGACTGTTTGGGCAAATCATTTTTGATATAAGTCTTATATCAAGCCAAACACATAAAGACGGTGGCAAGCCTTAATCTACAAGGCTTTCACCGTTTTTTATTGTCTAAAATTTGCCCAAAAAATCGCTAAGATTTGTCTTAAAAATTGATAAACTGCTTTATCAGTTTTGACGGTTTTCCTTTCCCAAAATATTGTCTTTTATTTGTCATTTTTATATTTAAAAATGATTGGGGAAGTATTGTCTTTTTAATTTGTGTTTATTTAATTAGCTAAAAATTGAATGATTTTTGGTTGGGCATTTTTATATCAAAAATTTGGTATTTTTTAAATACACCTAATGAAATTAATATTTATCACAGGCTTTGTAGGGGCGTGTTGCACACACCCTTGATGATATAACGATTTTATTGGACGTGCTCAGCACGTCCCTACACCTACATATCATAAATTTGTGCTAATGTTAATGCTCCTTTATCTAAATCCCCAAACCAACCCAAAAGAGAAATAATTTTATGAGTATCGGACTTATTTTAAATGAAAATGGCAACAATGGCGTGCCTGTCAAAATCTTTACCAAAGACGTGGAACAAAAGGCGTTAAATCAGCTCTACGCCATGAGCCAGCTACAATTTATCCATAGCCATATCGCCGTCATGCCTGACGTTCATGCGGGCAAGGGGGCGACTGTGGGGAGCGTGATTCCGACCAAATCGGCAATCATTCCGTCTGTGGTAGGCGTGGATATCGGCTGTGGCATGAATGCTCTACGCCTGTCTATCAAGGCGGAGCAGTTGCCCGACAATCTAAAACCTACCCGCCTTGCCATTGAAAAACACGTCCCTGTCGGCTTTGAAAAGCACAAACAAATCATGGCAAAAATGAGTACGCTTGACCCGCTTGCCATTCGTCTCAACAAAATTACCGACAAACACAAGGGCTTGTTAAAAATGATGAGTAACTTTGACAGAACGTGGGCAAAACAGCTTGGCACGCTAGGCGGTGGCAATCACTTCATTGAGCTATGCGTGGACGAGAATGATGATGTGTGGATTATGCTTCACTCTGGCTCTCGTGGGATTGGCTCGTGCATTGGTGAGTATTTTATCAGTCTTGCCAAAAAGGTGAATGAGACGTGTTTTGGTTATATTCCTGACCGTGAGCTGTCGTATTTGGCACAGGGTACGCCGTTTTTTGACGATTATATTGAGGCGGCGGGCTGGGCTCAGGACTATGCGACCGAAAACCGCAAGGAGATGATGAGACTCATTATCAAAGCCTTACAAAGCAAAGACGCACAATTTCCCCGCTTTACCATAACCAAAGAGGCGATAAACTGTCATCACAACTATGTCAGCCGTGAGACGCATTTTGGCAGTTCGGTCTATGTAACTCGCAAGGGGGCGATTAGTGCCTATGAGGGCGAGCTTGGCATTATCCCCGGCTCTATGGGGGCAAAATCCTATATCGTGCGTGGGCGTGGCAATAGCGAGAGTTTTTGTTCGTGTTCGCACGGGGCAGGGCGTAGGCTAAGCCGTGGGCGTGCGGTGCGTGAGTTTGGCTTGGCGGATTTGGTTGCTCAGACGGACGGTATCGAATGTCGTAAAGATAAGGGCGTGCTGGACGAGATTCCACAGGCGTATAAAGACATTGATGAGGTCATGGCAAACCAAACCGATTTGGTGGAGGTGGTGCATACCTTAAAGCAGGTGATGTGTATTAAGGGGTGATGAATGATTGTTTATTTGTCATTTGGGAAAATAGGTGTAGGGGCAAATCACATTTGCCCTGTGTCAAATTTGGATTTTGGGGCGAATAAATTACCCTTATACGTCCAAATTCTAAAATATATTTTGACTTAATCCAACATAGGAAAATAATATGAAAAACCAAAAAGAGCTTATCAAACTTGGCGAAAAATTGGCAAATCACCCAATTTACCCAAGTGCGATTAAAGTACGCAACCACACCGCCTTAAACCCTTTATTAAAAAAGGGTGGTGTTCATGATAAAGACAACCCCAAAACACGCCATAAAAAAGAGCGTGCCAAAATACGTTTGCACCTAAAACATAAGGGGTATGACAACAATTTTTAAAAATTTTTCAAATTTTTTGTAAGATATTTGCCCCACGTACGTCTAAGGTGTATCATAAAATGGTTTATGATGTTTAATTGGAGTTTATCATGTCAAATCTTAACCGTAAAATCACAGGTCTTGCCGTAGCAACCCTACTTGCCACAGGACTTACTGCTTGTAAAGAAGAAAAGGTAGAAGCACAGCCCATGGAGCAAGGCTACCAAAATGCCGAACCAGCCCAGCCCGCTACTGCCGAGCCTAACACCGCTACCGCTACCAAAACTGCCGAAGGCAAATGCGGTGAAGGTAAATGTGGCGAAGCAGGGTGCAGTGCCACCATGACCGAAAAATCAGCCGAAGGTAAATGCGGCGAAGGCAAATGCGGAGCCGAAGCAAAAGCAGGCGATAAAAGTGCCAACGCAGGTTGTGGAGCGAACACCGCTACCGCAACTGCCGATAAATCCGCAACTGCCAGTTGTGGGGCAAGCACCGACAAAAACGCCAACGCCAGTTGTGGCGGTAACAAATAAATAGCGGTTTAGGCTTGCATGACAAGGTTTTGGGAATTTTTCATAACCTTGTCATACCCTAATGATTTTGGCAAATAAATTGGAGAAAAAAGATGATACAAACCAAAAACCTAATCATCGGCTTTGGTAAAGCGGGCAAAACGCTGGCAGGGCTGTTTGACAAACACGGCGAGCGTACCATTTTGGTTGAGCAATCGGACAAAATGTATGGCGGAACGTGTATTAACGTGGGCTGTATTCCGTCAAAAAAACTGATTCATGAAGCCAAAACAGACAGTTTTGCCGTTGCCATGCAGGACAAGGGCAAACTCATCTCTGCCTTGCGTGAAGCTAATTTTAACAAAATCAATGATTTACCAAATGTAACCGTCATCACCGCACAAGCGAGCTTTGTTGATGACAACACTGTTGCCCTATCCACAGGCGAGACGGTGCATGCCGAGCGGATTTTTATCAACACAGGCACGACCCCCATTATGCCACCGATTGCAGGCGTGGACGGCGAGCGTGTTTATGACAGCACGGGGCTTTTAAACTTAGGCGACAGCCAAGCGACCGCCCCCAAGCGACTGGTTATCGTGGGTGCAGGCTTTATTGCCCTTGAATTTGCCTTTATGTATCACGCTTTTGGCAGTCAAGTGAGCATTGTTGAAAAATTTGACAGCTTTTTGCCAAAGATTGATGATGACGTGCGTGCGATTGTGCTTGACCTATTAAATGAGCGTGGCATTGACCTACACTTGGGGCAAGACATTCAAGAATTTAAACACCTAACAGAGCATACCCAAGTCATCACCGATAAGATGACCCTTGACGCTGATGCTGTGCTTGTCGCCATTGGCAGACGACCTAACACAGATGGTCTAAACCTACAAAACACAAGCGTACAGCTAAGCGAGCGTGGCTATGTGGTGTGCGATGACAAACTAAAAGCCACCGACCACATTTGGGCGATGGGCGATGTCGCAGGTTCACCGCAGTTTACCTACATCTCGCTTGATGATTATCGCATTGTGGCGGATGATTTGTTTGGGAACGGCACACGCCACAGAGCCGACCGCCACACCTTCCCAACGAGTGTTTTTATCACACCGCCTTTATCACAAATTGGCCTGAGCGAAAAACAAGCCAAAGACAGTGGCAAAAATTACCAAGTGTCAACCTTGCCCGCCCAAGCCATTGTCAAAGCCAAAATCACAGGCAATACCAAAGGCTTATTAAAAGCGATTGTGAATAAAGACAATAACGAGATTTTGGGCGTTACGTTGTTTTGTGAAAATAGCCATGAGATTATCAATTTATTTAAATTGGCAATGGATAATGGCGTTAAAGCGGATTATTTTAAAGGGCAAATTTTTACGCACCCAACCATTGGCGAATCATTAAATGATTTATTTGCCGAATTTTAATTGTTTTTAAATAAATTTAATCGGTTTAATTTAAAAAGGTGTCTTATGAAAAAACTCACTCTTGCCATTGCAATTAGCATTTTGGGATTAACTGCGTGTAACAGTTTTGCCAATATCTCATCAAAACAAAACAATGCCAAATCTCAAACCCAAACTCAATCACAAATCAAACCCAAAGCAAAAGGCGTTTGGATTGATGTGCGTAGCCCAGAAGAGTATCAAGCAGGGCATTTGTCAAATAGCGTTAATATCCCTGTTGGCGATATTGCATCAAAGATTTCTGCCATTGAGCCCAATAAAGACAATCCTATCAATCTATATTGCCGAAGTGGCAGACGTGCCGAAGTTGCTCGCACAGAACTCTTAAAATTGGGCTATACCAATGTTACCAATCACGGCGGTTATGAAGACCTAAAACAACAAGGCTATCGTTAAGAGGTGTTTTATGAAAATCAATGTTGGTAAACCTGATAAAATCGTACGAATTATTTTGGGTGTTGTCATTATTGGCTTGGGTGTTTATTTTGGTTCGTGATGGGGAATTGTTGGGCTTGTACTGTTATTAACAGGTTTTATGAATTTTTGCCCCATTTATCATATTTTGGGCATCAGCACTTGTAAATGCCATGTTGATAACAAACCCTAATAATTAGGAAAATGACATGACAAATAAAAGACCATTACACGGGGCAGGGCTTGGCTTTCGCCGTGAGTTATTGCCACAAATGTCTCTTGATGATGCCAATGCCATTCATCAATTAGACCAGATTGATTTTTTTGAAGTATCGCCTGAAAATTGGATAAACTCCCACGGAATTATGGGCGGACGTTTTGAAAATATCTTGTGTACTTATAGCGAGCGGTTTTCTTTTATTTGTCATGGACTTTCTTTGTCTATTGGCAGTTCAAAAGAATTGGACGTGGCTCATGTAAATAATATTAAGCATTTTATGAAGTCGCATAACATTGATTTATTTACCGAGCATTTGTCTTGGTGTAGTGATGATAAAGGGCATTTGTATGATTTATTGCCCATTCCTTGCACCGAAGAAGCGGTATTTTGGGTTGCCGAGCGTATTAAAAAAGTACAAGATATTTTGGGCTCTCAAATTGGCATTGAAAATGCCTCATATTATTATCTACCGCCCCAAAGTGAAATGTCCGACAGTGAATTTATTTCTGCGGTGGTAAAAGAAGCCGATTGTTTATTGCATTTAGACGTGAATAATATTTTTGTCAATAGCCAAAACTTTGGTTTTGACCCACACCAATATTTGCGTGAATTGCCGCTCGAGCGGACGTGTTATTTGCACGTTGCTGGGCATTATGTGGATGATGACGGCTTGATTGTGGATACGCATGGCGATAGTGTGGTGGAGCGTGTTTGGGCGTTATTAAATGACGCTTATGGTTTGATATTTGCCAAAACAGGTGAAACGGCAGATAAGATTCCGACTTGTTTGGAGCGTGATTTTAATTTCCCAGAACTTAGCGAGCTTACCCGTGAAGTTAAATTCATTCGGGAAATTCAAGAACGTCATAAAAATAATTCTACATTTAAATTGGCTTAATTATTTTAATGATAATTTAATAAAATGGCATAACAATGATGATTGATAAAGCACCCAAGTTACGCATCTTTCAGCGTGAATTTGGCGATTATATCCGCAAACAAAAACACGATAATGCCGATACCGTGTCTGCTCGTGTGGGGCAATTATATCAAAATCTGATTTATAATAATGTCTCTGGCTTTGTCAATCAATGCTTTCCCATTACTCGCAGTATTATTGAGACGCATTTTGGCATATTGGTTTGGCAAAATCTGATTAAAGATTTTTTAAAACATGGCGATATGGCAAGTCCGTATTTTAGTGAAATTACCGAGCAATTTGTCGGCTATTTGACCGATGATGTTTTGACAAAATTTGATTTGCCCATTTATTTGTCAGAATTTGCTCATTATGAATGGGTGGAATTGTTTGTAGATAATCTACCGAACAATAATCCCAAGCCTATTTTAATGTATCAAAATGCGTCTATTTTTATCAATCATACCGCCCAGATTTTATATTATGAATGGGCGGTGCAGGATATTAGCGTGGCATTTTCTCCCAGTCAAAAAAGCCCGACTTTTTTGGTGGTGTATCGTAAAGTGGTGGACGGTACATTCAAAACGGCATTTATGGCCATAAGCCAGCTTAGTTTTATCATACTAACCTTTATGCAAGAAAAGCAAAATGAAGAGGTATGTTATCAAAATACAAATGAGTTATTGGCAGAGCTACAACGCACCTTTGAATTAAATGATGAGATTTTTGATAATATCAAAACTTCGTTTGATGATTTGGTCAATACTATGATTGATAATCAAATTTTTTACAACCAATCTTTTTAATAAAAATAAGGTAAATTATGATAAAAAAATACAACGCTTATTATAATAAATTTGTTTTAAATTTAAATAAATTGGACTTTTTGCCATTATTCGCCATTCGTCTTTATCTTGCCCCTGTGTTTATTATGGCAGGGCTAACCAAATACCGTTCGTTTGATGATACGGCACAGTGGTTTGGTAATGCCGATTGGGGGCTTGGTTTGCCATTTGCATCCTTTTGGGTGGCAATGGTGATTGTTGCTGAATTGATTGGTGGTGTGGCGTTATTACTTGGCGTGGCGACTCGTCTGTTTGGCATGTTATTGGCAATCACAATGGCGGTTGCCATGTTTCTTGTGCATTTAAAAAACGGCTGGCACGCCATTACCCCAACCGACCCTGCGACCAATATCGCCCAATTATTTGGCGGATTGGGACGGGCAAGTTTGGATAATTCCATACAAGCGGGTGAGCGATTAAATAAAGCCCGTGAGATCTTACAAACGCATGGCAATTATGACTGGCTCACCGAAACGGGTAATTTTGTAGTTTTAAATAATGGCATAGAATTTGGCATGACTTATTTTATCATGTTACTTGTGCTAATTATTTATGGGGCAGGGCGTTATATAAGCATGGACTTTTGGATAAACAAAAGTTTGCCAACTTTGAAATAATACTGTGTCAAACTCGTTCACAGTACTATTTGTACAGCTTCGCTCGTTTTCCTTGTCTTATTTCAAATTTGTTTGACTTAAAAATGCACCAAATACAATTACGCCAATTTGATAAAAAAAGCATGGACGAGATATATCAGTCCATGTTTGCTTTTGCGTATAACCAATTAAATCACGAACAGCACGCCAAAGATGTGGTGCAAGATGCCCTCTTAAATGCCTTAAAATATGCCGACAGTTTTCAAGGAAAGTCCTCCTTTAAAACATGGGTATTTGCCATTTTAAAAAATAAAATTGCCGACTTTATTCGCCAAAATAAACACTATGAAACGATAAGTGATATGAGTGAAAATAGCGATGAAGAATTTTTGGCAATGCTGTTTGATGATATTGGGCATTGGCAAAATGGTTCATCGCCAAATGCCTTTGATAATCGCTGGGCAAGTCCGCATGAAACGGCTGAAAATGATGAATTTTGGCAAGTATTGGAACTTTGTTTGGGGAATCTGCCCAAAGAGCAGGCACAAGTTTTTTTGATGAAAGAATATATAGAATTGGGTAGTGATGAGATTTGTCAAAACTTAAATATTACTCGACAGAATTTATATGTGTTATTGCACAGAGCCAGATTAAGATTGCAAATGTGTTTGTCGGTAAAATGGTTTGTTTAAGGGGAATGCAATGAAACGATTAAAGAATTGCCAAAAAATGACTGAACTTATGAGTCTATCACAAGAAGAACCATTGACTTTATCCCAAAAAATGACGGTGAAATTTCATCTTTTGATGTGTCCTGCCTGTCGTAGGTTTGATGATAATAATCGGGTGTTAAAAGAGATGATAAAACAGCATAAGAATTTAAAGGGATGATTTGTTTTAAAGCGATTAAAAAAGCTGATTTGCCAATATCGTCCGCATGGGATTAAAACTTTTGCGATGCTCGGGCAATATCCCATGCTCATAAATGGCGGTGGTATGGGCTTTACTGGCATAGCCTTTGTGCTTGTCTAGTCCATAACCAGGATAAATCTTGGCATAGTCGCTTATGACAGTATCACGATGAACCTTGGCAAGGATACTGGCACAGGCGATAGACGTGTGAATGCTGTCGCCCTTGATTAGCGTGTGAATGCACGGCTGAAAATCGGTAAAGTCATCGGATAGGGTGGGCGCAGCGTTGCCGTCTATCACGATGATAAGATTGTCATTTTTGCTGATGTTATTTAACACAATCAAGTGTTCAATGGCAAGTCTCATGCCCAAAAGAGTCGCTTGATAAATGTCAATGGCATCAATCACGTAAGCAGAAATGTCAATAATGACATAGCTTTGACAGGTTTGCTTAATCGGGTCAAAGACCAAATTTCGCTTTTTTTCGGACAATTTTTTGCTGTCGTTGATAAGAGCAAGGGGTGTATTTGTTAGGTCAATTTGCCCAAATTCGCCCGTCAAATCATTATCCAAAATCACCGCCCCAACCGTCATTTGCCCAAACAGTGAACCCCGCCCCACTTCATCAATGCCGATGACAAAAGTGCGTGATGTGGGTTCGTGATTTTTGTGGGCGACAACGGTGCAAGCGTGGGCGTGCGTGTTTTGAGTGTGGGCTTTTATCATGGTATTTTTAAAATTATAAAAACCGTTCGTGCTGAGCTTGTCGAAACATGGCGGTTTTTTGCGTAAATTTATCTATTTTGGCCAATCGGTGTTTGCAGGCGTGGACGGTTTGGGTTTAATTTATCCAATAAAATATGAGAGACAGGCAACGGCTCATCAAAAATCAACCCTGCCAAAATCTCACCACAAATCGGAGCAAAACTAAACCCCTTTGACCCCATGCCATAGACGGTGTATAGTCCATGATTGCCCATTTTACCGCCAACTTGACCGCCTATTTCTCCGACTAGGGGATGATAATCAGGCGTTTGGGCTCGTATGCTTGCCCGTCCGTGTAAGTCCTTGATATTGATGTTTAACTCATTGACAAGGCGTGATAAGCTCTGGCGAAGTTTATCCAAATTAAACTCATGCTCATCATCACGCACCGATGTATCGGTATCATTACGCACAAAACTTGCTCCCATTAAAAAGGTGGGCGTGCCGTCTTTATCAAAAGTGGCACAATAGCCGTCATATTTTATTGGGGTGGCGATTTTGGCTTTTAACTCATCAGACATATGGCGAATATCAAACCATGAGACTTGCCCACGGATTTTTCTGGGGTTAAATAACTCATCGTTTAATAAATAACTTTCAAACCCTGCACAAATGACCATGATGTCGGCAGATAGCTCTCTGTCGTCATCTTTTACCGTCCATGTGTCATTGTCTTTTGTGATGTGTTTGGCATGAAACTGTTTAAATTGGATTAGGGGATTGGATAAAATAAAATCCGCCAATTTGTGCGTATCAATTAGACCTGCTTTTGGCGTGTGGGTGTTGATGAGTTGCTTATTAAAATCGGCATTGTCTGAATTAAAATTTTCATTAAAAATGCCAATCAGTTCGTCAGGATAACTATTTACCAAATGAGCCAGTTTTTCATACGATTTTTGCGTGGGTAATAAAAAATCTATCGCCCCTGTTTGGGAGAATATCTCATCATTTGATGATTGATTAAACGCTTTGTAAATCCGCTCGGCATATAAAAAGCTGACGGTGGGCAGATGATTGGGAGCGTCTGATAATTGGGTGAGCTTAGGGGCGAATAGGGCTTTGGGGTTGCCTGAAGCTCCTGATAGTGGGGCGGTTTTGTCAATCAAAGTAACTTCTACGCCACGATGTGTCAACGCATGGGCGGTAAAGAGTCCTGATACGCCAGCTCCGATGACGATAGCTGATTTTGGGGCGGTTTTTGGCGTGGGTTTTGGTGTGGCGTTGCCGTCAAAGGTGGCGGTAATCATCTCACGCTTACGTCCAAAGCCCTTGATTTTTTGTACAGTCATGCCGATAGCGGTTAAGGCTCGTCTGACCGCCCCACTACTGGTAAAGGTGGCAAGGGTGGCGTTAGGTCTAGATAGGCGTTTGATTTGACCAAAAATCTCGTCTGACCACAACTCGCTGTTTTTGGCAGGGGCAAAACCGTCTAAGAACCAAGCATCCGCAAGTCCATCGCTCATTTTGCAGAAACCATCCAACGCATCGCCTAGCCATAAATCTAGCGTGATATTGCCAACATGCAAGCGATGACACCCCGTTAAGGCAAGCGGATAATTATCCAGTAAATCCTTGATAAATAGGGCGGTTTGTTCGTCCTGCCATGCCGATAGGGCGGTGGTTAGGTCGGCATGAGAGAGCGGATATTTTTCGGTACTGACAAAATACAGACGGGCGGACGGCGGGGCGGTTTGTTGCCAAAGTAGGCAGGTTGCCAAAAAGTTTAGCCCTGTGCCAAAGCCTGTCTCCATGATGACAAAATGCTCATGCTCACCCAAATTGGCAAAGCGGTTTGGCAAATCATTGCCTTGCAAAAAGACATGATTGGTCTCATCAAATCCGCCCGCTTTTGAAAAATAAATGTCGTCAAACTGCTCGGATGTGGGCGTGATGTTACCCAAACTGTCGGTTTGCCATGTGATGTCTGCGGTCTGTATCATGGTCTGTCAGGTCGGTTTATTTGCGTTTCATGATGAGTGACGCTAGGATAAAGCCAAGGATGAACGACACCAAGGTGCTGATAACGCCATAAAGAAACAACTGCCCACTACGTTCATTAACCAACACATTGACCTGCGTGGTCAGCTCGTCAATCCGCCCTTGTAGTTCGCTGTTTTTGGCGAGTAGCTCGGTATTGGCACGCGACAGCTCATTATCGTCGGGACTGTTTAGCTCGGCAATGGTGGGAGCGTTGGGGTCGTGCGGGCTGGCAGGCGGTGGCGGAACGGGGGTTTGGCTCTCTGCATTCTCACTCTCGCTGGCATTGCCATTGGTGCTGGCGGTGGGCGTGCCAGATGTCGCATTGGAGGCGGTTTGAGCAAGACTAACCACAGGCAGTAAAGCGGTGGCAAGCAAGGCGGTAATGATGGCAACTCTCATGGTAACTCTCAGGCGTCACTGTCGGCAGGCAAGGCTTGGATAAAGGGGCGAATGTCTACATGGCTATACACACCGCCATGCAAATACGGCTCGTCATTTGCCCATGCTCGGGCTTGCTCGATCTCATCAAAATGGGCGATGATAAGGCTACCGCTCATGGCAGGTTCGCCGTGATTGATGGGTGTGGGACCTGCGATGACAAGGCGGTTTTGGGCGTGTAGGGCGGTCAGTCGCTCGATGTGAGCAGGGCGAATCTCGGCACGTTTGGCGGTGCTGTCGGCAACATCATGACCGATAATGGCAAATAGTGGCATGGGGGTTTTCCTAATTTTGGATTAATGTGTTGTTTGATTTGGTTGTTTGGTACGAATAGGGTTTGCAAGATATTTTTATCAATTTTATTTTGATAAATTAAAATAAAATCTATGGATATCTATGAATCATAGGTAAAGCCATATTTTAGCACTTTTAAATTATTTTTTAACTGCTGTTTCATCTATCTTAATGTGTTTACGCAGGACAATAAACATACCGACCATAAAGCTTATCATGACGATAATATCGCCAAAGGCGGTAAACTCGCCCCAGTACTCGCCCCCCATAAAGACAAAGGCAAAAAAGGCGTGCAGACTTGCCATCAGTACAAAAAATCCTGCCCATGCTAGATTAAGTTTTTTCCATGCTGATGATGATAAGTCAAAAATGGGAGCGAACAGTTTTTGAATGGCGGATTCTTTGTCGCTCAAAAAAAATGGCGATAAAAACAAGGCAAGAGCAAAGCCTAGATTAATCAGCACCGCTTTTAGGCGAATATAAAAATCATCACGCAAGGCAAGGGTCAGCCCACCAAATACCACGGTCATCAGTAGCACAAAAATCTGCTGTTTTTGTAGACGAAATTTTTGACTGACAAACAAAAAACCATATATGACAAGCGTGGCAAGGGTCAGCCCTGCGGTCGCCACGATGATGTGGTTGTTGCTCTCGCCCCCTGTTAGCCCAATGGCGGTCAGTAGGGGGTGGGCAGGATTGTCCTTGTCTGTGGTTTTATACAGATAAAAAAAGACAATGATGGGAATGTAGTCAAGTAGGGCTTTCATGGGCGTGATGTGTCTAAAAGGTGCTATTTTACACGCTTTTGGGGGTAAAAGTAAAATAAATTGGAGTTTGGTGGGTGTTTTGGTTCATAAATTTAGGGGTGGATTAGGGGTGTGACATGAAACGAATCGATGTTTTAATGTGGTTTTTTAAACGGATTAAATAGACCTCCTGCAAAAC
>NZ_MXAP01000076.1 GCF_002027555.1 Moraxella equi
GCAACGCAACGCAACGCAACAAAATTGGTGTAGGTTTTGTTGTAGCGATTATCTCACTAACTTCTACAGGTTTTGCTAATTCTACAAATTCCACTTCTGCCAACGCTGGCAACTTTCAAGAGTATGATTACTCTTCCATTTCGCAAACTGTTCCAGTTTCTGCTCCCATCACAGATATTTCACAGCTTACCAAAAAAGACCAGTATGGTTGTTCAGCCTATCTGTGTTTTGCTGGTGGTTTTGCTTACCCTGAATGCCAACAAGTTATCCGTAAGGTTACTCGTGATTTGATTAGGGGTAAATCTTTTCCTACCTGTTCTGCTTTAAGCAATTCTGACGGTTCTGTTGGTGGACAAAATGGTTCGCCACGCATTTTTACGCAAAAGACACGCAAATATATTAAGATTATGAAGCAAAACGCTGACGGTAGCGTTGAGCAAATCTCGTCCGTTAAACGCAGAAAGTTTTAAGGCTTTTTGGGTTTAACGGATTTTTTGTTGTCTATGGATTGTGTGAAATGATTGAGCTAATCCAAACCTGCTCTCCCAATGTGCATTTGCCAGTTGCACAAGCAATTATCAAAAGCGAAAGCAATTTTAATCCTTATGCAATTGGCGTAAACAAAGGGGGTAGGGCGGTAAAACAGCCAACCAGTTATCAAGAAGCGGTTAAGACTGCCAAAAGATTGATAGGTCAAGGACTGAATATTGATATGGGATACGCCCAAATCAATTCAGCAAATCTAAAATGGCTTGGATTATCGGTTGAACAGGTTTTTAATCCTTGTCATAACCTAAAAGCAATGCAGACGGTTTATTTAACTTGTTATGATAAGGCTGGCACTACTGGACTTGGAACACGAATGCAAAGAGCATTTAGTTGTTACAATACAGGAAATATGAAAAAAGGATTTTCTAATGGTTATGTGAATAAGACCACAAATAATTTTAATTATTTTGTCGGCAAAGCCAAAGACGGACAATCACAAGCTCAATTAGCACAAATCCATTATCAACAGTACCCAAATTATCAAACAGTTCAATATCAACCAAATTATCCAGTAAATTACACACAAGGCTTGCCAGTTGCCAATCCGTTGCCACAGGTGCAAATGGCTCAAAATGCCCCTATAAGTCCGAATATGGGTCAATTACCACAGCAGGGGCAGACAGAACAGCAAGCGGTACAAAATACCGAAAATACACCAGCTAATGAACCAGCCAAAGTAATTGAATTTCATAGTTGGGATATTTTTGGCGATTATGGGTTTGTGAAGTAATTATTTTTTTGAATTAGATTTTTCTTTTGTTTTGTTAGTAAATCAGGTGTTAATTATGAAACTATCTCCTATGTTAAAAAGAATGCTATTGGTTGCTGGTGTTGGAATGCTGGCAACTACTGCTTACGGTGCTGGTTTGGATACTGGTGCAAATGACATTGTGCAAATGATTAAAGATTTGTCCAAGTATTACTATATGATTATGATACCTTTGGCAGGACTTGTGATTGCGGTAACAGCAATGAAGTTTTATAACGGTCATATTGACTGGATAGTGCTGGCAACGGTATGTGCGGTTACGCTCTTGATTGCCTTTGCTCCAAAAATTGCGATATGGCTATTTAAGATTGCAGGGCATCAAGTTGCGTAAATTTGCCAGTTACAATGTTCTTGACCGAGTGCCTATGTTTATGGGCATTCCCTTTGGAATATGGCTATTGTTATTGTTGATAACAATGTTCTTATTTTTGGTTGGTCAGATATTTTTTGGGTTTATGGCGTTGCTTTTGCCGATTGTATTTGTGTTGCCAATCGCTTTATTCTTGAAGCAGTTGTGTTCCACAGATGACCGAGCAATGAGAGTTTTTGGTTTGGAGCTAAAATTCAGAAAGCAACGCAAATTCTATAAAGAATTTAATAATACGCTCACTTTTTTACCAAGTAAGTATTTGAGAAATGAAAAAACTCTTTCAGAAAATTTTAGGTAAAACATTTCTTGCTTTTTTAAAGAACACATCTGCCACAACGCAGAATGTGCCAGAGTTCCGTTTTCATTTGTCAGAACAGGCTTTTGGTATCGCAGATAACTATGTAGCAAGCATTATTAAGTTTAAAGGAATTGCTTTTGAAGCGATTAGTGAAAGTCATTTAGAGAATGATTTTGACGCTTTAAATTTACTATATGCTGAAACCGCCAAAGAGAATGCAGGGCGATTGGCTTTTTATAATTATTTCTTACGCAGAAAAATTGATGTCAGAACCAAATATCAATTTGGTAATGATTTTTGTAGAGAATTTGCTGATAAATATCTACAAAGATTTAATGATACAGATTACTTTGAAAATCAATTTTATACCGTATTGGTTTTAAAGTTTGATGAAGATGAAGATGAAGCCTTGCGTGAACTAGAAGCGGTGGTTAATCGTTTTTGTCAGACACTCTCTAAGTACGAGCCAACTATACTGCAAGCATACGAGAATGAAGCTGGCGTACCCTGTTCAGAAGTTTTTGAATTTCTGTACGAAATTATCAATAGTGAGCCATCTTGTGCTGATGTACCATTAACTGCCAGTCCAGCTTATGAGATTTTGCCCCAGTCCAATTTGCATTTTGGCTATGACTTATTGCAGGTTAAGGGGGTGGAAAATGATAAATTTGCGTCTATGTGGGATTTAAAAGATTTTCCACGAGATACATTTTTGGGTATGTTTAATTCAGCAAGCCTATCATTGCCCTTTGAATATAACTTGGTGCATTCTTTTGTGTCTATGCCTCCAACTAAGGCAATGGATAATATCCAAAAACATCAAAATAAGTTGATTGCCAGTCAAGACAAAGCCACGCACGAACAAGAAGATTTGCAAAAAGCACAGGCTTATATTCAATCGGGCGAATTGTCTTTTGGCGAATATCACGCAAGTTTGGTGGTATTTGGTAACGACAAAAGACAGGCAATTAAAAATGGCATAGAAGCTACTGCCAGTTTTGCCAATAATGCAGGGGCGGTATTTAGAAAGGCAACAGGGTCAGCCCCAGCGACTTATTTTAGCCAGTTACCACTCTACAAATACAAGCCAAGACCAATGATGAAATCTAGCCGTAACTTGGCTGGTGTGTTCAGTATGCACAATTATAGTCGTGGAAAGGCGAAAGGAAATCCATTAGGGGACGGCTCGGCAATTATGCCCCTAGAAACGGTATCAAAAACGCTGTACGACTTTAATTTTCATTTTACCAATGAAAATGAAGATAACATAGGCGAGATGATAGCAGGGCATACACTCATATTGGGGGCGACAGGTACAGGTAAAACCACGCTACAAAGTGCGTTGCTGGCATTTTTGCAACGCTTTAATCCAGCGATGTTTGCCCTTGATAAAGACCGTTCAATGGATATTTTTATTCGTGCCTTAGATGGCGATTATTTTGCCATTGAAAAGGGCATACCAACAGGGATTAACCCTTTTCAATTTGAGCAAACACCACAGTTAAAGGATTTTTTGTATAAGCTCGTTGAAACTTGTGCCACAGATAAAAATATGCCCTGCACAAGCGAAGAGAAAAACCAAATCAAATTTGCGGTGGACGCTGTCTTAAAACTGGATTATCAAGACCGCCGTATGTCTGCCATTTTGCAACAGCTTTACAATGATGGTGGTAACTGCTTATTTCAAAGATTGCTTAAATGGTGCAATACGGTTGAGTATGGCGAAGGAACTTATGCGTGGTCGTTGGATAATCCTTTTAATCAATTTGACCCCAATAGCTTTAAGATTGTGGGTTTTGATGTAGGGGCAATCTTGCAAGAAGACTACCAGCCAACTGAACCGCTCCTTGCGTGTCTTTTGTATCTTAAAGAGCAAATGGTAAAAAATTATAACATTATTGCAACGGTGGTGGAAGAGTTTTGGCTACCCTTAAAATACAAAACACCGCAAGAAATGATGTTGGATATTTTAAAGACTGGACGAAAAAGGGGTGAGTTTTTAATTCCAGTTAGTCAAAGTCCAGAAGAAGCAATTAAAAGTGAGATTTTCCCAGCATTGGTACAGCAAACGCCAACGAAGATTTTGTTGCCGAACCCTGACGCTGAATATAAGAATGAGCAGGGCGGTGGATACAGTCGCATTGGCTTGACCGAAAAAGAATTTGACCGCCTAAAATCTTTGACTTTGGATAGTCGCACATTTTTGGTTAAGCAGGGGCAACAGTCAAGTTTTGCCAAGCTCAACCTATATGGGTTTAGTCAAGAAATTGCCGTGCTTAGTTCAACCAAAGCCAATGTTTATTTGCTTGATGATATTTATAAAGAGCTGGCAAGACAAAACAAAAAAGTCAAATCCAAAGACTGGCTACCGATATTCTACAACTGCATAGATTTTAGAAAGACTTATGGGGTTAATGAACTACCAGCCTACATTCAAAACCAAGTAACAGAGCTTGAACTTGTGGCTTGATTGAATGATTTTTTTATTTGTCTTTTTAGTAGTACTTAATAATTTGTCATCATTTTGATGACTTTTACCAACCGCAAAAGGAGTATGTCTATGACTACTGTTAAAACACGCTATAAAACGCTCTCTCGTGCGTTTCTAGCCACTTTGCTTGCGACAGCTACCCTAGTAGCACCCCTAACCGCACAAGGGGCAGGAATACCCACTTTTGACGCTTCCAATCTCGCCCAAGCGATTGCACAGGTAGAAAACCAAGCTCGCCAAATCAAAACAATGCGAGACCAACTTCGTGCAACCACAGGCAACGCTCGTCTTGGCGTACTTTTGAATGACCCAAATGTACAAAAAGCCCTAGCTAAGTACAACCCAAAAGGCATTAGTCTAGCTGACCTAGCAAGCGGTAACTATGACAAAGAGTTAAAACGCATTGCTGACCGTATCGCCAAAGACCAAGCTAATGCCCAAAATGCTGACCCCAAAGCACAGTTGGCACAGGCAACGCTCATTAACTACGCTCAAACCGAAGTTGTGCTAAATGACCTAGAAAAACTATCTAACAGGGCAGAGACCATCGCACGCCAAATCAACCAAACCACAGACGCAAGTAGCAAAGCGGATTTAACCAATACGCTACTTGCTAATAACGCTCAAATCCAAATTGAACTCGCTAAGTTTGATATAGCGATGAAGCAGTTAGAGCAAAGAGAGAAACAGGCTCGTGAAGCGTATGCAAAAGCATTTAGACAATCATTGTTTCAAAAATAAGGTGTAATAGAATGGCAGATATACCATTTTTTGGCAATGTTTTTACGCATATTGACAATGTAATAGAAACAATGCTATTAGGAAAAACTGCTGAAATAATGACGGTATTTAGCCCCATTATTGGTGCGTCATTTGTGGTATATCTTGCTTTTGTTTTTTTGTCTTATTTTGATAATCCAGCGGAACAAATTATTACGGATTTGTTCAAAAGGGTTTTTGCTTGGACAATTATTATTGCATTTAGTTTTAATATAGCTCAATACAATCAATATATTGTACCAGTCGTTACACATTTTGGGGAATTTTTGTCAGCAAAATTTGCAGGTGTAGCACAGGAGCAAGTATCAGATGGTTTTGATGTGATGCTTGAACAGATGTTGGATGCGATAGGTAAAAAATATGAAGAAGTAGATACATTTGATGTTGGCGGTTATTTTATGCTTGGCTTGCAAGTGATATTTATGTTGCCAATGTTTGTTATTTTTGCTGTTTTGGCTGGTGCATATTTAATTATTGGTAAAGTAATATCGGCAATATTAGCAATTATCGGTCCAGTCTTTATAGCCCTATTTTTATTCCCTGCTACTCGTCAATATGCTTTTAACTGGATAGGTCAAGTTGTTACCTATAATATACTAATTTTTTTAACCAATGTTTTGGTTGGTGTTTTTATTCAATATATGCAATCAGCTATTGGAGATAATTTGGCAATCACTTTTTATAGTGCATTTATCATTTCAATTGGTTCTGGATTGTTTTTTGTTGTTTTGTTGAAAATTCCTGAACTTGCGTCATCATTGGGTGGGGGAATGAATATGAATGGAATATCTAATGCAGTTAAAGCTGTTCAAACAGCGATAACCGCAGGTAAGGGTGGAATGTTGGCTGGGTCGTTAGGTATGAAAGGAGCAAGAGCAGGTCTTGACTGGGGCAAAAGCAAATTGGGAATGGGGGGCAACACGCTCAAACCAATTCAGTCAGAGAGAGCAGGAAAATAGCTTTTATTTACTATTTGGTTTTTCAAACATAGATTTCTTAAACTCTTCTGATTTAATTCTTGTTTGTGCTTCATTTGCATTATTACAATTTTCATCAGATTGTTTGTTTTGCTTGCAGGCTTCTAAAACTTCATTGCGTTTTTGTTCATTTTCTTTTAGAAAATCAACAGTGTAAGTTTCTTGTTTGCAAGCAGTAAGAGAAAGTAAAGTGATAGTAAATATGGCTAATTTTTTCATAGAGATTTCCTTGAAATAAATTATATGAATAATCTTTGTAATTATATCACAACTTTTAATGAGTTTAAACAAATGAAACCAATTATTTTTTCTTTTGTCTTTCTAGCCTTAACTGGTTGTGTCAGCCACAAGCTCCCAATGCCAAAGGGCAAATGGGTAGCGGTTAATGAAGCTGGCTACATTCCGCCTACCGTTACTAGATATATGGATAATGTACAAACTTTATCACAAGATGTTGATATTGGTAAAGCAACAGAAAAATCAGAGCAGACCCAAACACAAGGGGAAGAGTGATGGCGTTTTGGAATAAAAAGCAACAACAGCCTAAAACCCAGCCTAAGAGTGTGGCAAACGAGAGCCGAACACCAAAACCTGTTGAAGTCAAAAAGGCGACAAAGGAATACATTAGAGCTTGCAAAGAGTTTGAGACGACACGCATTGGGGAAATTAAACGGTCAAGACAAATGGCGTGGTATGTCGCAATGGGGGCGGTGGTGGTCGCCATTGCCGAAGCGATAGCAATCGCTGGCTTAACGCCCCTAAAAGAAATTCGCCCCTATGTCATTCGTGTGGATAACAACACAGGAGCAACCGATATTGTAACAATGCTAGAAAATAGCAAGGAAAACCAGTCTGATGTGGTGGCTCGCTATTTTGCAGGTCTTTATGTTACCAAGCTAGAAAGCTACGACTGGTACACCATTCAATCACAATACAATGATGTAATGATGTTTAGTGATAGCAATATGAAAAACGAAATCAAAAACCGTTTTAAAAAGCCTGACGCACCACACAAAATCTATAAAGAAAACAGCCGTATTGAAGTCAAAATCCATAGTATTAGTAAGATTGGCGATGATTTACTCCAAATCCGATTTGTTAAGACGGTTAAGCCGATGGACGGTGGTAGTTATGACCCAGCAACAGGGCAGACCACACCAGAGCCACAGGATAAAAAATACATTGCAACCCTTGCCTATGAGTATATCAATGTGCCAACGCTTGATGATGTCCGCCGTGTTAATCCGCTTGGCTTTACGGTCAAATCTTACCAAGTCAATGAAGATAGCGGATTTTAAGGGGCTTGTGATGAAAAAGTTATTTTTCTTTTGTCTTTTTAGTCTATTGTCTTTATCTGCTTATGCCGAGCAGTTGCCAACCCATACGTTAGATAAGCGTATTCAAACTTTTGCCTATACCGACCAAGATGTATTTGCTTTAAAAGTCAAATTTGGACACGGTGCAACAATCCAATTTGAAAAGGGCGAATTTATTCACGATGACGAAGCGTTGGGTGTGGGCGAAAAAAACGATTGGAGTATTGGCGTAAAGGGTAATCATATCCTATTTAAGCCTTTAAAGGCGTTTATTGAGCCAACCAATATGATTGTGGTTACAAACAAACGCACCTATGTGTTTAGCCTACAAACCACGCTGGGCGATGATATGACTTATTTAGCAAAATTTAACTATCCTGAAACTGTGCTACAAGCCACACAAAATCAAAAACCAACGCCAGCCACTTTTCAAAGGGTCAAGCAGGGCAATGAAACCTATTTGATTGACGGTAAAATCAATACTGCCTATGTCAAGCGTGGCAATTTGGAACTTGCCCCAAGTGCAATGTGGGACGATGGATTATTTACTTATTTGGAGTACGACAACGCCAAAGAGTTGCCAAGTGTTTACAAAGTAATGCCTGACGGCACAGAAAGCCTTGTGAATACGCATATTGACGATAATAGGGTGGTTATCCACGAAATTAACCGCCTGTACCGTTTGCGACTTGGACAAGCAGTAGCCGAACTTGGCAATCAAAAAGTGGTTGATAGTGGCTTTAATCGTACAGGGACTTCACGCCTTGATGTGGTACGGATAGAGCAATAGGGGGAGTTATGGGATTGTTTAAGCGAAAAAACAAGCAAGACGACACCGTTATTGGTAGAAATGCAACACCTGCCGACAATGAAAATGGTTTGGAAAATAACCATTCCGAGCCTGATGTTGATGTGTCTGATAACACCATTTTGCCTGATAATGGCGATGACGAAGTGTACGAAGAAATGTCTGCCGATATGCCGTCCGCAAACAGCGACGGCAGAGACGGAAAAAATAACAAAAAACTTCTAATGACAGGGGCGGTGTTGGTATCAATGGTGGTTATGTTTGCTGGGGCAACAATGACAATGTCCAATTACAGCGAGAACCAAGAGCAAAAAAAGGCAGAAGAAGCCCAAAAAGAAGCGGACAGGCACAAACAGGTTGAAGCTGAAAACAGTAATAGCATTAGTGCTGAACAAGACGCAATCAAGGCAAATCAAACCTTACCGCCCCCAGTGGACGCAGAAGAAGATAAAGAAGAGACTAGCGACACCGAAGAAGATATTGTTGCTCCTGTGGCAGAGCCAAGACCGCCTGAACCACAACCTAATTACAATCAATACAATAGCGATAATAATATGGTGGCAGGGCGTGATTATACACCGCCAGCCCAGCCAGTACAACCACAAGCACAGCCGATTGGACAGTTTGTTGATGATGAATTTGAAGACGAACCAGCCCCTGTGCAAGCGGTGGAAGCTCCGAAGCCGTCAGGTATTTTGGTTGATGATGTCTATGCCACAAAAAGAGCCGAAGTGGACGATGAGCGAGCAGGGCAATATAAGCCTTTACAGCTTGCTAATGGCAAAGCAAGTCAAAGGGGAGACAAGTCAATGCTTCTTGTGCGTGGCACAACCATTCCGTGCGTTTTGATTACAAGAATTGATAGCACTTATCAAGGATTTGCCACTTGCCAACTTACCAAAGATGTGTATTCTGCCAACGGTGCAGTACTTCTTATGGAGCGTGGCTCAAAAGTGTTTGGAGAGCAAAATATTCAGATGTCGCAAGGTAAAGCACGAGTTGCTATCTTGTGGAGTAGGGTGGAAACACCAAAGGGTGTATCGGTCAGCCTAGACAGTCCAGCCACAGGACAGCTTGGCGAAATGGGTATTGACGCAAGGGTTAATAATCATTACTGGAAGCGGTTTAGTGGGGCAATTATGCTCTCTGTTATCCAAGACGGTTTTGCGGTGGCAAGAAGTCATTTGGAAAAACAAAATGAAAATGGCAACAATACAACCGTTACTAATACCACAAATACCGCCGAGAGTATGAGTGAAGAAGTGCTAAAAAATACCATTAACATTCCGCCAACTGCAACCGTTAATCAAGGCACGGTCATTAACATTATGGTTAATCGTGATGTGGATTTTAGTGGGATTTATGAGCTAAAAAGACGGTAATTTTTCTTTTGTCTTAATTAGCCATTAAGGGGTTCTAAGATGTCATTAAGTGCCAGTATTCACGGCTCAACCGCAAAGCCAGTATTATCAAATGATACGGCATTGCGTGGGTTTTTGTCGCAAACTGGTATTCAGTCATTTTTGGACGACAAACGCAATACCGAAATTGCCATTAACAGACCCTATGAAATTTGGACAGAAAGCAGTCAAGGCTGGCAATGCCACGATTTGCCACAGCTTGATTATACAACCTTAAAACAGTTGGCAAATAGTTTTGGGGTTTTTAATAAATTTAAACTGGACGAGCATAACCCAATCTGTAACGGCATATTGCCTGACGGACAGCGTGGACAATTTGTTATTCCGACAGCGTGCGAACTTGGCACGGTGTCTATTACCATTCGTCAGCCGTCCCAAGAGCGGTTCGCCATTTCCGATTATGGCAGGACTGGGCGACTTGACCGTTGGGTGGACAAATCCAATTTCCAAACCAGTAACACCAAAGTACCCACGCATTTACAAGAACAATATCAGGCAGAACAGGCTGAAATTGAATTTTTAAATAAGTATTTGGGTATTCCTGATGATGTGCATTTGCAATTATTTGAACTGCAAATGTTAAAAGCCAAAGCCGAGCGAGACACCGAGACTTTTATTGAACTTGGTATTAAAAATTATGCTAATTTTTGCCTTGTTGGGGCAACAGGTTCGGGCAAAACCACTTTTACCAAAGCCTTGTGTGACCTTGTACCAAGCAATACAAGGATTATTACCATTGAAGATACGCACGAGCTGGATTTACCCAATCACCCAAATAGAGTACATTTGTTTTATAAAGATGTAACGCCCAAACAATTGCTTGCCAGTACGCTACGAATGAAACCTGACCGCATATTTTTAACAGAACTTCGTGGCGATGAAGCTTATGACTACTTAAATGCCTTAAATACTGGACACGGCGGTTCTATTACAACGGTACACGCCAATGACTGCCAAAGTGCATACTATCGTGTGGGGACGCTGGTTAAGCAATCTGAAATTGGCTCTAAAATGGATTTTGAGCAGATTATGCGTGATGTTTATATTACCATTGATGTAATGATGTTTTTAAATAAAACTTATGTGTCCGAAATTAGTTATGACCCTGTGCGTAAATATCGGTTACAGCTTGGCAAGGTTGCTTAGGATTTATTGTTTGTCTTTACATTTATTTGTTAATAAGGAAAATAAAAATGTCAAATAAAAAATCTGCTGGAAATATTATTATTGTAATTTTAATACTAAACATTTTATTTATTGGTCTTGCTATATTTTTTGCTAATTTTATATTTACAGAATGGCAAAAAATACCGTCAGAGCATTTAAGTTATAATACCATTTATTTATATCATCAGCAATATGGACACCTACCAAAAGTAGCAACTGCCATTAAAGGCTCTATTGGGGCTGGGTTGTTTGCGTGGTTTGTCTTAAATGTGGGTGTGTTAATTGCGTTATTTGTCAAACCAAAAAGAGAATTGCACGGCTCGGCACGATTTGCTAATGATATGGAAATCCGCAAAATTGGCTTTTTGCCAACCTCCAAAGAAGAAGAAAAATTAAAGAAAAAATTCCCAAGTGAACCGCCAGTAATTATTGGCAAGCACAAGGGTAAATTTTTGCAATTTTGGGGGAATGAGTTTATTTCCATTGGTGCACCGACACGAAGCGGTAAGGGTGTGAGTATCGTTATTCCCAACCTGCTTACCTATCCTGATAGTGTAGTGGTGCTTGATATTAAAATGGAAAACTGGCTACTGACGGCTGGCTTTCGTGCCAAGTATCAAGATGTCTTTTTGTTCGCCCCTAAGTCCGAAGATGGCTGTTCTCATCGCTACAATCCCCTTGATTACATAGACAGAGACGACACAAAGAGAATGGCTGATGTCCAGAACATTGCCAATATCTTTTACCCTGCTGACGACCCAAAAGAAGCGTTTTGGCAAAACCAAGCCCAGCGTATTTTTACAGGGCTGGTGTTGTATATGATGGAAACGCCCAACCGCCCTTGTTCAATGGCGGAGCTTATCAAGCTGACAACGCCAACAAATATGCCGTTGCACGAGTGGATACCCACAATCATCAAGGAGCGAGAAAATACGCCCATTGTGGTTGATAATGCGACTGGTAAGACCGAAGTTAAACCCTTGTCGGTGGAGTGCATAGAAGCGATGATGGCGTTTGTGAATGTGGACGCAGACGCAACACGGTCTAGTATTTTAGCGTCCCTGATGTCGCCTTTGAATGTGTTTACAGACCCGTCTGTGGCAACAGCTACAAGTTATTCTGATTTTCGCCTTGACGATGTTAGAAAAAAGAAAATGACAATTTATGTGGGTATTCAACCCAATGAATTATCAAGATTTTCTAAATTATTAAATGTATTTTTTAGTCAGCTTATTAACATTAACACAAGAGTTTTGCCTGAACACGATGAAAGATTAAAGTATCAATGCTTGGTACTTTTGGACGAATTTACTTCATTGGGGCGTGTGGATATTATCCAAAAATCCATTGCTTATATTGCTGGCTATAATGTCCGACTTATGCCAATTTTTCAAAGTATGAGCCAAGTTGAAGACGCTTACGGCAGAGATGGAGCAAACGCTATTTTATCCAATATTGCGTGCCAAGTAGAATTTACGCCAACCACGATAGAGCAGGCGGAGCATTTAAGCAAACGCTTGGGTACAGAAACGGTTAAGGGTAAATCAGTAAGCCGTAATCGTGGCAAAGGTGGCGGTGGTAGCGTGTCTGTATCCGACCAGTCAAGGGCGTTAATGCTTCCCCAAGAGCTGATGGAAATGGGCGATGAAGACCAAATCATTATTTTTAGACGCATCAAGCCCATTAAATGTGAAAAAGCCTTTTACTATGCTAATCCGCAAGTGTTTGGTAGCCGTATGGCGAGCTTATCACGCCCTGCAAAAGGTTTACCAATTCCTACCAAAAATCAACCGCCAAAGCTGGATATTGCTGGAATGCTAAATATTATGCGTGGCACTATTCCTAAGCCTATCAAACACCATAGCCAATTACCCAGCACTGAAACCATTATTAAAAAAGACCCAAAATTTTTTGAGACAATGGGGGAGTGTTTTGGGTTTGGCGAAGAATTTTTGGCACAGCTTGATTTATTAAATCAAGAAGAATTGCAAAAATTCCACGAAGTACAAACACAACACGAAAATAGCATAGAACCTGATGAAGAAAGTGATGAATTGGATTTGGGCGATATGAGCAATTTTAACCCTGAATTTGTGGCGTTTGTGGCACAAAAAAATGAATTTGATGATTTATTTTAGGAGTGATTGATAATGAGCAATCAAGATAAAAAAGATACGCTAAAAGGCGAATTGGTGGCATTTGGAGCGGATAATTATTTGCACGACCCAGCCAAATCAATGAATTACTACGCACAAATTAAAAAAGATGACGGTACAATTTCCGAGCGTTGGGGCAAGGATTTAGAAAGTGTTATCAAAGATAGTGGCGTGCAGGTGGGCGACACAGTCGTTTTGGCGGAGCTTGGCAAAGAACCTATCCAAGTGGGCGATAAAACCTTTCATAAAACCATTTGGGATTTGCAAAAATATGAGCCAGCGTTGGAATTGCCAAACGCCATAGAACACGACACAGAGCGAGAATTGCAAAAATCAGCTCCTGCCGTATTTGCTGATAAGACAAAAGAAAATGAGCAGGAAGCACCAGCAACACCCAAAAAAACGCCAAACCTATCTGACTTTGAGTTTGAATTGCCAAGCAATATCAAAAATAACTATATTGCCATTGTCAAAAACCGCCATTTATCAGACCAAAAAATTAATTACTATGATAAAGATGATAAAGACCAAGTAAATATTGCCTTTGAAGACCGCAATACAAGCCTACATACTTCTCGCCAAGACGACAAAACCATTTATGCAATGCTGGATATGGCACAGTCTAAGGGTTGGAGTGCTATTCAATTAAAGGGTACGGAAGAGTTTAAGCAAAAGGTGTGGTTAGAAGCGTCTTTGCGTGGTATTGAAGTAAAAGACTATGAGCCAAACGAAAAAGACTTGGTAGAATTGCAAGCCAAGCAAGCTGAACGCACCACAAATCAAGTGGAAATGACCGCTCAAAAAGCCCCTGAACCCAAGCAGGAAAACGGAAATTCTCAAACAGAAATTCAGAGTTCAACAACACCCCCAACCCATACACCGACAGGTCAAGAAACAATTTATGGACAATTACAAAAACCTATGGATAATCAAGCCTATTTGGATAGAATTGGTTTGAATTTTGACGGTGCAAGTGTGGATAGATATGCCAAAAATAGTGATGAAGTGGTGGAAAAGGCACAAGATTTTGTAGGTAAAGAGCTTACAAACATACACAGTGGTATCAAAGGTGTTATATCTAACAGTAATATTAAAAAAATGATAAGTGGTTCAGCTTCTGATAAGTCAGTTAATGCTGAAATTCATAGGGTGGCTTCTGCAAATGCTGATAAGTTATTTGAAAATTCTGTGTTTGCTTGGCAGTATCAAGACAGGAATAACGATAGTAACTTTATTGCTATTCATCGAGCGATAGCACCATTAAAATTTAATGATGAAATTTATTTTGCGAAATTGACCGTAAAAGAATTGGCAAGAGAGCGTGGTAATAAAATTTATTCTATTGAAGCGGTGGAAGTTGAGCAAGGAAAAAGCCCCATTCCAGATATGATGAGCGTAGACCAAGACAAGCAAGGTTTTACGGAACATCGGCCTAATGGGGCTTTGATAGATATTATAGTACAAAACGCCCAAGAGTACAATAGACAAAATCAAAAAAATGTTGAAAATTTACATAATTACAACATTTCTATAAATCAAGATATTTTAGGCAATGCCCTTGCAATGAAAGAAAATCACTATGAGCGTGGTTCTACAAGTGAAAAAGAAGTATTGAGCGACAATTATTTTGTGATTGACCCAAAAAATGATTTCTATATTGCCAATCAGTTAAATAAAGATGTTTCTGAATTTAAAAATCATCATTATGCAATAGATAGAACTTCTGATACTTACTTTATTAAGCAAATGGTTAATGAATTAAATATTTCAGATGATGTAAAGCGTGATTTTGAATTAAAATTCAATAACCGTATGACAGAGCAGTTTTATGCAAATGATAGCTATGATATGCCACACGAGAATTTTTCTTTAAGGAATTATGCTGTTTTGGCTCGTTCTGATTTGGAGCAATCATTAAATAAATTTAATGAAGCAAATAAGGATTTAGTCATAAAATCATTTGACGATTTAATGGTTGATTATTCAAAACAGGTTTCTGTTCATCAAAAAAATTGGCTATCACTACAAGAAGAAAAAATTCAACCAGTAGTAGATAGTAAGCTAAATGCGGAGCTGAAAAGAGAACTTAAAAAAGAAGTTACGCAAATTTTTCAAAACGGTTATAAAGACGGAGTGGTTACTAATCTTGACGACCTTGTAAGAGAGTTAAAAGAGCGTGGGTATGAAGTCAAAGAAAATGATAAGTCTATCCGTGTTACGGATAAGAATGGAACGGCAATTACGGTTACAAATGAGCCTTTTACCAAAATTTTTGACGCTGTCAAGTCATTAAAAGATGAATTAAAGCCTGAAACTATCAAAGCTAATTATCCCAATATTGATGATGTTAATATTGCTAATATTACTGCTTATAAAAATTATTTATTGGAACAATTTAAAACACCACAGGCATTACAAAAATCTTTATCGGAATTAAATCAAGATGTTAAAGACTTGGCAAATGGCAAATCTATTGATTTCCCAACCTTACCGCCAAATGAAGAGCGTCCAGTTATTGATGTTCGTGTTCCTGAAAGTGGCGAAAAAAGCCGAATTAAATAATTTTCTTTTGTCTTTTTGGTGGTAATGATATGAGTGATTTTAAAAAATATAATAAGCCAATTAGCGAAGAAGTTATCAAGGCAAACAAAAAACTTAAAAGAGATATTTTTTATCTGCAAATTCAATATTGGTTTTTGCGTGCTTTGTTATTTGTTGTTGAATTTATGACGGCTGTGTTTATTGCCTATATCATTTATCACACTTGGGTTAAATAACAATGAGACTATTTATCGCAGAAAAACCCGAACTTGCCAAAGCCATTTGCACAGGGCTTGGCGGTGGTTTTAAAAATTTTGAAGGCTACTATCAGCACCCAATCAGTCAAGATGTGGTTACTTGGTGTTTTGGACATATGCTCGCTTTAAAAGACCCTGACGAGATAGACCCAAAATATGAGCATTGGGAAATGGCGGATTTGCCAATACCGCCTATGTTCCCTGCCCCTAGAAAAATTATCAAAGGAAAAGAAAAGCAGGTAAAAATTATTAAAGAATTGATTGGCAAAGCAACAACAATCGTAAACGCTGGCGACCCAGAAGAAGAAGGACAACTGCTTATTGATGAGCTGTTACGCTATTTTGGCAATAAAAAGCCAGTAATGCGAGTGCTGATTAACGACAATACCCCTGCTGTCGTCAAAAAATCGCTTGCCAATTTACGCCCCAATAGTGAATTTGAGCATTTGGGCTGGATTGCTGAAAGTAGGGCGATTGCCGACCAGTCTGTTGGCTATAATCTTACTCGTGCATATAGCCTAAGTGAGCAAGCCAAAACAGGCAATCGTGAAACTTGGCACATTGGGAGAGTGCAAACCGTTGTACTTGGCTTGGTGGTGCGTAGAGACCGTGAACACGCAAGCCATAAAAAGAGTTTTTATTATACCATTGCTGGTGATTTTGTTGTAAATGGCGTTACCTTTACCGCACGATACCAGCCCAAAGATACTGACCCCATAGACAGCAAGGGGCGACTGATTGATAAGGCTTTTACTCAAAATCTTGCTAATTTACTAAGCAACCAATTTGTCAAAATCCTTGTAGCAACGACAACCGCCAAAGCTGACCCTGCTCCCTTGCCCTATAACCTGATTAAATTGCAAGGGGACGCAAGCCGTCTTTATGGCATATCTGCCAAACAGACCGACCAAATTACCCAGTCTTTGCGTGAAAAGCACCATTTAATCACTTACAACCGCTCTGATTGCCAGTATTTGAGTGATGAACAGTTTGCTGATGTGGGGGCAGTATTAAATGGTATTATGGGGACTTTGCCAAACTCGCAAGGGGTTTGTCAATCTGCTAACCAATCCCAAAAGGGGCGAGCCTTTAACTCATCAAATGTATCAGCTCACCACGCCATTATCCCCACGCAAACACAAGGTAACTGGGGCAATCTAACCGCCAATGAACAGCATATTTACAAGCTCATTGCACGCTCTTATATCGCCCAGTTTTATCCGTCTTACGAATATGACGAGACGGCAATAATGCTTGATGTCATCGTGAACGGTATGCCCTATCAGTTCTCTGCTACTGCACGATTTGACAAATCACTTGGCTGGAAACGCTTATATCACAGCGACCCTGCCAATGAAGAAGTGGCAACCGATGAAGACACTCTATTAGCTGACCTTAGAAGTCTTGTAAGTGGTATGGCAGGGCAATCAGGCGATATTACCGCTACCGAGTGCGAAACTAAGCCAAAGCCCCTGTACACCGAGCAAACGCTTTTAAAAGATTTGACCCAAGTCGCTAAATATGTCAAAGACCCAAGACTTGCCAAAGTTCTAAGAGACAGAGATAAGGATAAGAAAGGCGAACACGGCGGTATTGGCACATCGGCAACAAGGGCAACGATTATGGATAATTTGTTTAATCGTGGTTATTTGGTTGAAAAGGGAAAATCTGTCATCTCAACCGACAGGGGGAAAGCTCTATATGACCTAGCGGACGACTTAGTTAAATACCCTGATTTAACGGCTGTTTGGAGCGAACAACAAAAAGAAATTAAAACAGGGGCTGATGTACACGCCTTTGTCAATAAAGTAGCTGAAAGCACCGTTTACCCTGTCATTGAACGCTTAAAGCAGGGCTATGTACCGCCAAGCCCAAAACCCAAAGAAGACTTATCCAATAATCCGCCTTGTCCCAAATGTGGAAGACCGCTCAAACGAGCTGAAAGCAAGTTTAAAAAGGGCGAATTTTACTGGGGCTGTACTGGCTGGAACGACAAACAAAACCCCTGTAAGCACACAATGAACGACAAAGACGGTGTACCAACTGAACGAGAGCCAAAACCAGCTCAAAACTTATCAGAGTTTGATTGTAAAAAATGCGGTAAAAAGTTGATTTACAAAGACGGCATAAGCAAAAAGACTGGTAAGCCATATAGTTTTTATACTTGTTCAGGTTTTCCTAAATGCAAAACCAATTATGATGAAGTGAATGGAGTGCCAAAGTATGAATAATTCCCATATATTAAAATGGATAAAATCAACCAGTGAAAAAATCATAGGTTTTTTAGGTTCTGATATTGACTTGTTCGTTTATTGGGGTAGTGAGCCTGTTGAATGTTTGAATGATTTAAGACCAGCTTTTTTCTATGAATTTTCAAGTAGAGAGAAAAAATTTGTCATAGTATTCTCTGAAAGCGGTTATTGTGAGTTAATGGAAGAATTTACTGTTGTTAATTCAAAAGCTATCTTACATTGCGATTGCGTTAATTCAGAACAAATATTTCTTATAGAAAAAATTTTACTAGAAAATTTATCTTTAAATAGTGTTGATTATGGGTTAGTTAATGAGATTTAGACATAACAAACCAACCAAAACTATGATGAAGTAGGTGGAGCTACTAATCAAGCAAATTCTGTTGGTTCTGCTAGCACCGTAAACGGCAATGTCTGTTCTAGTAAGGGTTAAAATTGACTAATATTTTTATTTGGATAGCCGTATTATTTTGTTTTGTTGTTTTTATAAATATATTAGGACTGTTTATTTACAGTCAAATTCAAGACAAAAAGAATAAAAAACAAAAATCGGACAAAAAATCTGATATGATATAAAACTTCTAGCCTTTTTCTTTTTGTCTTTTAATTAACATAATCCTTTTTATTTAATAGGAAAATTTTATGAGCATAGAACACCTTTTATTTGATAGTTTAACGCCACAGTATCATCAAAACTATGTGGACGCTCGCAAAAATGCTGGTATGGATTACATAGAAAATTTTGATGAATGGCTGTCTAAGACAGGCGAACTTGAAACTCTCAAATCTCAAAATCAAAATGATACTTGGGAAAATAGCGAACATAACCCAGCCAATTATCCTGATTTTGATAGTTTGGACGATGAAACCAAGCAACTGCGTATCACGCAAGGCAACGCAGAATACTGGACGGCAAGTGAACGCTTAGAAAGTCAAATTCGTGTATTGGAAGCCCTGCTAATACACCCTGATGAAATGGAGCTTATTTCTGATGATGACAGCGAAGAGCCAGTAGAGTATTACACCATAGACGATTAAATATTATACTAGGAGTAAGTTATGACAGATAAAGAGAAAAAGCTAGAAGACTTTGGCGAACATATCGCAGGGGCGAAAAAAGAGACCTATTTTAGAGCCATAGACCCAGCAAGCGAAGAAGCCAAAACTTTGCCACTATCAAAATTATGGACTGATAAAGACATTAAAGCGATTGAAGATGTGCAAATATCAGCAATCGCCCATACGCTCAAAGATAGTATGCCAGCAAAGCCACGCCAAACCCACAAACTAAATCGCTGGCTAAGTGAATTGCTAGTCCGTCAAATGATGGTTGTGGATTTGATTGCCAAAAATGACCCTGCCTACACTCAAAGCATTTTGAGTGCTGTTATGAATATGAAAAATGGCGATAAAGCCTACTTGTTGCCACATCTCAATCGCAACGATTGGAAACGGATTGGCGAAGTGTCATTTTATCAACGCACCAATGCTGGCAATGCCATATCTCTGAGAGTAGAAATTGATGGAAAAAAACATTATTTTGACCCCAAAACCCCTGTTTTGGGTTTAAAAGGATTAGACGCTAAGGCATTGATTGATGAATTTACTGGCGATATTCAAACTTTACTCCAAGAGCAGACAAGAGATAAAAAGCCAACCGATTTAACCGCTAGTAGTTTTGATATTTATACACGCACAAAAGATGATACAGCTTTTATTTGTGCAAAAACAGACAGACAAAGAACACCACTTATTGAATTTGAAACACTAGCAGAAGCTCGTGAATATAAAAAAGACCCCGAAAATATTGCAGAATTAAGCAGACGCTGGACAGCTCATAGAGAGCATAACTCTATTACAAAAACTGATATGCGAAATGCGGTCAATGAAGAGCGGACAGGGCAATCATACAGAGACCACAACATAACAACTGATGAATTTGAAAAAACTTTTGGGGTGCGTGGTGGACAATTTGGCAACTGGGTAAACAATGAAGAACGCCAGCAAATGCTAAACGCCACTTATGACGGCTTTATGGACTTATCAAAAGCCCTAAACATTAAGCCAAAGGCAATAGGCTTAAATGGCACGCTTGCTATTGCTTTTGGTGCAAGGGGAAGCGGTTGGGCTTCCGCTCACTATGAGCGTGGCGAACAGGTTATTAACCTTACCAAAACTCGTGGAGCTGGCTCACTCGCTCACGAATGGTGGCACGCCCTAGACCACTATATGAAAAATGGCGATGACCTATTGACACGCCATTTAAACACCAACAGCACCGCACGACACCAAGAGCTTATCGCCCCAGTCCGTGAACTGGTTAAAGACATTCATAAATCGGAATTATACGGTCGTTCACAAACCGCAGACGCATACCGCAGTCAGCCTTACTTCGCAACTGATGTAGAAATGACCGCCAGAGCTTTTGAAGGACATATCCAGCATACCCTATCCAAAATGGGGATTAAAAATGATTTCTTGGTAAACATTAGGGCTGAAAAGGACTGGCAAAAGAATTTAGACGCTTACCCTTATCCCAAAGCAGAAGAATTAGAACTGCTTGGCAAGGCGTACAATGCCGTTTTTGACACACTCAAAGAAGTGGATAAGGAATTTGCACCAGTTCACTATGAGCCTGAACAGATTATTCACGCTGATACTTTGGCTGTTACAGAAGCTGAAAAGACAAAAGAAAATCAACCTTTTGCATTGGATGCTTATTTGCAAAATAATGGGTTTACCCAAGATATTCACGGTATTTGGCAAAAAGAAGTATCAGGCTATGATGAAAAGCTAATGATTTTTGGTTATCCAAACAGTTCATTAGATATTCGTCTTGGCGACAATCGCTCCACACTAATAGCCAAAATGGACGAAAATATCAGCCTTGAAGAAGTGCATAAAACTTTTACTGAAAGCTGGTATAGTGATTTGGTAGAATGGCGATTGGACAACGAAAAAACGCAGGAACACGCCAAACAGTCTTTAAATACTGCTGATGAACCACAGGCTCAAACAGTAGGCAAAACCACGCCAATTCAACAACCGCAAGAATTGCCGTCTGCCGTAAACAAAATTTTAATCAACAATTATTTGGAAAATAATGGTTTTGAAAAAGGTATCAATGTTGGCAGTTATCGTAAACAAATAGATGATAATAATTTGCTGGTTGTTGGCGTTGCCAATGATGTATCTATTCAAAGCGTGGCTAATAACCAAGTCAAAGGGCAAGAGACGGTTTTATCAAGTCTTACACAGAATTTAAGCGAAGATGACATAAAGCAAGCATTTAGCCAGTCAAAATTGTGGCAAGCTCATTTGGGGCAATCTGTACAGCCTACAATCCAAGCGGAGCAACCTACACAACCAACGCCAGTAGCCCAACAGCAACAGGCGACAGCCTACACGCCCAATATTTCCCAATATGATACCAAGCTAAATACTCCCTATGCCGAAAAAAACCAAGCCAAAGCACTAGGGGCGAAGTGGGATAATGCCAATAAAACTTGGTACGCCCCAGCAGGAATTGACTTAAATAAATTTGAAAAATGGCTACCCAAAGAAAAAGAGCAGTCTAAGCAGTCAAGCGACAAATTAGCAAATGGCCCAGCCCAAGCACCGCAGGGGCGAACCAACGCCATTCCCCAAGCCCAAAGGCTTTATCTGTACACACGCCCCAGCGACAATGAAAAAATGCAGGAGCTAAAAGCACAGGGTATTATTAAATTTGACTCACCCAATAAGCTATGGTACGCCCACAAGGACAATGCCGAAGCCGTCAAGGAGTGGACGACACGCCCCAATGTGCCAACCCCTGAACAGGCATTAACCGACCATTTACGCAGTATGGGTATTAAGGTGGACGCAGGACACCCAATTTTTGACGAGCGACCACACCGCCTAAGCAATGACGGCTCAACCGATAAAAATGTGATGTATCACGCCTATGCCAATCAAGGCGGTGTACCGTACGCACGCATTACCAATTTTAGCCGTAATGGGGTTAGCGAATGGACTTATCCAGCCGAATACCTAAGTGATTTACGCACCATAGAAGCCGTTGATAGAGCAATGGGGCAATCTTATACCAACCGCTCCACTCCAACCGCCAACGCCCCACAAACAGCACCACAGAACCAAAACCTGCCACAGGAGCGACAAGAACCGCCAAAAGACGAAGCCAAAATCGCCCTTGAAAACCTAATGGCAGAGCGTGCCAAAATGCTAATGAGCTTTGCCCCCATTGCTGACAACAACCAAAATTACCTTGATAAAAAGCAGGTAACGGCTAATGGCGTTGCTCACATTGTTCCCAGCAGTGATAAAATTCCAGAACATTTGCAGTCGGAAATTGCTATTGGTAATACACCAAAGCAGTATTTTTGGTTGCTTGCCAACAACCCTGAAAACAAACTGGTCTTACAGCGTGGCAACCTTGTTATCCCCCAATATAACGCACAGGGCGAAATGCGAGCCTTTGAAACCATTGCCTACAATGGCAGAAAATACGCCTTAAAAGACGCTGAAAAGAAAAGTATGATGACGGTGTTAGGCAGTCTTGAAAATGGCAAGCCTATTGTGATTGCAGAAGGCTATGCAACAGGAGCGACTTTGCACGAACACACAAAGCGAGATGTTGTTGTGGCATTTGGTAAAAATGGTTTAATGGATATTGCCAAAGAATTAAGGGATAACTACCCTGATAGCAAAATCTATATTGGGGCTGATAACGACCACAACAAAGAGCAAAATTATGGACTACAAAACGCTTTGGCGGTGCAAGGGGCGGTTAAAAATGTCTATGTTCTTATACCCCAATTTGAAGCTGGCGATACAGGCAAAGATTGGAATGATGTCCTTGTAGATAAAGGGGTTGGCGAACTAAAACGCCAGCTCACAGAGCAGTTATTAGCCATTAACCCTGACGCTAGAAAAACAAAACAAGAAACAAGAGCTGAACCGCTCCAAGCTCCAATTCAAGCACCACAAGACCCATTAAGCCTTGAAGTAATTAAACAAAATTACCCTGCAATGTCTGATAGCAATTTACAGGCAATACAAGCGTGGAAAGTTGAAATTGATAAACGGTACGCCAGCGAACCTTATCGCCAAGAAACCAGCATAAACCGCTTAATCGCTAAATTGCCTGACTTGGCACAAGGGGAACAGCTACCATTCCCAAAGAGCCAAGCAATGCAGGAGCATAAACCGCCAGAGCCAACCGTTACCGCCGAAGCGACCCAGCCACAGACAAATCAACCAACCACACCCCAAACACAAGACCAGCATTCAATCAATGGCGGTGGTGGGCGAAAATGGTAAAGGGTTTATTTTTCTTTGTCTTAACAGTTTTAATAGCTGGTTGTGCCAATGGCAAAACAATCACAAATCAAGACTGCCGTGTAGTCGCCATTCTTGACGGCGATACTTTTGAATGTGTGGACACACAATTAAACCAACCCAAAAAAGTTGATAAAATCACAGTCCGTCTATCCTACATAGACGCACCTGAAAAGAGGCAAGCCTTTGGACAGGTTGCCAAAAAATCCTTATCGGATATGGTCTATCAAAAGCAGGTTACGCTCAAAATACACGGTCAAGACAAATACAACCGCACCCTTGCCGAAGTCTTTTACAATGACGCCAATATAAATCAGCAAATGGTTAGGCTTGGTATGGCGTGGGCGTACCGTGATTTTAAGCCCAGTCCTGCATATATTGAGCTTGAAAATCAAGCTAAAAACAGTCGTCTTGGTCTATGGTCTGAACCCAACCCCACTCCGCCTAGTGAGTGGCGGAAAACCAACAAACAATAAAACGCACGCTATTTCTTTTTGCGTTTGGCAAGATAGCGGTTCAGCGTGGAAAGGCTCACGCCAATTTCATCAGCAATGCTTTGGTATGAAATGGATTTGTAACTTTGCAAATCCTTTTCTTTTTGTGCCAGTCGCTCTTCAATGATTGCTTGTTTTTCAGGGGTTAGGGACGGCTTACGCCCTTTATACACGCCCCTTTGCTTGGCTTTGGCGATACCCTCTTTTTGGCGTTCACGGATTAAAGCTCGTTCCAGTTCTGACACCGCCCCCAAGATGTGCAAAAAGAATTTATCCATAGGGCTGTTATTGACACCGTCAAAAGTTAGATTATCTTTGATAGATTTAAAGCTAACCCCTTTTTTGTTAAGCTGATTGATGATAGAAATTAGGTCTTCAAGACTTCGTGCCAGTCGGTCAAGGCTATGTACCACGACTGTATCGCCATAGCGTACATAATCTAGCATTGCTTTGAGCTGGGGGCGGTCTTTGGTGCTACCAGTCATTTTATCAGTAAAAACACGGTCAAGAGCGACACCGTCAAGCTGGCGGTCTGTGTTTTGGTCGGAGCTGGACACTCGCACATAACCAACGGTCTGCACTTTTTGAATGTTCAGCTCGTCAATGTCTATGGTTCGGTCTAGGTCTAATGGGTCTTTCATTTTTTATGTCATATCTCAAAATTGGTCTTATTATGCAATAGTTATGTCAAAAAATCAATATAACCCTATTGACACAGGTTTTTAGTAGTATATAATATATATCAATAGGGTGTACTCTATTGATATATATTGAATTATCAATATTTTAGGAATGCTTATGAAAAATTTCACTATTACTCATCTTGACCTATCCAGTCCCAACTTGCAACCACTTGCCAATGATGTTGGAATGGACGAAAATGAAGTCTTGGCTATTCTGCAATCCGCACAAAGCAAAAAACATTCAAGCCAATTTGATAAAAATGAAAAATTGGTGTTTGAAAAATTATTGGCAATGTCAAGAAAATGCAATATTTTTGTTACAACAATCATTGAAAGGAATTAAATTGTGATAAATGGATTTTCTGTTGAGCAAAGTATATTTATTTTGGCAACTATAATGCTTGGATTATATATTTCATTTTGTCCAATTTCAAAAGAAAAATACAAAAATAGTTATGATAGGCAAAAAAGATTACAAAATTTTCATAGGGTAACTACACCTATACTAATAATATCTGTTCTATATTTTAATTTTTTTAACTAAATATAGAAATAAGGCTATGATTATGAACTACGATAAGCTACTTGAAGACCTAAAAGAACTTCACAAAGAAATGTTGGAGCAAGGTAATACAGTAGAAGCAGATTATATTCTCAATAGAGCAATCCCAACTGTTGAGAGAAGAAAAAATAGCCTGCTATATAGATTATGGTTTTGGTTACAATGCAACGAGACCGCAATAAGAGTATTACTGATGTTTAGTATGTGCATTTCTTTAATATATATCAAATACTTTTGGAAATAAGTTGTGAACCCAGACAAATATTTTTTATTTTGAAAATAAATTAAGAGTTTCTAATATGAGAACAAAAAAAATTCCTTTAACTTTTTTAGAGCCAGTACATATAATACACAATCATTGTTGTATAAGAAATGATGAACAGTTTAATTCTTGGGAAAAAGAATGGAAAATAAATATTAAAAAAATGGCTAAATTGTTGGTTGATTTAGAAGATAATGAAAGTGAATTTACCTTAGATTTTGTACACAAATTTTCTGATGAAAATGTAATTGTAAGATTATACAGAAAATGTTGTTATGAAGAAAAAAGGTTTTTTTATATTTTAAAATATTACAATGGCGATGATGTTTCATTGTCAATTAGATTTTATTCTATGATATTAGCATTCAATGCTGTATCTGAACACAATGAAATAAATAAAAAAATATTTGATATTTCTGTATCGGAAATCGCTTACGAAATAGAATGTATCAGAAATTATGGAAATAAAAATGAACCTAGACCAATTTAATTTTCATTGGCTTTTTACCATATTGGCATTTTGGTGTTTTTATGTGGCATTAAAGCCAAGCAAAAAATACCACAAGATAGATAAATTTTTACGGTATGCCAATGGTGTACTAGGGATTACTTGTCTTGTTTTATCCATTTGGCTAACATACCAATCCAATTACATAAATAACGGTTATTCCAATATCGCCAAAATAACCTTGTACACCTGCACCAAAGACAATAAGACCATAGAGCAGGATTGTGAATATATAGGAGCAATCACTTACCGCCCCTATATGCGTGAGCTAATGATAACCACAACACCGCTCTACCCTATTTTAAATTGCCCTAGTCCTAACAATCGTTGTGTGCAGGAGCGAATTTTTGTGGATAAGGGGAATGTGAAAAGTTTAGAAAAATTAAATTAAATATGCTATAATTTTTAATCAATTTTGTATTTCAGGTTGTTTTTATGAATGAACATACTCCAAAAAACCCAATACCATACAATCAAGACAAGCTATTGTATAAGCCAATATTTTCACAAGAAGAACTATTTTACTTGGAAGCGTTAAATTATTACTCAAAAAGCGAGTATTTAATGTCTCCAAGAAACATAGAAGCATTTTCCATTGAGTTTGCTTATACTTCTGCTGTCCTTGAAGGCAATACTTATAATGCAATAGAAACAGAGATTTTATTAAAAACAGGTAGAACTTCTGGCTCTCAAAAGAAGTTTGAAGAAGCTCTAATGTTAAAAAATATGCACCGCTCATTTGATTATTTGGTTAATGAAGTAATTCAAGGTGGAAAAGAAAATCAAAGACCATTCACTTATTTATTAAAAAATGCACACTACCAAGCGTCAGAAATGATGTTGGATAAAAACGAATGTGGTTCTATTAGAAAAGAACCTGTTTTTATTGGTATGTGTTCCTATGTTCCGTCAAGTATCCCAGCACAATTAGAAACTGGACTTGAAATAATAAACAATGAGTACAACAATATTCAAAATCCATTTGAGAAAGCTGTTTATGCTCATCAAAACCTTGCTTATTTACAATATTTTTCAGACCACAACAAAAGAACTGCTCGCAATATGTGTGCTTACACCTTAATGCTTCACGACAAAATGCCTGTGATGTTTACAGAAAGAAGCGTGGAAGAATATGCTCGTGCAGTTACTCATTACTATGAAAGTGAACCAGCAGATTACACCGAATTTGCAAAGTATTTCATTTCATCTTATGAGCGAGTTTGTTCAAGAATGAATGCTAATGCTATTGTTGAAGCCCAAAATATTCTAAAAGTTATGTCTAGTAAAAATCTAAATGAAAGCTATCCAATGCTTTCAGATAATCAGATATTGGAACTAAAAACCAATAGAGATATGATTTTGGAAAGATACCCAGCACCAAAAGCACAAATTATTGCATTTGAAAGTTTGGCAAACCAAATATCAGACATTGAAAAAAGTCAAGAATTAGACCAAGACAAGGGCAAAGGCGGACGCTAACGCCCCCTGCCCTTATCTTTGACCGCCCTACTCTCAACCAGTTTTTTAATTTCTGCCTTTAATTCTGTTTGGTCGCTAGGCAAGCTATCAGCATACGCCTGATACCGCTTGGCGACTTCGCTATGGGTTGCCTGTATCTTTTTAAGCTGGCTCGCTGTTGGCTTTTTGTCGCCCTGCTTCGCCCCTGTACGCTCATTCTTGTGTAACATACCCTGTTTTTTATTGTCTTGATATTTAAATTGGTGTATCCGCCGTGTGGCTGTGGCTTCTATACCCTGCTCTTTGAGTTTTGCCACAAAAGCCAAGCGGTAATTGTGCAGGTCTTGCTTTCGTGGGTTCAGGCGTTCGCCCCTATCATTGGTCGCATTGAGCAGAATGTGGCAATGGGGGCTGTCAGTATCTAGGTGCTGTGCCATAAAGAATTTATGACCGTCAAATTCTTCTTTAACAAGGTTTCTAACTGCCGTTTTCATAGCGTCAGGATTTGTACCTTTTGGCATAGAAAACACAAAATGAAACGCTTCTTTGCGTGTGCCTGTTTCGTGCTTGTCGTGCATACCCATAGCACCCCAAGCACCCAGTAAGTCTTTTTGCTCATTCTTGCCAGTATAAATATTGCCGTCTTGGTCTTCTATTTCAACCTTGCCATTTCGTCCGATATAATCAGCGTGCGATTGAGCCTTATTAACCCCCTTTGATGAACCGCTTATTTTTACCACAACCTGCGGTAATTTTTTATTAACACCTTTTACTGTATTTAAAGTGGTCTTTTTGGCATTATAATTAGGACGAACCGAATTAAAAGACAAGACACCGCCACTACTGGCTGATTTTTTGGTCTTTTTAGCAGTACCTGCAAACCAATAATCAGGGTCATCAAATATTTTTGTCATTATCTTTTACTCTCAATTAGAAAAATCATATAATAAACCAAAGCACAGACAAAAGAATTAACAGTAATAGTAATAAAAGGTTTTTCAATAAGACCATAGAAAAAACCATTAAAAGCATAAAATTTACCCAAATCTATATCAAAGAAATTAAGCAAAAATGAAATAGTGCCAAAAATAAAAACAAAGAAAAAGAAAATATAAAAAAATAATTTAAAATTCATTTCAACCCCCTATTATTAGTAAATACCTGTACTAGATTTCAATAAATCTTGGACAAATTGAATGTGTTTTTGAATTTGATTGTATAACTGGTTAATTGGCAATTCTATCATATCGCCAGCATTATTTGCTTTTGCTATTTGATTAACATTAACACCGATTTTATACAATTCATAATTTGACTTTTTCAAAGCCTCTATTTCACTACCAAGCAGTCTTTTTTGTGAATACAAATGCTCCAATATGATAACTGTGGTATAATATTGTATGGAGCTATGGCTATTTTGTGCCAGTTGCTCTAAGTATTCATAATCATAAATTGGGATTGATAATTGCAATCTTTGTTTTTTAACACCAAGTTTTTTTCTTGATAATTTTTTTGCCAAATCGTGATTGTTTTGTGATTTGGCTTCTTGAATTGCTTTATTATGATTTTGTATTTGTTCTTGGTGTTGCTCAATGAATTTTTGTTTATTAGCAATGGCTTGATTTTTTAATTCATCTTGACAAATTCCACTTGATGAATTTTGCACCTGTTCATCACGCATTGCCCTATCAATGAGTGCCAAAATCGCTTTGGTGCGTGATGACGAGCCAAGCTCATTTTGAGCGTAGCGGTGCAAAAAATCTTTGTGGTCTTGGGTCAGTCCCAAGAGCTTAAACGGTGTTTGAGCCATAAAAAGCACCCCAAGAAAAGAGCGGAAAGAATAGTAAGAACTGGGAATATTGTACCATATTTTACGGCGTTAGCCTATCCTGCACTACACTAGAAAAAACAAAGAAAAAAGTCAGTTTTGTGGGGTTGGATTATAAGCATAAATAGCTAAATTATTGAAAATAATTGAATTTAGTTGAAAAATATTGAAATTTACAAAAATTTTGTTGAAAATAGTTGAAATTGATTGAATTTATGGTTATAATGGTTGAGAAATCTTGAAAATGATTGAAATTTGATATAAAATGCTCTAAATTTTGCTAAGGAGGTCAATATGTATGGCTAGACCAAGATTAACCAAAGAAGCAATTGCTTTCATTGTGGAGTGTAGAGATAATCCCAAAGAAATCCACACTTGGGAAGACATAGCCAATTTGGTTTCTGATAAATTTGGTATCAAAGTTTCATTTCAAGCTATTGCCAAGAACTATCAAAAACACAAAGATAGTATCCAAATAAATAGGCAATCATTAGAAGTAAACAAAAACCAAAATCATCAGATTTTAGAAACAAAAAAACCCTTATTTAAACCAAAACAAAAACCACAAACATTATCACAAGGTTTTGATAAAAACGATGATGATTTTGATTTGGAAGATTTGTTAAGCAAAGCAGAATAGGTGAAATTATGACTTATCCATTAGAAAACAGCATTCACTTTGTAATGCAATCCAAAGGCGGTGTTGGCAAAAGCGTTGTAAGCACGCTAATGTCTCAATATCTATTAAAAAATGCAAATGATGTATCATTGATTGATATTGACCCAAGTAATAAAACACTAGCAAGTTATAAAAATCTTAATGTTGAACAAATTAACATTATGAAAAGCGATGAAGAATTGGTAGACCAATCAAAATTTGATGGATTTTTACAAAAATTCTTACAGAGTGATAATGCAACTTTTTTGGTTGATACAGGCTCTGGCGAATTTTTACCACTTAATAACTATCTTGTTATTATGGACATTCCAAGTATCATTCAAGAATTTGGTAAAAATATTTATATTCACGTGCCAATTAGTTATGGACAAGCCGAACAAGACAGTATAAAATGCTTGGTAAAAATTGCTGAAAATTACCCAAACACACCAATCATTGTGTGGGAAAATGAATATTTTGGAAAACCTGTCAATGATTTTATCAAAACAAAAGCCTATCAGTCCATTAAAAACATTATTGGCGTGGTTAAAATAAGCAAACTAAATACAGACACTTTTGAAAAAGATTTTAGCACAATGCTTAAAAATAGTATGACATTTGACGATGTTAAAACCGATGAAAAAGTGTTTCAATTTTTTAGCAAAACTCGCTTACACCGCATAGAGCAGGATATTAACACCCAAATTGACGCAGTTTTCAATCAAGCATAAATCAGGGTAGGGCGACAGTAGTAATACTATCGCCTTTTTGACTTGGAGCAATCAAATGACTAAAACCAACGAAAAAGAGTTGATAATTCAAGAAATTTTTAAAAAGACCAACACCAAAATAACCGAAGATGACCCCCTTGTGGAAGTCATTATTGGTTTTCAACAAGTTCTCGAAGACACCAAAGAAGATTTTAGGGAATGGGCTGGTATTTTTAACGCTCAATTTCAAGATGAAATGACGGACATTGCCCTAAAAAACAACACCCAGCTTGCAATCCTAGACCACGATGTGAGCGAAATTCGCCAAAATATTGCCGAAGTTACCAACACCATTTTGGCTAGCTTTGACGAAAAAGCCAAAGATTTAAATATGATTTTAACCAAGCTCCAAGTCAATCACGAACAAGACACCAGCGACAACTTCGCCAAGCACCTTGCCAAGATTGATGATAAATACCAGCAGATGATGGCAATCCAAGCCAAAGATAAGGCATTTAGCCAAAGAGAAGTACTGTTTGGTGTGGGGGGTTTGGTGGCTGGTGTTGTGATTTGCTTGTTGGCATTTTTTATAGTAAGATAGGTGGAATATGCCAACTTTTCAAATTTATGGCGTAACTTTTCATTGGCGAAATGACAAATGGTATGCCACTTATGATAAACGCAAAATTGAGATTGAAGAAGCCGTATCCGTTTTTGAAGACCCATACCGTCTAACTGACATTGATAGCCGATTTGATTATGATGAAATGCGTATGGCAACAGTTGGATTGAGCAATAAAGGCAGACTGCTTACTGTTGCGTGGGTTGAAATAGACGAATACAATATCACAATCATCACGGCTTTTAAAGCTGGACACAACCAAGCGGAAGATTACTATGCGTACAGACAAATTTGATTATGATGACAAACGATATAGCGAGCAAGAAATGCAAGCTATCCGAGTAAGTCGCAATCCACACCTTTACCCAAAATCCCTACAAAATTTTGACAGAAACCGAGCCAAAGCCCTCGCACAAAACACCCAACCCACAAACTCATTGCTAGATGATGATGTTTTGAGCTGGCTTACTCGTCAAAATGTAGAGACCAAACGCCATATCAACGAAATGCTCCGCCAAGCAATGCAAATGCAACAGGCGATGATTTGATACCCACGCCCAGCCTGATTTTTCTTTTGTCTTTTTAGCAAAAATAAACACCGCCTAAGCGGTGTTTAAATCAATATATGGTTGTCGGCAGGAGGTGTTTTAACACAATATATTGTATTAGCACAAAAAATCAAGGCAACCCATTGATTACCTTGATTTGTGCGATTTATGCAATTTCTTGATATTCTCGCTCCATTTCATCAATCAATTCGTAGAAATCTGCCCAATCTTGAATTTCCGTACTATTGATATAAAAATGACTGTCCAAAGAATTGATATACCAATCAATATCCAATCCCAAATGCTCATACTTGCTTTGAATAACGCTTTCTAGCACCAAGCAAATCTCGCCAATGTAGATGTTGCAAAATAGGGGCATTTCTTGATAACCACGAGCAATTTCCCAAACTCTCTCATCAATATCATTAAGACAGCCACGCTCCAAATCTTCCGCCAAATCAAATAAGTCAGAAAAATGACTTGGCACGCCAATAGTAAGATTATAAGATAGGATATGAGACATAACAAACTCCAAGTAAATGAGTTAATAAACACACAATCAAGTAAATGATTGAAGAAATCATCAAAAACCTTAATGTTCTTGATGTGTTTATTATATATAACTTAGGTTAGATTGTCAAGCGATTATTTGCCATTTTTTGTAAAATATTCAGAAAAAACTTCTACAAAAACAGACTTAAATTTCTTATCTTTTTTCAACTGTTCTAAGTTGTCAAAAATCCACTTTTCTTGCTTGTCATCCAAATACAAATCAAGGGCAACTTTTTTTGTTTGTCTTTTAGCAGAATATCTAGCAACCGCTTCTTTTTGGGCTTCACTCATCATAATCTCCATAAATTAAGTTTTTTGCCATATTATTTACTGCTGGCAATGATTTTAATTTAAAATCTATCAAATCATCAATAGCAGATTGAAAAGTATTTTTATTATTTTCCGCTACGGATTTTTTTAATTTATCAATGGTTATCTGAATGGATTTTTGTTTATCACAAGTCCATTCATCAACAATTTTTAACTTAGTTTCTTTGGTTAATCTTTTTGACAAACGATAACCTATTGAGCGTTTTTGAGCCATAAGCCACTCCATTATAGAAAAATCAGCCCAAATTGGGCTGATTTTTACTTACTTTGATGATACAGCAACCGCCACAAAAATTGCAGTCATTGAAGAGATTAAACTTACAACAATCGGTATCCACATTGCATATTTACTATCTCGTTCATTCTTTCGTATTTCTGAACGCATTTTTTCAATGTAGGCTTCTCGCTCAATTGCCCTTGCTTGGCGTTCTTCTTCGGCTTCGGCTTGGCGAGCCTGACGGTCTATTTCGGCAATGCGAAAATCTTCACGCATTTTTTCAACAGTCGCCTGACTTTCAGCAACTATTTGTTCTAGGTGTTTGATTTGAGCCATTTTCAAATCCTTATCTAGTTGGTTATCAAACATAACAATCAACCTTTCAAAAAGCACACAATCAAGTAAATGATTGTACAAAAGCCCAATGCCTTTGATAAATACCATTATATTTAACTTAGGTTATATTGTCAAGCATTCCAATACAAATATTTTAAGCAACAAATATGATTATTGATAAAATATTTTTTCTTTTGTCTTTCCAGCAAATTTATCTCGCCAAAATCTCATCAATCATGGCAAAATGCTTTCTCGCTTCCTTATCCAGCAAATAACGCTCCCACATTCTCACCACACCAGCATAATCACCCTGATTAAAATACGTTCTTTCAATGCCACCACCAATTCTCTTTTGGTTGGCTTCCACAAACTCCTGAGCGTGTTCTGTGAGCTTTTCCAAGTCCTTTTTGAGTTGTTCCTGTTGCATTCTTTTGACTTCTCTTGCTTCGGCTTCGGCTTTCTCTTTTTCGGCTTTGGCTCTTGCTTCGGCTTCGGCTTTCTCCTTGGCAATCTGCTGAGCGGTAGGGTGGCTTTTTGCTTCTTCCTGCGTGTACCAATCGGACGGCACAAAATCTAACAATTTCAAATATTCAACATATTGCCCCTGAAAATGCACATTGCTAATTTCATCAATAACAATTTCAATATCTTTATCTATTTTTTTGGCAATTTTTGCCCCAAAAACCGCTAATTGTTTTGGTGTCATTTTGAAATTAACAAATGGGTTATTTTCTTTGGGCTTATCATCACTATTCTTTGTTTTGTCTTTTACAGATTTTATGCTGGTATCAATATAGGAAAATGTTAGACTAGTTACCACTCTACCAACCTTGTGTTGCTGATACTCAATTCTAATTGGCGTGTGTTTATGCACTTCTTTTATTGACTTATCAATAACATACAGCTTAAAATCAGAGAATTTTTTATAGGTATCCACACAGTCAAATTTCTCTCTCAAATGCTCAATGGTATAGTGTCCATTACTTTCTTTTGAACTTAATATCATTTCAAGCATAATAATACCATAAGCACCCAAATTTATTATCCAATCCCTTTGATACTGTGTCCAAAAATTACCAGTCGTTTTGTCAAAAACAGTCAGCATTTCAATGACAGTATCATCAAGTTTTACTTTGATTTTTGCTTCATTCTCAATATAATCACACTCAGAAACCCAACTTACACCCTTTTTGGATTTTCCGTTTTGTGTCTTATACCAAAAGAAAAAGGCTTTCTCCACAATACTATCTGCGGTCTTTTCTAATTCAGAATAAACTGATTTACCTTTTAGTTGATATTCGTTGGCAAATTCATTGGCGAATACATAAAACATACGATTGTTGGGGTCTTTTTCAATCTGTTTTCTTACAATAGGCGACAAAAACAAAATCAACCTACGCTCATTTAAAGTTAAATTGCTAATGGCGTGCAATAGGCGATTTTGGATAATAATCAAATCTTCACTATTAGCATAAGTCATCTCTCTTTTCTTGGTTTTGACAGTGGGTTGGCTTGCTGTTGGCACAACTGGCAATGTCGGGACTGGTTCATCATAAAGAAAATCAGGTCTAGGCTCTGGTACATACACATCGGTCAAAAAATCAAACACGACAGGGTCGTTTGGGTCAAGACGAAATTTTTGTACCACTTTGAGTTTATTTTTAATGTCCTCGTTCCAAGTCTCTTTCATAAACCTTACCAAATCGTTAAAGTGGAGTTGTTCGGACGGGGTTAGCTCTGAAAATTTTCTATACATATCAATACCTTATAATTCAAAAAGCAAAGATTTTGGTACTATTATAACACATTTTACGAAAAATAAAATATTTTTCGCACTTAGTACCAAAAACTTCGCACTTAGTACCAAAAACTTCGCACTTAGTACCAAAAACTTCGCACTTAGTACCAAAAACTTCGCACTTAGTACCAAAAACTTCGCACTTAGTACCAAAAACTTCGTCATATTATGTTTTAACTTATTGATTTTAAAAATAAAAAATCGCCCCAAAATTATAAAATAAGAAAATTATTAAAAATAATAAAAAGGCTACGCTACCGCTTCGTTGTTTTATTGCTCTAATTTTTTATTTTGTCTTTTTAGTTAATAAATTTTTCATTTATGAAACTTATTTTTATAAATCATTCTGTTTTCGTATAAATTTATATTAAAAATCAAATACTTAAAAAAATATTTACATTTTCTTAGTAAATTCTGATAAAAAACACTTGCACTTGAAAATTATTTAAATTATAATCAAGGCGTGGTTTAGAGTTTCCCTTATTTACAAAATTCATATAAAAAAGGTGGCATTATGACTTTACAAATGCTAAAAGACAAAGCAAAATACGCAACGCAACGCAACGCA
>NZ_MXAP01000077.1 GCF_002027555.1 Moraxella equi
TAATATTAGGTTGTGTTTTTTGTGAACAAAAGTGGGATGATGGGTTATATGCAACGTTATCAGCATTACAACTGGTGCAAAGGAGAGTTGGCAAAATCAAAAATGGTAACAACACAATATTTTTCATAGTCTATCCATCAAAACCATCACACATTGAGTCCACATCAATAGGGTATTGCTTTTGATTTGCAAGATATGATGGAAAATGCATGGTTTTTGTCATAGCATAAGTTCCGTTCGTCGTCATTGTATAAATTTTATTTTTATTATATTTAAAAATTAAATCATATTCAATTTTGTTTTCATTGATCATAACAAATCTCACCAAATCATCTGATAAAATCACTCGATTTATCGAATCTTTTAGAATTAATTCGCCACAACTACTCTCTAGAACCATTGTATCGCTTTTTGTATCAACAAAGGGGATTATCGCACTGCACATGCAGTAAGAATCGAAGCCACCAACATACCTTCCATCAATTCGTTCCAAACCACTTAGTTTGTTATCCGCCAAATTGGTTAGGTAATCTTGATGACGGTGTAAAAATTTTAATCTATTTTGATTCTCTATGGTATAACACCGCTGTCTTTCTTCCACCCGAATGTTCCCATCACAAACCTCTGATGTTTTTTTATTCCAATCACGTTGATTTTCTTGCAAGGCAACTTTTAATTTTCCTGATAGGCTATCACTTAGTTTTGAGTAAACATGATGAACCTCATCAATATCAATATTCGATTGATGACTCGCTTCAACACTTTTGTTTTTATTAGGCTGAATTTTTTCTTGACCACTGTTACAGGCGGATAGGGTTATAACGGTTAAGAAAATGATCATTTTTCTATAGTTTCTCATAAATTTTTACCATCATAAATTTAAGAATTTAACCTTGTTTTTTATTAATATTAAACAAGGTTAATTTGAAATAAAATTTTACCAAATATTGTTTATAATTTAATTAATGCAACCATCAATAAAATCCTTCACAATTTTTTCATTAAAGTCATTTAATATAACATTTTCATTATCAGTAATGTTATAAATATTATTTTTATTTTTGTCTATTTTTAACCAGCCAATCGTTACATCATTACCTTCTTGGGAATTGTCTTTCATATAAACTCTAATTGATTGCATATCAAAATCTCCATCGCTAAGTTCTGAATAAATGTTAACATTAGTATCTGTGTCATTAAAGACTTGTTTAACAAATGTGTTTAATTCGGATTTGCAGTAGTCAATTTGATTGGTTTGCTTAATATTTTTACAACCAATCAGTGCTATAAAAAATAATAAAACATATATAGATTTGTAAAACATTTTTATCTCTACCTTGTTAAAGCTTATTTACAATTCTTGCACGAATTTGTGATAATTTATCTCTGTATATTTGTTGAGCCTTTGCGTCTGTAGAATACCACCTAGCATAATTTCCATGATATTTTTTGATATATCTTGCAAGGTAAGTCATTCCCACTAGTACACTATCGACACACACAAATCTCTTCTTTGAGTTGGTTACTTGAGCATTACCCCCTTGCTTGCTTAATCCAGCATTTTCATAAGCCGACCAAATTCCAGTAGGCGGTGAAATAAATAACTGACTATCCCAACCATAGTAAGGCGGACTTCCATGAGCTTCCATGCCTGGTGTGCCACAGTATTTATATTGCTCAGAATCAAAATGTCTAGTTTCAGCTCGGTACATTTTTTCAACAATCACCGCAATATCTTTTCCATGTTCCTGAAAAATCTTGATGAGAGCATCTCTTGCATCACTTTCAGAAAATGTTTTTTTACCAGCAATTTGATTACTAACAACTGGCAAGGGCTTAATAAAAGTTGCCCTATATCCCTCCAATAATATATCTAAGGGGTCAGCTAGGTCGGTTCTTCTTTGATAGATATTGTTTGGGTTGCGTAAATTATCCGCTCTATCCAAAGAATGTCCTTTTCCAGTAAAATATTCAAAATGTAGCATTGAGATGTTTTTGTTATTAGCTATTGTTACAGGTTTGCCATTGTTAATAAGCACCCCTGTTACGCCCAAAACCTCACCTTGCTGTATGGTTTCACCTATTCTTTTTTTAAGATGCTCTACTGACTTAGGGTCAAGCTCACCATATCTGATTATAAATTTCCTGCCATCTTCTGTTGTGTGACTGATGGTAACTGCATCGGTTTCATAGTAAAAACTTTTCACGTCAAGGATTTTTCCTGGTGCTATACTAACCACCTCACTGCCTGGTTTGGCACTAGCATCAGCGTTTTGTGCTCGTGTATATAAGTCTCGCCCAGCGTGTTTTCTGCGCCCCCCATTTCGATTCCAATTAAATACCGTTTGGCTAGCCCCCTTTTCGCCAAGTTTTTTTCTCCAATCAAAGTTGGCGTAAGGTTTACCTGGGTCATTTAAAGGCTGTTCCATCAAAGGGAATATAATAGGAGGCTTAGCTCTTTCAACCACCACCTTCGGTGTCCCACCCTCTTGACTTCTTTGGTTTTGTTCGGTTGTTTGTATGGGTTTTATTTCTGTTGGTTTTGGTGCTTGGGATGGTGTTTGGGTTTGGGATGGTTTGTCATTAAACAATCCTGATACAGCGTCTAATGCATCGTCTTTGACTTTGCCCGCTGTTTGACTGACCACATCAACACCCTCATTGAAGATTTTTGATCCATAGTCAATGGTTTGTTCGAATTTATCTTGTATCGGTTGGGTTTTTTGGTCTAGCCAGTCCATACCATCACCAAAAACCTCTTGTACTTTGTCTAGTATACCACCACTTTGGCCACTTGTGGAAGGGGCTTGAGTTGGCACAGGTTGTGATGATGGTTTTGTGGCAGGTTGTGCAGGCTTAGGCGTGTTGGGCAGACCTGTCTTGATGTATTTGCCTGCCTGTATTTTGTTGGGGTCGGTAATGCCATTTAGGCGTTGTAAGTCAGAGATGGACTTGCCACTACGCTGGGCAATACTACCCAAAGTGTCGCCTTTTTCTATTTGATAATTTGAGGTGGTGATTTTGGGTTTGGTATAGGGATTGGTTTGGGTGTTTTTGGTTGTTTGTGTTTTGGTGCCTGCACTTGCATCAGAATCTTGTAAACCACTGTTTTTGGGTGGCACTTTTAAAACCCAGCCCACTTGAATTTTGTTAGGGTCTTTGATTTTGTCTTTGTTAAGATGATGTAGGATTTGCAAAGTTGTGCTGTATTGCTTGGCAATACCCTCTAGGGTTTCGCCTTTTTTGACTGTGTGGGTTTTACGGCGATAATCACCTTGTGTACCTTGTCTTGGCTGTAGTGTGATGGTTTGTTTATAGCATGGTGCTTGTACTCTGGCAATATAGGCATTGCTTTGATTGGGCTTTTGAACAATGATGCGAGCAGATAAGGTGGTCATCGCACCTGTTTTTGGGTCTTTTACTGCGATGTCAAGTACACTTCCAATACGACGTCTCATCCATACGCCATACCCTCCACCATCAGAGTTGCCGGCACTGATGGTGCGCCCATTTTCACGGATTTCGTGGTAGAGATTGGGCATGGGCTCATTGCACAAATCGTGAAAGAGGATGCGAAGGAGGGTGGTGGGCATAGTTGTTCTCCGAGTTGGTTCAATAATATTGTTCTGACCTTTGTGATATTAGTCTTTGTATATTTCTTGTCTTAACCTCTTCCTTAACTGCGATAAATCTTTGGATTGACAATATTGCATAACCTTTTTATTAGTGGATTTTTGCCAGCCTATATCTTGGAACTGGTATGCGTCGTAATTTTGTCCGTTTGACGTGCAGCAGGCATAGTGACCAACTAAAGCCTTGCATTGCAGATTATCTATAAAAGCTTCCTCGATATCAGATTGGGGTAAAAAATTTACAATATCGACATAATTAAGATACGATTTTTCGCCTGTGTGTGGAAGTTTTTGAAATACTGCATCAACACCATTTATGCCCATATCAAAGTATACTTTCTCTTTATTTGCCAAAATAATATTTGATTGTTTTGGCATCCAAAATACGGATAAACTTGATGGATTGGGAAATTTTGTATTATTATCATAAAGTTCTATCGCTCCGTTATCTCTAATCCCAACCAAAAAAATACCATCTTTCACAACATATAATTCGTTTGGATTTTTTGAATTTAATAACATATCGAACTCCCCATAGTGATGTATTAGGTAATTGTCATAGCGACTATTACCATTCACAATCATATTCTCATCATTAATTTTTTTAATGATTTCCTGATTTAATCCAATACTATTTAAATCTGCCTGATCTGCATAATGCAATAAAGATATATTTTCATAATTTCTGCAACTCACCAATAATAAAAACACACCAACAATAAACAAAGATTTTATCATAAAAACACTCACTACTTCTTGGTGGTACAAATTTTCCAAACCTCTCTTTGTGGAGACATACCTTGAGAATTAGTCTCACTCCAATTAGAGCCATTGTATTTTTGAACCAACTTTTCCCAATCAATAAGTTGTCTACAACGAGTATAGCCCTGTACAGAAGTTAATTTTGTAGTTGGTCTTAACTCGCCCAGTTGCACAAAATATTGATAGTCTTTCTGTAATTCGCCATCTAAAGCACTACTAATACCAATTGCACCATTAGCTGCACCTATTCCCGCACTAATGATGCCTCCATTAGTATTGCTCATACCTCTGGTTCCTGCCGTTACTGCAGCATCGGCACCCCTATCTTGAGCATTTGATTTTTGATCTGCGTCCCACCATTCCATAAACTTGCTCCACCAAGAATCATCACTCCCAAGCCACTCACACTCTTCATCTTCATCAGGATTGCAAGCAACATTCTCTGGATCGCCATCAAAATCTGTTTCGACCAACTCCAAGCCCCAATCGGCATCTTTAAAACCAATAAAGATATCAATTTCTTCTTGATCCTCAGACATGATGGTGCCGGTTCGACCATGCTCATCCAAGACTCCTTCAATAAGCTGACCTGAGCCAAGATGAGCAACATATTCAATCTCATCAAAGCTATATTGATGAAACAAGTCATACACATCCACTTTATTGCTAAAAGGCTTGACAACATGGGGCAAAACCGGCAACCTAAACGGCACCCTCTCACCCCCTTCCATCACCTTCTCATTGCTCTTGACTCTAAACACCCCAGGTGTTGTGATAAACACGCCTTGTTCGTTCATTTTAAACTCAGAACCACAGATGTTAATGGATAATTGAGTGGGGCTTGTGATTTGAATTTTGCCTTCTGTTGAGATAATCTCTATGTTGTCTTTGGCGATGTGTTTGATTTGACCATCTTGAGCTTGTAGTTCTATGTCGTCTTTGGCGGTGTAGTGTTTAATGCCTCCTGTTTGGACAAAGACTCTGATGCCGTTTTGGACGGTTAGGTTGTATTTTGAGGTGGTGGCAAGGCTTAGGTCTTTGTTTGTGGTGATGGCAAGGTTGTTGTCGGTGGTGATGTGGATGTTTTGTTTGGCAGTCAAGGTCATGCCCGCCAGTGAGCTAAGGACGATGTGTGGGTTTGATAGCTCTGGATGACTTAGGGTGTCATCTGAGTCGTCATCGTGGTGATTGGCATGGTCTACGCCCTCCCCTGTCATGCTTGTGTTAAGCTCATCTAAGGTGGGCATGAGCGTGTCATCCAAGGCTCGCTCTTCGCATTGTGCTTGGATGCTACTTTGTATGAGTGATGAGTGGGTGCTTGTGGCATTCTGTAGCTGAGCTGTGGTCTCTTTAATGTCTTTGATGTGACTTGTGGCATGTGGCCTCCCATGCGTGGTAATC
>NZ_MXAP01000078.1 GCF_002027555.1 Moraxella equi
TTAAGTTGAGAGTGGGGTAATTTTATGATATTTAGCAAGTAGCTCATCTTCGCTCTCGTCATAATCAGGGTCTTTGGGGATGCAGTCCACAGGGCAAATGTCCACGCATTGAGGCGTGTCATAGTGTCCCACGCATTCGGTGCATAGGTCGGGATTGATGACATAGATGTCATCCCCTGCTGATATGGCTTCATTAGGGCAGACAGGCTCACACACATCGCAGTTGATACAGTCGGTTGTGATTTTGAGTGCCATGGCTTAATAATCCCTGCCCCATGCCACGAGCATGGTTTTGGCGTCCAAATCCACATTAAGCACGATGTCGCTATGCCACGGGATGAGTCTATCTTCGCCATCCACGCTCTCGGCGGTCGGCTTGACCGAGATGATGGCATGGGCGGACGTTTCAAACATCTCTTTGATGATGCCCAAATTATCGCCTTCTTCATTGACGACTGTCAATCCCACCAAGTCCGACCAATAATACTCATCGTCATCCAAAGCGGGTAAGTTTGATTTATCCACCCAAACGCTCACGCCATTCATGGTCTCTGCCACGTTACGGTCAGGCACTTCCTTAAAACTTGCCACCAACCCTGCCCCCTGCTCTCGCCAGTCGCTGACCGTCAAAGGGCGAAAACCGAGTGCTGTTTTCATGTACCAATGAGGCATGTCAAAGATGTCCGAGCGGTTGTCAGTCAAGCTAAATACCCACAGCCAGCCCTTAATACCATAAGGTTTTTTTAGGGTAGCGATTTGGATGAGCGTGTCGGGATTGGGCGATGTTGTCATGGCGTTTTAAATAAATTAATAAAAATAAATGCTTGCAAGGTAAATAAGAGTTTTGACTTATTTTAAAACCAGTAAAGAGATAAATAAAAATCGGTCTGCATGACACTCATCAATCAATGATAAGAGACACACAAACCGACACAAGATGTCAGCGATTACGCTTTGTTGCTAGCCTTAACCAGTTGAGCAACACGGTCAGAAGGCTGAGCTCCTTTACCAATCCACGCATTATAAGCGTCTTGGTCAATGCGAAACGCTTCTTCTTGACCACGAGCCAGTGGGTTAAAGAAACCAATACGCTCAATGTGGCGACCGTCACGAGACGCACGCTTGTCAGCAACAACGATTTGGTAGAATGGGCGTTTTTTTGAACCGCCACGAGCTAGACGAATAACAACCATGATAATTCTCTCTTGAATTGGGCATGTTGAACATTGATAACATTTTATAAAATAAGATGAAAATTTGACAATTTCAATCAATTTTTGCATGAAAAATGGCTATCCGACCACTTAATTTAAAAAATTAAGTTAAAATCTTAAAATTTACACAATTAAGTGGTCGGATTGTTTTTCATCGTCAAAAACTTGTCTGATAGAATAACTATCAGCCTCAAGTTTTTTCCTTGAAAAACGGGCGATTTTTCTCATTTTTCATGGCAAATACCGGTATTCAACACGCCCTTCATTAAATGATAAAGTATTTGCAAGAAAAAACTGGTCGCCAAAAATGTGAGGATGAGCCGATGGCAAAACCAGATTTATAAAAAGACCCTAATTATACCAATTTTTATGCCATTTTCAAAGTAATTTTTTAAAAATTCTCACGTCATGATGTAACGCCTGACGACATGGGCATAAATTGGTTTAACAAAGCAATTTCCGACTTTATGCACAAAACGTGTGTTAAAATAGAGCGTATCGCACTTTTATCCCATTTTTATGAAAAAAAATTACAAATACTGGCAGCTTAAAATCAGACACACGCTAAATTCTAACACATGGCAGACGGTCAGCATGGTGATTTTTATCGTCTTTGCCAGTATCGCTTTATCGATTTGGCTCATTTGGCGAAGCCTGTATCTGCCTGAGATTAAGAATCACGCCAGTTATTTGGCAAGCGAGCTGACCTTTATTGACAACGCCAATCAGAGCTTTGCAGACGACCCTGCCATGCTCAAATGGGTGCAGGACAACAGCCATGTGCAAATCATCAGCGACCCGAGCGAGTTTCCTGTGGTCAATGACAAGATAGTGGCTGACTTTTTTACCGACATTTTTGCAGGGCAAGTCAGCCGAGAGCTTGGGCGTGAGGTCAAGGTCTATTTTAAGTTCAAACCAACTCCTAAGCTGTGGATTTGGGACAGCAAATACCCCAACGTTTGGCTGCGTGAACCTGTCATTCATTATTCGCAGTACAGTGTGGGGTTACTGGCAGGCTTTGTGTTTGGCTTGCCGATTTTGACCATTTTGGTGAGTCTGATTTTGGTGCGTCGCCTAAATCGCCCACTCAAAAAACTAGAACGCACCGCCAATGACTACATTCATCTAGGGCATGCGACCGTGCTACCCGAGGTTGGCTCAAATGAGATTCGTAAAGTCAATACCGCCTTTAACCGCCTATTTCACACCCTACATCAAGCCCAAAAAGAACGCACCATCATGCTCGCTGGCATCAGCCATGACTTACGCACGCCCCTAACTCGCATGCGACTGACTGCCGAGATGTTGCCTGATGAGTTTTTTCGAGAAGGGCTGGTGTATGACATCGAGGACATGGATGCTATTTTGGAACAGTTCATGTCGTTTATGAAAGACGGCTCGGATGAAGCAGTGCGAGCGACCAATTTGGAGCTGATTTTCCATGAAATCAGCGTGCAGTTTAATGACGTGCGTTTTGTCTATGACAATCGGGTCGCCGAAGATGTCATGGTGCGTCCTTTATCCATGAAACGCTTGATTGTCAATTTGGTCAATAATGCGGTGCGTTATGGGCGTGAACCTATTCATTTGGGGACGGTAATTGATTATCGAGACGCTGATGATTTGACCACCAACACCCTTAAAAAAAGAATGCTCACCATCAGTGTGCGTGATGAGGGCGAGGGTGTGGCGGAGAGTGAACTACAACGTATTATGCAACCTTTTGAGCGTGGTGAGACAGCACGGACAACCCAAGGCAGTGGGCTAGGTCTTGCCATCGTCAGTCGTATCGCTCACCTGCACCAAGGCGAGGTCATCGCCCACAACCATGACAATGGCGGGCTAGAAGTTCTTGTGCATATTCCTTTGGTAGATAATATACGAAGCACAACTGACACATCAGACAATCCGACAAACCATGACGTCAGTGAAGATGACAAAACTGGCTCCGATTAGACTGATACATATCAGTTAATGAATTGACGTGATTTTTAATTATTTTTCACCAATCTCAGGGGGTAGCTGATTGGTCGTATCGGTAAAGCTGACGGGGGCGACAAGACTGGTTTTGGCTTGCTCAACATTCTTATCGGTACTAGGCACCAACAAAGAGTAACCCAACAGAGCCGCATTGGCAAGCACCAATAATCCAAAAAGATAAGGCATATTGACATCCTAAGATAAATTTGTAATTTATTTTAGCATAACTTTACCAAAATGCCACGCCAGTTATCTGCATTTATCGCTATTCGTCTGTACCGATGAGCTTTTTCTCACTTTTTGCGCCCGTCAGCTCATCTGCCACGATGACCACCCTCACCTGTTTGACTGGCCATTCCATGGTAAATCTCGCCCCGTGCAAACTTGGGCTTTCATCCACACTCATGTTACCACTAAACCAAAATGCAATGCGTGAAACAATGGATAAACCAAGTCCATAGCCACCTGACGCACGGGTACGACTGTCATCGAGACGGGCAAAAGGAATGAACACTTTCTCACGGTCAGCTTCAGGAATGCCATGCCCATCATCTTCGACGGTGACAAATGCCATGCCTTTTTTGACCCCTGCACTGATAATGATGGTGCTTTTGGCATAACGCAGGGCATTGCCCGCTAAGTTTTGCACCACACGGTGTAGATAACGCCTGTCTGCCATCGCCACCACTTTTTGGGTAGGCGGTTTGATTTGTATGGCAATGGGCTTGCCCAAAGCATTAGTCTCACGCTCGATTTGTTCAAGGAGCTCTTTTAAGCACACCATTTCCCAATCCATCTTGGGCGAGCCTTCTTCGAGCTTGGCATAGGTTAAAATTTCATCAATGAGTTCATTTAAAGAAGCAATGTCATCATCAATATACTGCTTTTGTACCTGCCGTGACTCATAATCATCATCATCAGCAAGCATGTCCACCGCAAAACGAATGCGTGCCACTGGTGTTCTTAACTCATGGGAGACGGCACGGGTCAGCTCGCGTTGGGACTCAATGAGTCTTTTGATGTGGCGGGTCATGGTATTAAAGGTTGATGACAGACGGGCGATGTCATCGTACCCTGCCACCTGCACCATGGTGTCAAGTTTACCTTCAGCAACTTTATTAACCCCCATTTGTAATAGTTGCAAACGTCGCTCCAATGGGAAAATCAGGGCATACACCCCAAAGCTGACCAGTAACAGGCAAATCAGCACAATACTGATAATGACGTCCAAAGAGAAGAAATTAAACAACGGTACATTCGCCACCAACACTTCATTAGGGATGTTTGATGAAACCATCACTGACAAATGCGGATTTTGATTTTGGTTGTCAAAAGTCAGCACCGCTTTGCCTGCGTTTAGCTTATCAAACTGCTCCCTGTCCAACTCCAAACTTGCCAGTGGCATGAGTACGATGGGGTAGCCAAAATTTTTACTTAGATAAGCAAGGCGTTGTTGTTTTTCTTCCAAAGTATCATAATGTCTTAAATCATCAAGCAAAAAACCCATGGCGGCATGAATCTGTCTTTCGTTAATGCGGTCAAGTTCGGCGGATAATATATTCTGACCATCTTCTATTTGATGATAAACCGTAGAATGACGGGTCATCTCATCATGACGCACCACAGATTTGCCTTCATGGAGACGTTTTAACTCACGCCCTTTAAAATCAAATTCATCAACGGGCGTTACATGAATCTCAGAACCAAAAGCTCGACTGGTTGCCAGTAGCCACTGCTCTTTGTTGCTCTCATGCTGTCTGTCATAAGAAGCTGTGCCTAAATAAAAAGCAACCGTGGCAATCGACTCTCGGTAAGATTGCAGGCGTTGCTGGTTAATTGCCTGCATGAGAAAATAGCCAAAAAAAGCAACCAAAAAGCAGACAAGCAAAAGCCCTGCATAAATACGAAAAAAGATACTACGTTCGGTGATTGATGAGAGTGCCATACCATTGACTTATCATGAGTGAAAATAAAAAGCCAGCGATGTGGCTGGCTTTATTGTAGCATAGCTTGGATATTGACTGATGTTAAGATTACAATTAATTGCCTTCTTTAACAAACAGATAACCTTTACTACGCACTGTTTTGATACGTTTGGGATTTTCTGGGTCATCGCCAATTTTTGGACGAATACGAGAAATACGCACGTCAATTGAACGGTCTTGACCATCGTACTCAATACCGCGAAGTCGCTCAAAAATATCTTCACGAGATAAGATACGACCTGCATTGGATGCAAGTAGCCAAAGCAAATCATACTCAGCACTTGTAAAGTCTACCAGCTCATCATTTAGGGTAACAGAGCGACCGCCATTATCAATGACCAAATCACCAAATTCCAAACGCTGTGGCGTGTCATCTGTCGGTGCCGAGTCAGAGCGACGAAGCAAGGCACGGATACGGGCTAGCAATACTCGGGGCTGGGCAGGTTTTGCCACGTAATCATCCGCCCCCATCTCTAAGCCTAACACCTGATCCATGTCTTCGGTACGTGCTGTTAACATTAAAATCGGCTGAGCATAGTGTGGGCGTACTTCACGGCACACTGTCAAGCCATCACTACCTGGCAACATGACATCAAGCACCACCAAATCAGGCTGTTCACTAATGATGCGACGAATCGCACGAGTGCCATCAGTTTCAATCGCCACGTCCAATCCGTTACGTCTGAGATAGTCTTGGGTTAAGACGGCAAGACGCTCATCATCTTCAACAATCAGAATTCGAGGGATGTCTTCTTTTTCTGGGGCTGTCGTTGTCATATATTGTCCTTGAATACATCAAAAGATACATCAAAATCAGGTAATGCCATCAATCAATTAAATCTGCTTAATAGACGTGCTTATTTTATCAAATTTTTTGACGATAAGCACGATTTTTCATCAGTAATTAAGCAAATAATTAAGCACGGTTTTTGTACTTTTGAATGGTTTGTAGCTGTGCCAATGACTCTGCCAATGCTGTCAGGGCAGCAGTGGTATCAATATTAGCACTTTGATTTGCCAGGGCTTGCTCAGCATTGCGACGAGCTTCGGCGATTTTTGCTTCATCCAGATTACTGGCACGTTCTGCCGAATCGGCAAGCACGGTCACAATCTTAGGTTGAACTTCAAGTACGCCACCTTGTACATAAATCACTTCATCTGTACCATCGGCTGATTTTAGGTGCAAAGGACCTGGTTTTAGCAAAGTAATGATTGGCGTATGACCTGCCAAAATACCAAGCTCACCATCAATACCCGAAGCCACAAGCACGCTAATCTCACCTGAGTAAAGCTCTTCTCTGGCACTGACCACTCGGCATGTAAATGTTGCCATGATGACTCCTATCTATATTTATATCATCGTTTTGTCCGTGATAAAGTCAATTAAGATTGGATTTCTCCAATCTTAACTTTGGACATTAAGCAGCTTTTAGCTTGTCAGCTTTTGCAATCACTTCATCAATACCGCCAACCATATAGAAGGCTTGCTCTGGCAAGTGGTCATATTCGCCACTGATGATGGATTTAAAGCCAGCAATGGTATCACGCAGTGCCACATATTTACCAGGTGCCCCTGTAAACACTTCTGCCACGTGGAAAGGCTGTGATAGGAAACGCTGAATTTTACGAGCACGATAAACAACTAGCTTATCTTCTTCTGACAACTCATCCATACCCAAGATGGCAATGATGTCTTTTAACTCTTTATAACGTTGTAGTACTTCTTGCACACCACGAGCGACATTATAATGCTCATCACCGATAACTTGTGGGTCAAGCTGACGCGATGTTGAATCAAGTGGGTCAACCGCAGGGTAGATACCTTGTGAAGCGATATCACGGCTAAGTACGACCGTTGCGTCCAAGTGAGCAAAGGTGGTCGCAGGCGATGGGTCAGTCAAGTCGTCCGCAGGAACGTAAACGGCTTGTACAGAAGTAATCGAACCTGACTGAGTAGAAGTAATACGTTCTTGCAACGCACCCATCTCTTCGGCAAGTGTCGGCTGATAACCTACCGCAGATGGCATACGACCTAGAAGTGCTGATACTTCGGTACCTGCTAGGGTATAACGGTAAATGTTATCAACGAACAACAGAACGTCACGACCCTTGCCAGTGGCTTCATCTTTTTCGTCACGGAAGTACTCTGCCATGGTCAGACCAGTTAGAGCAACACGCAAACGGTTTCCTGGTGGCTCGTTCATCTGACCGTATACCATCGCAACTTTTGACTTGGTAAAGTCTTCGGTATTAACAACGCCAGCTTCTTGCATTTCGTGGTAGAAGTCGTTACCCTCACGAGTACGCTCACCCACACCAGCAAACACGGACAGACCTGAGTGTTTTAGGGCGATGTTGTTAATAAGCTCCATCATATTAACGGTCTTACCAACACCGGCACCGCCGAACAGACCAACTTTACCCCCTTTTGCAAATGGGCAAAGCAGGTCAATCACTTTAATACCAGTTTCTAGTAGCTCTGTTGAGTTAGACTGCTCATCATAGCTTGGGGCTTCACGGTGAATAGACCATTTTTGCTCAGCATTCACAGGACCTGCTTCATCGATTGGGCGACCCAATACGTCCATGATACGTCCTAGTGTTGCTGTACCCACAGGCACAGAGATGGGTGCACCTGTATTAGAAACAGGTAAGCCACGTTTTAGACCTTCGGTAGAACCCATGGCAATGGTACGTACCACGCCATCACCCAACTGCTGTTGGACTTCCAAGGTAGTTTCCGTGCCATCAACATGAAGTGCGTCAAAGATTTGGGGGACTTCACCACGGCTAAACTCAACGTCAATTACCGCACCGATAATCTGCACAATACGACCGCTCATTGCGTTCTCCTAAATTTTTATATTCAGCTAAACTGACTTATGATACAGCGGCAGCACCACCAACGATTTCCGAAATCTCTCGGGTAATCGCTGCTTGTCTGAGCTTATTATAAACCAATTGTAAATCTTTAATTAAATTACCAGCATTATCTGTCGCCGCTTTCATCGCTACCATACGAGCAGATTGCTCTGATGCGATGTTTTCAAGGACGGCTTGATAAACCAATGATTCAATATAGCGTACCATCAAACTGTCAATCAACGTCTTTGTATCAGGCTCATAAATATAATCCCAACCGTGACTGATGCCCTCATCATCGGACAAAGCTCCCTCAGGTAAAGGAACAAGCTGAGTGATTGATGGTTTTTGGGTCATGGCGTTGATGAACTGATTGTATACCAAATAGATTCTATCTAATTTGCCATTTTGGTAATCATCAAGCATGGTCTGTACAGGACTGCTGATGTGTTCATAGCTTGGGCTATCGCCATAATCAGTAACTACCGATGTGACATTACCACCAAAGTTTTTGAAAAAACCAACGCCTTTTGAGCCAATGGCTGCAAACTCAACTTCGACAGACTGCTCTTGGTAAGTTTTGACTGACTTTAATAAACTTTTAAACAGGTTAATGTTTAGACCACCCGCCAAACCACGGTCAGAAGTAACCACGATAAAACCCACACGGTTCACAGGGCGACTGACCATATAAGGGTGCTTATAATCGGACTGTGCTTGCACAAGGTGTGAAATCACACGGTGCATACTTTCAGCATAAGGGCGACCCATGCCCATGCGTTCTTGAGCCCGACGCATTTTACTGGCAGCAACCATCTGCATGGCACGTGTGATTTTCTGAGTGCTTTTAATACTGGTTACTTTTGCACGTATTTCTTTTAAGCTTGCCATAATTATTCCAAAACTGGACTCAGTTTAAATGGGTATATGGTGTATCAATGATACACCATATTGCTCTTAGTAGCTACGAGATGCTTTGAAAGCTTCAATCCCTGCTTTTAGACGACTCTCGATGTCATCATTATAGTTGGCAGTCTCATCAATCTCACTCATGAGAGCACCATGTTCGCCACGAAGGAAGCTTAACAAACCTTGCTCAAAAGCACCGATTTTTTCAACAGGTACATCAGCAAGATAGCCTTCGTTTGATGCATAGATGACCGCCGCTTGGTCAGCGATAGACATCGGTGCGTATTGTTTTTGCTTCATCAGCTCAGTCACACGCTGACCATGTTCAAGTTGCTGTTTGGTTGCGTCATCCAAATCCGATGCAAACTGAGCAAAGGCAGCCAACTCACGATACTGTGCCAAGGCTGTACGGATACCACCTGAGAGCTTTTTGATGATTTTCGTTTGAGCTGCACCACCCACACGAGATACCGAGATACCAGCATTTACCGCAGGGCGAATACCTGAGTTAAATAGGTTAGATTCTAGGAAAATCTGACCATCAGTAATCGAAATGACATTGGTAGGTACGAACGCTGATACGTCCCCTGCCTGTGTTTCAATGATGGGTAGGGCAGTCAATGAACCAGTTTTGCCTTTGACTTCGCCACCCGTAAACGCTTCTACATAGTCCGCATTAACACGAGATGCACGCTCTAACAGACGTGAGTGCAAGTAGAATACATCCCCTGGGTAGGCTTCACGTCCTGGTGGACGGCGTAGCAGTAGTGAGATTTGACGATAGGCAACCGCTTGCTTAGATAAATCATCATAGATGATAAGTGCGTCTTGACCACGGTCACGGAAGTACTCACCCATGGTACAGCCAGAATATGGGGCGATGTATTGCAGTGCCGCAGGCTCTGATGCTGATGCAACCACAACGGTAGTATAAGCCAATGCACCTGACTCTTCTAGTTTACGCACCACGTTAGCGATGGTTGAGCGTTTTTGACCAACAGCAACATACACACATTTGATGCCAGAGTCTTTTTGGGCGATGATGGCATCGATTGCCATGGCGGTCTTACCTGTTTGGCGGTCGCCAATGATAAGTTCACGCTGACCACGTCCGATTGGAATCATGGTATCAACCGCTTTATAACCTGTCATAACAGGCTCATCAACCGATTGACGAGCGATAACGCCAGGGGCGATTTTTTCAACTTTATCGGTTAGCTTAGCATTGATACGACCTTTGCCATCAATAGGATTACCCAAAGCATCAACCACACGACCCAACAGTTCAGGACCTACGGGTACTTCTAGGATACGACCTGTGCAGTATGCTTTTTGCCCTTCTTGTAGGGGCAAATAGTCGCCCAAAACGACCGCACCGACTGAGTCTTGTTCTAAGTTTAGTGCCATGCCATAGACATTGCCTTCAAACTCAATCATCTCGCCATACATGGCTTCTTCTAGACCATGAATTTTTACAATACCATCAGAGACACTGACGATAACGCCTTCAGTTTTAGCAGTTGCGCTTACGTCAAGGTCTTGAATACGTTGCTTAATCAGATTGCTGATTTCAGCTGGATTCAATTGTTGCATTGCCTTGTTTCCTATAATTTAGACAGCCACAGTTTATGCTGTTAGCTGAGTCTTTAATTGTTTTAACTTGCCACGCACCGAGCCATCAGTAAACTTATCGCCCACTTTAATGGTCGCACCCCCTAACAGTGAACTATCCACAGCCTCGTGTAAAATCACGATAGAACCTGTTGAGATAGCCAAGGATTCTTGTAGGGATTTGCGTTGGGTTTCAGTTAGTGGGTAGGCTGATGTTACGTAAGCGTCAACCTGTTTTAGCTCTTGTGATTTTAGCTTGCTGTAATGAGCATGAATCTCAGGAAGCAAAGACAGTCTGTCATTATCAGACAGCTGGCTGACAAAGTTTGTCAATGCCTTATTGGCTGTCAGATGCTTACTTCCTGCTAATACTTCTGCCGCCGCACTCACGTCCACGCCCTGTGATGCCGCTGTCTGCAACGTTTGGGCAAGTGGTGAGTTATTCGGTCTTTGGCTAGTGTAGATATCCATCAGCACCGAAGCTTTTTGACTGGCGGGAATGGCTGGATTGTGTAGCAAACCAATAAATGCGTCATTACGCACAATATCCGATGCCATCAACAAGAAGTCTTCCCATTCGTTAATCGCATTTTGCTCTTTAGCATAGTCAAACGCAGCCTTTGCGTAAGGTCTTGCCAAGGTAGATAATTCAGCCATGAGTTCCTCTAATTACAGCTTGGTTGCCAGTTGTGCTAGCATGCTGGCATGTTTTTGTTCATCAACTTTTTCTTCTAGAATCTTTTCAGCACCAAGTACTGCAAGAGTCGCAACTTGTGAACGTAGCTGTTCACGAGTTTGGGCAATTTGTTGGTCAACCGTCTGTTGGGCCGCACCAATAATACGCTCGCTTTCAAGACGGGCTGTGACTTTGGCGTCTTCAATCATTTGATTGGCAGTTTTGTTAGCACGTTCAATGATAGAAGCAGCCTCAGCTTTGGCACTTGCAAACTCTGCTTGGACTTGTGACTCAGCAGATGCAAGGTCAGCTTTTGCTTTTTCGGCGGCGTTTAAGCCTTCTTCGATTTTACGTTGACGCTCGTTAATCGCTCCGATGAGTGGCGGCCATACGAATTTCATGCAGAACCACACGAAAAACGCAAACGCAATCATCTGACCGATAATGGTGGAATTAATATTCATCCAATCACCTCATTTGTTAGTGAAAGTCAGGTGATAGCCAATTGCTGTCGGCAAGTAAACTGCCGACAAGAATGGACCTAGACTGACCGCTTCAACTTATGCGAATGGGTTGGCGAATAGTAGAAGCATGGCAATACCAACACCAATCATCGGTACGGCATCAAGAAGACCTGCCACGATGAACATTTTGGTTTGAAGTTGTGAGCCAAGCTCAGGCTGACGAGCAGTGCTTTCTAGGAATTTACCGCCTAGGATAGCAAAACCAATACCAGTTGCCAAAGCACCTGCACCGATTAGAAGAGCCACAGCAAGAAGCGTGTACTGAGCGATTACTGGATCCATGATGTCTCCTTAATGACCTATTTGAAGGGTTAAAATAAAAAGTGTCAATTAATGTTCTGATGTCTGTGAGATGAGCGACAGATAAACAATCGTCAACATCATAAACACAAACGCCTGTAAAGTGATAACTAGAATATGGAAGATTGCCCAAGCCAAATGTAGCGGTACGCCCAAGCCTTTAACAAACAAGCTCTCAGACATGTACATAAGTGCAATCAGAATAAAGATAAGCTCACCGGCATACATGTTACCAAACAGTCGCAGACCTAGCGAAATGGGTTTGGCAAGCAGAGTTACTGTCTCTAAAACTAGGTTAATGGGGATTAAAATCGCTTGCAAGATTGGGTTTTTGGCACTAAATGGGTGTAAGGTAAACTCACCAATAAATCCGCCCACGCCTTTGTATTTAAGACCAAAACCAATGATGAGCAGTAGCACACAAAATGCCATACCGAGCGTGATGTTCGGGTCAGTACTTGGTACAATCTTAAAGTAAACATGATGCGGGTCGTGACCCATCAGACTGCCAATCCACTGTGCGGTACCAGGGATGAAATCAACAGGAATCAAATCCATCAAGTTCATCAAGAAAATCCACACAAAAATCGTCAATGACAAAGGTGCAATCAGCTTTGATGGACCTTTATAAGATTCACGGACACTGTTGTCCACAAAATCAACAATCATCTCAATGAAGGCTTGTAGCTTGGTAGGTACGCCTGATGTCGCCTTACGCCCAACCATCCAAAACAGCCAGCAAAAGAAAGCACCCAAACCAACCGACCACAGCATGGAGTCCAAATGAATGGCTTTAAAGCCCATCTCTGCGGCTTCTTGGGCGGTGTGTGCCACTTTCCAACCATGTTCTGGATGATAACCATACGTCCAGTTGGTTAAATGGTGAGCAATATATTCTGAAGAATCCGCTGCCATAATAAGCTCTTATTTTTAACTTGGTTAATCAGAACGTGTGAAAAATTCATCACGCAATCCATCAATTTGCAAGGTGTTGAGTTCTCAACACGCTCTAAAATGACACAATAAAAAATTGCTGGTTCAACTTATCCCATAAATATCAATCAGCAATTTTAAATCATTCATTTAAAGTACATTATTGTCAATCATTTCATACAAATCATTGAAAATAGCATACTTGTAAATTTATGAAATTTTTATCGGAATGTTTGTAGGGCGTGTTGAATACTGGTATTTGCCATGAAAAATGAGAAAAATCGCACGTTTTTCAAGGAAAAAGTGAAGTTTGATAGTCATTCTATCAAACAAGCTTTTGACGATGAAAAACAAGATTTAGCCATTTTCCATGCAAAAATTGGTTGAAATCGTTAAATTTTAT
>NZ_MXAP01000079.1 GCF_002027555.1 Moraxella equi
GGGTTCGGTTGGTATATCTGATAAATAAAGATTTGTGAAATTACTTTTATTCATATAAGATATATTAAGGGGAATTTATCCTAATTTAACAGATAAATTTATCATACAGTTAAGGCTTATCATGACGCACAACAAACAAACCATGGATTTCGCACAATCTTATCAATATTTGGTAAGTTTACCAAAATATGCCTCTTGCCTTGTGTTATTTTTATTAGGAATTGCAAGAGCTGTTAAATTAGTGGAAGTCAATCACAATCGGGCGTATTTTGCGGGATTGGTTGGCATTTGCTTGGCTATTTTTCTTGTGTCTATCGCTTATGGTAAAAAATGGATGACATCTTATTTGGTCAAACAACAGTTTTCATTAGAAAAATTAAACAAATATGAAACGCTTGCCAATTATGTGCGTAAGCTTGCCTTATTAAGCATATTGATATATTGGGGTTTGTATTTTTATCAATTTTATCGTTATTAACTTTGCTGATAAATGGAGATATCCACTCTTTTAATATAAGGTTGGTAAATGATATTTACAAATCATGGGTAAATTATCCAAAACATCCAAGCCATCCAAAACTTTTAACTTGACTTTAATTTAACTTATTTAGCATTTAAATACACCCAAGAAACTTTAAAATTACTACAAATACAATGATGTGTGGACGTAGGGGCGTGCTGAGCACGCCTTGTATAGTAATATCATCAAAGGGTGTGCTCAGCACACCCCTACAAACCCGTGGTAAATATCAAGTTGGTTGGGTGTAACACACTTCTAAGGCGAATAAAATGCCCCAAACTTTCCAATACGACAATTCCCATACCGATTATTTAGCCAGTCGTTGCCCCAAAATGGCAATGGCGATTGACAAAATCGGACACATTGACCGCCCTGTCAATCCCGATATTTTTAGTGAGCTGATACGGGCAATCATCGGTCAACAGATTTCTAACTCCGCCGCTCACACCGTGTGGCAACGCTTAACAAATTTGACCAACATCACACCGAACGCCCTTGTCAACTTATCGGCTGATGACTTACAGGGCATTGGTATATCGTATCGTAAGGTGGGTTACATTCAGGGCATTGCGTGCGATATTTTGGACAATCAGCTTGATTTGGATAGCCTGCACACGATGAGCGATGATGAGATAAAACAGGTGCTTGTTGCCTTTAAAGGTGTGGGCGAATGGACGGCACAAATGCTGATGATTTTTAGTCTAAATCGTATGGACGTGTTAAGTCAGCATGATTTGGCGATTGTGCGTGGGCTTAGAATGCTGTATCGTCATCGTGAAATCACACCAAAACTGTTTGCCAAATATCAAAGACGATTTGCCCCCTATAATTCGGTGGCAAGTCTGTATCTGTGGGCGATTGCAGGTGGGGCATTGGGTTTGAGCGACCCGAAACCTACCCTTAAAAAAGCCAAATCTTAATTGCCATCATCAGCCCAATTTGTGACAATGTACACTTGCAACATGAAAAAATACTACGTTCTCTGTTCATGGCAAGTCTGCCAAACCATAACGAAAAATGACCTTTCTACAAGCTCAGGGTGAATGATTTTTGTCGTAAAACTTAGGGCGCGCCTGCCCTTTATAACACTATTTACAATATAGAAATATTTTAGAAAAAAACTAATCGTTTTTGCATGAAAAATGGCTATCCAACCACTTAATTTTTAAAATTAAGTTAAAATCTTAAGATTTATCAGATTAAGTAGTCGGATGTTTTTCATAATAAAAACTTGGCTGATAGAAAACTCACAGCCTTTGTTTTTTCCTTTCAAAACGTGCGATTTTTCTCCTTTTTTATTGCAAACACAAAAGGCAGGCACGCCCTAATTTTGTTAGCTGTAACTCCTTTGACAACATAAAACCCCATCTTAATTTTAAGATGGGGTTTTGTTTGGGCTGATTATTTATTTGGCACTGTCAAGGTTTGATTGATTTTTAGCTGTGCGTCAGTGCTGAGATTATTCATCTTGGCAAGCTCTGCCACACTGATGCCAAATTTTTTCGCCACAGAGTTAAGACTGTCGCCTGACTTGACTTTATAAGTATCGGTCAATTTTGGCACTTTAATGGTCTGCCCTCGTTGTAGCTGGGCATTGGCAGGCAGTTTATTAGTCGCTGCCAAATCCCGTGCTGACACACCATATCTACTGGCAAGGGCGTTTAAACTCTCGCCTGCTTTTACCGTATAATTTTCGGTAGATTTGATGACATTGCCACGAGCGGTGTTGTCGGAGTTGTCATTGCGACTGGCTTTATCATCATTCTTAGTTGTCTGACGAGCAACCTTTACTGTGCCTGCCGCAGGAATGGTAATGGTTCTGCCACGAATGAGTCCTGCTGTTCTTGACAAGTTATTGGCAGTGGCAAGCTCATCAACGCTAATGCCATATTTATTTGCCACCGATGTTAGGCTGTCGCCTGATTGGACGGTGTATTTCACCGATTGGTTGTTCAGCTTGCGTTCCACTTGGGCATTGGTGGCAGGTACTTTTATCGTCTGCCCTGTGATAAGTGGCGAGTTGGCATTAAAGCTGTTTAATGCAGCGATGTCAGCATTGCTCACGCCCAGTTTTTTGGCAATAGCAGTCAACGTATCGCCCGACTGGACTTTATAAGTACTGGTATTGGCACTGTTTGATGAACTGGTGTTACCGCTTGATGAGCTTGTACTACCGCTTGATTTGACTGGCGTACCTGATACTTTTAGCTTTTGATTAATCAAAATCCCATCGGTGACTGATAAGCCATTGAGTGCTGCTAAGTCCTGCACGCTCATGTTGTATTTTCTTGCCACAGAAGTAAGGCTCTCACCTGACTGGACGGTGTGCGTACTGGTTTTCACTGTCGGCTTGGCAGTATCTTTGGCAACCGTGCTGACTTTACCAGGGATAAGCCATAGGCGTTGTCCTGTCTTCACTTGCGTGTTCGCAGGAATGCCATTATAGCTTGCCAACTGGCTGACACTTAGCCCGTGAGCTGCCGCAATGCCTGTCAATGTATCACCCGCCACGACTTTATAACGCTCTGCCTTGGCGGTTGTGGTGGGAGCTGCTGAGACAGGTGGGGTATATGTGTTATTTGGTGGTGCTACCGCAGGTGTGCCTGCACCTGCTGGGGCGTTATAGCTTAGGCTTTTTGTCTCGCCACGAGCTTCTAATACAGATTGCTGGGTTTGGATGGCATTTAGTTCGATGTTACCATCAAGGGCAATCGGCTGAATGTTCTCCGCACTATTGGCTTGAATCTGAGCGGCAATAAAGTCACGCTCTTCTTGGGTAAGTGGCGGTTCTTGGATGATGCTGTTATTCACAGTCACGCCTGCACCCGTGGCTGGTAGGGCATTGGCAGAAGCCAACTCTTGACGTGAGCTAGGATTCTGCACACCCATATTCGGCTGTACGTAGCTACTTGCCACGTAGGTGGAAGCACCATAGCCCATGCCTTGCAAGGCTTTTAGCTTTGTATCGGCACTGCTTGGCACGCTATTAGGGATAATCACACGTCCCGGCCCACTGGCATCCACGCTATAATTAATAAGCGATGGGTTGAGCAGTCTTAACTCATCCACTGGCACGCCTGTCACATTTGACACATCATACAGGCTGACACCGAAGTTGACAGGCACAGCTCTAAAATGGCTGTGGTTGGCGATGGCAGGCAGGTACACGCCATAGCTTTGGGGATTTTTGACAATTTGAGCAACCGCCATAAAGCGTGGCACGTAGTTCATCGTCTCAGTGGGTAGGCGTAGCGACCAATAATCGGTTGGCAGACCTGCATTGCGGTTAGCATCAATGGCTCTTTGAATACGCCCTGGTCCTGCATTATAAGCCGCCAAAGCAAGCTCCCACGAACCGAACTGGTTATACAAACTGGTCAAAAAGTCATACGCCGCTCGGGTCGATTCTATGATATCACGACGACCATCATAAGTGGTGCTTTGGTTGAGACCATAAATACGCCCAGTACTGGGGATAAACTGCCACAAACCTGCCGCCGCCGCATTGGATGTTGCTGATGGGTCGTAGGAGCTTTCAATGATGGGCAGTAGGGCAAGTTCGGTTGGAATGCCACGACGCTCCGCTTCGGTTACGGTATGATGTAAGTAACGGGATGTACGGGCGGTTAGGCGATTGATGTAGTCTTGACGGCTATAAAACCATGATTTTTGGGCTTCAATGCGTCCATTATTTATCTCGCTCATACGATAGCCACGACGCACTCTGTCCCACAGATCGCCATAACGCTGCACGGTCAAGGCATCGCCTTCTACCATGGTCATGTCCGTGGCTTGAAGTAGGTCTTCTAACTCATCTAAGGTTGCTTGGTCAAGCACGCCTGCATAGACATCGGCAGGGGCATTTGGCGTGCTTGGCGTGCTGACAATGGGTGCATTACCTGTGTTTACGTTGGTGTTATTGGTGCTGGCACAAGCAAACAATAATGTCGATGAGACAGCGATGGTCAAGGGTTTAAGACCTGCCATGCCTGCTTTAGAGCCTATGTTAAAAAACGCCATGATAAAATCCTATTAATGATGTGAAATATGCCCGTATTATAATATATCAAGACCCATCAATCAAACCCAAATATGTTAATGAAAAAGGCATGGCATTGCCACACCTCTTTTTTATTTTCAAAAACATGTCATTTTAAAAAACCGTATAATCCACTCCGAAATCTATTCCACAGTAACTTGCGATACCGCTCGTAGTAGCATGGCATTACCGCCGATATAGGACAAAGTTGCCTTAGAATGCGTTCTAAATGTCGTGCGACGACCATCTTTTGTCCAGCTCTCTGTGGTGATGACATTGGCTCGGGCTTGATTGCCCGTGACGACCACATCTGTCACGTTGATGGTGTAACGATAGTCGCTCGCCCCTGCCCATGACTTTTGAAGTAGTTGTAAATATCCATTTTTATCAAGGGTGGTGGTATTGCCTTTGCGGGTCAAGCTGATGACAGCATTATCATCGATAAGCCGTGAGACCATGCCGATATTTTGGGCATTGGCGGCGGTATTTAGACTATTGGCAAAACTTTGTACTGCCGATTCGCTCATGGCGTATGCAGGGGCAGTCATGACCGCTGTCCCCACCAACAGTGCCGAACCAATAACAGGAAGCCATCCACGGCTACGGCGAGCATGACTGATGGACGTGGTGGTATCGCTCTGCGATTTGCCCTGCCCTTTTTTGTGCCATAGGGTCATCATCAGCCCACCGACAGCAACCACTTTAAGAATTTTTTTCATAAATTAACTTTAAAAAATAAATTTAGCATAAGATAACAGCCCTGCCCTAAGCAAACATGGCTAGTTTGTAATATTTTGTTGCAATTTTGGCAAATTCATGGATTGTCCCATTGCCAATAAACCAACAGGACGTGCTGTCTTGATATTTGTCATAAACCATTCCATGAGAAACACCGCCAACATGACGGTGTTTCATTATATCCAAGCCTGTCTAAATCTTAACGCAAAAACGCACGGGCATTACGGAACAGTCGCATCCATGCCCCGTCTTTGTCCCACTCGTTCGGTTTCCATGAATGATTGACCGCACGTAGTGTCCGCTCTGGATGTGGCATCATGAGTGTTACTCGCCCATCATTACTACAAATGCCTGTAATGCCTTGTGGTGAGCCGTTAGGGTTTAGGGGATAATGCTCGGTGGCACGACCTTGGCTGTCTACATAGCGTAAGGCAATCTGACCGCTATTTTCTAACTCAAAAATCGCCTTGTCATCAAGGTTGGCAAAGCCTTCGCCATGTGCCACTGCAATCGGCAAAATACTGTCTTGCATACCCTTTAACAGCACTGATTTGGTACGCTCTACACGCACATTGACGGTGCGAGCCTCAAAACGTGCTGATACGTTGGTGCTAAATCGTGGGAAATGCTCCGCCCCAACCATCAAGCCTTTGAGCTGACTCATCATCTGACAGCCGTTGCACACGCCCAAAGCAAAGGTTTCGGGACGATGGAAAAATCTGGCGAACATCATGGACAACTCTTCGTGGTGTAACACACTATTTGCCCAACCCGAGCCTGCCCCCAACACGTCGCCATAACTAAATCCGCCACAGGCTACTAGCCCATCAACATCACGCAGATTGACACGTCCACTCATAAGGTCGCTCATGTGCAAATCAAGTGCGTCAAAGCCTGCCAGTTTAAAGCCTGCCGCCATCTCCAAATGCCCATTTACGCCCTGTTCACGCAAGATGGCAACTTTAGGTTGGCTGGTGCGAGCATTGACATACGGAGCTTCTACGGCTTGATTTAGGTCGTAATTTGCCTGTGCAATCAGTCCGTGATGGTCGATGTCGTTGATGAGTGCAAACTCTTGGTCGGCACAGACAGGATTATCACGCAAGCGAGCGATGGCGTGACTGACTTTTGTCCACTCATTTTGTAAATCGCTACGCATGAATTCTAAGTCCACAGTGGCTGTCTGTATGCTTAGAATGTCTTGGTCGGCACCGCCAGCAGGGGTTTCAAAGACTTGTCCGATTTCGCTCATCAGCTCTGACACGCCCATACTGTGTGCTAACTCTTCAAAATCAAAAGCGTATTCAGGTAGCACCTGCACCACCGCCCCCAATTCTTCGGCAAACAGCTGTCCTAAGACGTTATCATCATCAAGAGATAGATTAATGGCGACACGGGCAGTGAACTGCATCTCCGCCACGGTGGCAATCAGTCCACCATCAGAGATGTCATGATAGGCACTGATAAAGCCTTGCTTATTGGCACTTTGGATAAACTCAAAAAAACGTCGCAAATCATCGGCACTGTCCACATCAGGACAGTCATCGCCAAGCTGACCTAATGTTTGGGCAAGGATAGAGCCACCTAGACGGAATTTACCTTTTGATAAGTCAATACGATACAGACGACTGTCCGCATTGATAAGCTCAGGTGTTAAAGTTTTGTTGATGTCTTGGACAGGAGCAAAGCCTGTGATGATAAGACTCATGGGCGATACCACCGCCTTGTCCACGCCATCATCTTGCCAGCTAGCACGCATGGACAAGCTGTCCTTACCCACAGGAATGGCAATACCCAAGGCAGGACACAGCTCCTCGCCCACCGCATGCACCGCATCATACAACGCCACATCTTCGCCATCATCACCGCATGCCGCCATCCAGTTGGCAGATAGGGTAATGTCTGATATCTTAGCGATATTGGCACTGGCTAAGTTGGTAACTGCCTCGCCCACCGCTAGGCGTGCTGACGCTTTGGGGTTGATGAGTGCCACAGGCGTACGCTCGCCCATCGCCATCGCTTCGCCCGTATCGGCAAGCAGTCCTGTCATGGTTACCGCACAGTCCGCCACAGGCACTTGATAACGCCCCACATACTGCTCACGCACCACCATGCCCGTGATAGAACGGTCGCCGATACTAATCAAAAATGATTTGCTTGCCACGGTCGGATGTCTTAGCACATCTCGAACAGCACTGGCAATGTCTAGCTCATCGACATTTAGGGTTGTTAGCTGAACATTTTGGCGACGTACCGAACGCTTCATCTTGGGCGTACCACCCAGTAGCACTTGCATGGGCATGTCCACGGGCTGTTCTGGTAGTAGCTCGTCATTGACTTTAAGCTGACGTACATCGGTTGCCACGCCCAGTATGGCAAAAGGACAGCGCTCACGCTCACAAATTTGAGTAAATAACTCCTCGTCCTTAGGGTCAATGGCAAGCACATAGCGTTCTTGGGCTTCATTTGACCAAATTGCCATAGGCGACATGCCACGCTCTAACGATGGCACTTTTCTAAGCTCTAACACCGCCCCAAGCTCATGGTCATCCACCAGCTCTGGCATGGCGTTAGACAACCCGCCTGCCCCCACATCATGAATGGAGACAATGGGGTTATGCTCCGCCCCCATCGCCCAACAGGTATCAATCACCTCTTGGCAACGACGTTCCATCTCGGCATTATCACGCTGTACACTGGCAAAGTCTAGCCCCTCATCTAGACTACCACTGTCCACTGAGCTTGCCGCCCCACCACCTAGACCGATTTGCATGGCAGGGCCCCCAAGCACAATGAGCAAATCACCTTGCTTGATGGCATTTTTTTGCACCAAATCACGCTTGATATTACCATAACCACCGGCAATCATGATCGGCTTATGATAACCACGCATTTGACTGCCGTCCTGCATGGCACTGGTATCAAACTGAAAACTTCTAAAATACCCCGTCAAATTAGGGCGACCAAATTCATTACTAAACGCTGCACTACCGAGCGGAGCGTGAGTCATGATTTCTAAGGCAGATGCCATGCGTTCTGGCTTGCCGTATGCTTTGGTCTGAGCCTCCCATTGTTCGGGCATTTCTGGCAAGTGCAAATGCGACACGCTAAATCCTGCCAAGCCTGCTTTTGGCTTACCGCCACGCCCTGTCGCCCCTTCGTCTCGTACCTCACCACCCGAGCCTGTCGCCGCCCCTGCATAGGGGGCGATGGCGGTTGGGTGATTGTGCGTTTCTACTTTCATCAAGATGTCAACAGGCTCTTCATGAAAGTCATACTCATGCACGCCATCACTATTTTTATTGACATAAAAACGCTTGGCAGTAAAGCCCTCCATGACCGCCGCATTGTCTTTATATGCCGACAAAATACCCTCAGGCGAGGTTTCATGGGTATTTTTAATCATTTTAAATAATGATTTGTCTTGTTTTTTGCCGTCAATCGTCCATTCAGAGTTAAAAATCTTATGACGGCAATGCTCGCTGTTGGCTTGGGCGAACATCATGAGCTCCACATCAGTGGGGTTGCGAGCTAAGATGTTAAAATGTTTGACCAAATAATTCATGTCTTCATCCGACAGGGCAAAGCCAAACTCACGATTTGCCTGCACCAATGCCGAACGCCCCTGCCCCATGATGTCAATGTGCGTGAGGCTGGCAGGTTTGTCATCGCCAAACAGAGCCTTGACCTCGGACAACTCATAGCTTAGACTTTGGGTCATGCGGTCGTGCAGGATATTTTGGGCAACCTGTGGCAATTTGCGTGGTAGCTCGCCATCACCCGTTAGCGTGAACAACATCACACGCTCGACACGCTCAATGTCCACCCCACAGTTTCTAAAAATATCGGTCGCTTTGGATGCCCACGGACTAATCGTGCCAAAACGTGGCGACACCACCACTTGACGTTCGCCCTCGCTTGCCTTATCCTCATCAAACTCCAAGCCGTCATTTAAGAGAATCAACGCTTTTTGGCGTGCATCAGCCGTCAGATAGCTAGGAAAAACATAAATCTGCTGTGACTTGATGGCACGGATGGGTAAATTGGCTTTGGTATTTAGCTCTTTGATGAGAGCGTCTGTCTGAAACTGGGTTAAAAACGGCTTTCCAGCGATGGTCATCATGATGGTCGTTCCCCACAATTTGATGGATAAGATAGAGTGACAAACAATATAAAGCAACAAGCAATTATCAGCACGCTATTTTAACAGATTCTACCCCGATTATGCCAATGCTTTACTGATATTTTTTAAAATATTGGGAGACATTGAACGCTTGTGGTACAATTTGCATTATAGAGATATGTTAGAAACAAAATGCTGTTTCTGCATGGAAATTTTGGCTTTTTTGGACAAAAAATGCTAGAATAAGCCAAATTTTATCCTTATGTCATCATGTCAGCGACCGCCCCAACCCCCAATGCCCCCCAAACCACTGCCAACATCAATGCCAATGTTTGGTATAAAAACTACATGGTCATCGTGTTTGTCATCGGACTGCCACTCATTGTGGTAATTTCTTGTGTTTTCTTTATCGTGCACGCCTTTAAAATCAAAGACTCGCCCGTGCGTGATGATTGGTACATGGACGGCAAAAGCCTCTACCAAGATGCCTCCAAAGATAAGCTCGCCCATGATTTGGGCTTATCAGGGGTTATGCGATTAGACGGCACGCCCGATGATTATGCCGTGCGATTTGAATTAAAATCCGCCCAAGCCATGAGCTATCCTGCCACACTCAATGTCAAAGTCTCACACGCCACCGACAAAGCCAAAGACCGTGATTTTGTGCTGACCTACCAAAGCGACAATCTATATACCGGCAAATTCACCCTTGATCCCCTGCCTGCCAAATACTATCTTGACATCAGCAATGATGACCACAGTACTGCCAAGATAGAAGCTGGTTCATGGCGACTGACCCACAGCCAAAAACTGCCTGCCCAAAACGTGGCGTTTTTGCCTTTGACCGCCTTTGATGATGAGCGTCAAGCCCTGCCCGACCAACGAGACAAACGCCACCAACAGCACACCCCCGACACCATACCACCATTGGCACAATAGACCTCCTGCAAAACC
>NZ_MXAP01000008.1 GCF_002027555.1 Moraxella equi
TTCGGTTGGTATAGATAAAAATTAGGCAAAAATGGTTGTTTTTGTTTTTATCTGGCTTTATAGTAAATTAGCCCCAATTAGCCCCAATTAGCCCCAATTTGCACCAATACCAAGTCTTGAAAAATACCTTTGTAGGGGCGTGTTGAACACGCCCTTTTGTGATGTATTTTGAAGTTAAGCGATTATAAAAATAGCTTGCGATAAAGTAAACAAAAAGGCGTATCATAACAATACGCCTTTATCGTCATTTTAAATACTTAAATATTCTCGGTACTTCGCCATAATACACGCCCAGACCCACGCCTGTCGGGCCGTGGTTGGCAAGGGAGACGGTGGAAACAGGAATCACAGGTACGTTACGCAGTCCATAGTCATGGGCGAGAATGTTTTTAAACTCATTAGTGTGTAGCCCGATGGACGTATCAATGATATACACAAAGGCGTCCCGCCCTCCCATCTGATGCGTGATGATGTCCGCCATGTGATACATGACACGCTCGAACTTACGCACTTTGTCTTTGACGACGATATAGCCATCATCATTCATCCATAGTACAGGCTTGATGCTAAATAAGTTGGCAATCATACTGGCAGGGGCGGAGAGTTTTTTGTTACGCACCAAAGCGGTTAGGTCGGATAGGCTTAGCATAAACACGCTATGGGCACGAAGCTCATCAAGACGCTTGATGATTTCAAGCAAAGATTTGCCCTCTTGCATCATCAAGTCCGCCTCAAATGCCAACGCACCTTCATCAATATTGATGGTCTTGGTGTCGTAGATGTAGATGTTCATCTTGCCGACAAATTTACTTTTGACCTTCTCAAAAGTCTCATGGCACTTACTGATGGATGAAGAAACGCTACAAACCAGCACTTCTTCATAGCCGTATGCATACAGCTCATCGAATATGTTCTCAACTTCGGCTGCTGTTGGCTCTGATGAGCGGGCGATGGTACGTGGGTTGTTGTAGAGCATTTTGCTTAGTGTGGCGGTATCGATATCCCTGCCATCAAGATGGTCCTTACCATCAACGATGATATGCAATGGTACGATACGAATGTTATGCGGTGTGTGAACATGGCTAATGCAAGAGGTAGAGGTGCTAAGCACAATGCGTTTCATAAGAATTAATCCTTTATTTGTTGACTTTTGATTTTACTAAAAATTATTAATCCTGTAAATAGTGGTATTTGGTATTTTCAATTAAGAGTGATGATGGGTATTTTAAAGATGATAAAAAAGCGAACCGAGGTCCGCTTGTGATTATTTAAGGTATTTGACGATTCTAGGGACTTTGCCGTAATATACGCCTAAGCCCACGCCTGTCGGTCCATGGTTGGCAAGAGAGACGGTAGAGACGGGAATCACAGGCACGTCACGCAGTCCATATTCATTTGCTAGCAATTCTTTAAAGTCATCGGTAAAGAAACCCATAGAGGTATCAACCATGTAGATAAACGCATCTTTATTGCCAATATGGGCGATGGCTGTCTCTGCCATGTGGTTGATGCTACGCTCGATTTTACGGATTTTATCGCGAGGGATGACACGCCCAACATCGTCAACCCACATGATGGGTTTGATACCAAGCAAGTTGGCGATAAAGCCAGCAGGGGCAGAAAGCTTTTTGTTGCGAACGATAAAGTTTAGGTCAGATAAGGTAAACATGAACAGACTGTTTTTGCGTAGCTCATCAAGACGGTTGATGATTTCTAGCATGGATTTGCCTTCTTGCATCATCAAATCCGCCTCAAATGCCAATGCCCCCCTCGTCAATATTTAGGGTTTTGGTGTCGTACACATAGATGTTCATTTTGCCAACAAATTTAGTTTTTAGTGTATTAAAAATTTCATGGCTTTTACTAATGGCGGATGAGATGGTGCAAACCAATACCTCTTCATAGCCTTCAGCGTACAATTCGTCAAATAAGACGTTAATCTCTTCGGCGGTAGGCGGACTGGTTTTGACGGGCAGATTAGGGTTGTCGTAGAGCATTTGACTTAGGCGTGCGGTGTCAATGTCTTTGATGTCAAGATAATCCACGCCATCGACAATGACATGAAAAGGCACTAAACGCACGGTATGAGGTGTGTTGATGTAGTTTAAGCTGGAAGAAGATGTGCTAAGAACAATGCGTTTCATGAGAACCTACCGAATAAAAATCACACAGGGTGTGATGGCAAAATAAGATGAGCAAAGATTTTATATTAAATAGGTGGGTAAATTTATGATATTTAAATGATTGGAGTAAAATTCGAACAAAGGACTAAAAAAAGCAACGATGCTATTTAATATAAACAATTTGGGTCATTTTAAATAAAATCCATCCAAAAGTAAATGTTTTTATCAAGTGTTTTTTGGTAATAATTGTTTTGGTAAAGATTAATTTATTTAATCTCTCAATGGGGGTATGCCTTGCTATTTTCTAATGAATGGGTAGGGTAAATACCCCTGCATAAACCTGCCCGACTTTGGCGGATTTGTATAGATTGGTAGAAAAAGGGATGAGGATGTTATCTAGGGCGGTATCACTCTCAATGTAGCACAGCGTGTTAGCGTGGTAAAGTCCATGCTCTATAATGCCACTGATGATGTCATGCCAAATATCAAGGGCATAAGGCGGGTCGATAAAGATGATGTCAAAGGGCGTGCCGAGCGTGGGTAGGGCGGTTTGGGCGGTGCCATTGATGATGGATAACTGGCTGTGGGTGAGTTTTAGGATGTCGGCATTGTGTTTGATAGTGCGTGCTTGGGTCGGGTTTGGTTCTATCATGACGACATGGGATGCCCCCCGTGATAATGCTTCAAAGCCTAGTACGCCTGAGCCTGCACAGACGTCTAGCACTCTGGCGTCATGAATGTCTGCCATGAGCCAGTTAAAGAGTGTCTCACGCAAACGGTCAGGGGTGGGTCTTAATCCGTCAGCGTCCACAAAGCTGATACTACGGCGTTTAAACTGTCCGCCAATGATACGAACTTGATTAGTGGATTTAACGGTGGTTTTGGAGCTTGTTTTGGGTGGTTTTGCCATGGGTCTCTCTTGGCGGTGTTTATTGGGTGGTTTGGTTGGGTTTATCAAGTCATTTAAGCCCTATCTGTTTTATTTACCTCTTTGGCTTTACGTTCTGCTTCTTTGCGTCGAGCTTCTTCTTGTTTGCGCAAGGCTTCTTGGCGTTTGGCTTCTTCTGCCTTTTTACGTTCTTCTTCGGCTTTTGCTCTGGCTTTTTCGGCTTCCGCCTTGGCGATTTTGGCTTTGATGGCTTCACGCTTGGTGGCACGGATTTTTACCAGTTCTTCATCACTGGGTGGTGTGATGGGATTGGTCTCACGTTGGAGAATCCAGTAATCAAACAAGGCTCGCCCGATGGGGGCTGCCACTTTACCACCGCCACCACCGTTCTCGACGATGACTGCGATGGCGATTTGGGGGTCATCCACGGGGGCAAAACCTGAGAACCACGCATGGTCCCAGTGACGGGAGTTGATGGCGGCCTTGTTATAGCTTTTGCCTTGGGCGATGGATTTGACCTGTGCTGTACCTGTTTTGCCCGCCATGCGATAACGGGTGGTGTAGATGCTCTTTGCTGTACCACGTTTGACAGTATCTTCCATGGCGGTATGCATTCTGTCCCAGTCGGCTTCGGTGCCATTAAAGGGGATGACTCCGTCAGGTTTGTCAATGATAGTCACGGGAGCCTGCCCTTCGGAGCGTTTGAGCAGGTGGGGTGTGAGGTGCTTGCCCTTGATGGCAGTCATGGCGGTGGCATTGGCGACTTGTAGGGGGCTTGCCAAAAATGCTCCTTGTCCGATAGAGACAGAGATGGTCTCGCCTGGCAGCCATTCTTTGCCGTAGGTGTCCATTTTCCATTTAGGTGATGGCATGATACCTCCTTTTTCGTTGGGTAGGTCAATGCCTGTTTTTTTACCAAAACCAAAGCTACTCATCCAATCATGAAGTTTGTCAATGCCCATGCGGTGAGCGTTTTTGTAATAATAGGTATCCACACTCATGATGATGGATTTGCTCATATTGACCGTGCCATGTCCACCTTTTTTCCAGTCACGAAAACGGTGACTGTCCCCTGGTAGGCTAAAATAACCAGGGTCAAAAATGGTGTCATTCCAACCCATGATGCCATAATGCAAAAAGCCCATGCTTTCAAAGGGTTTGATGGTGGAAGCAGGCGGGTAGAGTCCTTGTAAGGCACGGTTATATAAAGGCTGGTCAATGTCATCTCGAAGCATGCCATACTCTTTGCTGGATATGCCAGAGACAAAGGGGTTGGGGTCATAGCTGGGGTTCGAGACAAAGGCAAGGACGTCACCATTTTTGGGGTCAAGTGCCACAATCGCCCCACGTCGTCCTGCCAGTTGTTTTTGGGCGGCCATTTGTAGTCCATAATCTAGGCTTAGATACAAATCGTTGCCTGCCACAGGGGGTTTGGTGTCTAGCTGTCGTAGAATCTCGCCGTGAGCGTTGGCTTCAACGGATTGGTAGCCTGGTTTGCCAAGCAGGACTTCTTCGTACTGGGCTTCAATGCCGATTTTGCCAATCAGGTCGGTGCCAGCATACAGGGCTTTTGTGTGTTCGTCTTCGGCGATTTTTTTGGATTCTTTGTCGTTGATACGCCCGACATAACCGATGACATGGGCGAATAGCTCGTCATGGGGATAGACACGGGTGAGTTTGGTCTGAATGCTCACCCCCCGAAAAAAGGGCTTTCGCTCGCTAAACTGAGCAATCTGCTCTTCGGTCAAATCCATCTTGATGGTAATGGGGTCGTTTTTGGATTTGTCTATCCTTGCCAAAATGTCCGTAATCTCTTCATCAGTCAGACCAAAGATGGGGGTAAGTAGTTTTAGGGTGTAAGCAGGGTCTTCAATCTCATCAGGGCTGATGACCGCAGAAAAAACAGGTACGTTATCGGCAAGCAAGACGCCGTTACGGTCATAAATATAACCCCGTGATGGCGGGTCGGAGATGAGTTTGATGCGGTTGTTCTCAGCGTTGGTTTGGTATTTATCGTACTGATGAACCTGTAAAAATCCATAACGAGCAAACAGCCCAATCATGCCAATAAGCACAAATAACGACGCCACGATCACTCGGCGTACAAAGACACGAGTGCTGATGTCAGAATCGTTAGGACGTGATGAGGTCATGACTGTTATAAAAGAATAGCAAAAAACCCCTAATTATAACATATTTTCAAAGACTTGTTCAAATTTATGCGATTTATTCAAAAGCAGATTTGGGCAAAAGATTTGCGTGATGGTTTTGGCAAAATAGACAAAACTGTGGTAGAATTAGCCGTTTTATTTTTATCCTTTTGTTTTTTTGTTAAATTTTGATTTTGTCAATTAGCCAATCGCCTAGCCCATTGCCAAACCCCCAACAAGTGATGATTTATGTTTAATTCCATCTGGCAAGCCCTAGCTGAACACCCCGAATTTATCGCCATGCTCACCATTCCGCCCGTTACGGCTTTTGTAACGTGGGCTCATGTGTGGATGGCGTTAGAGATGTTATTTCACCCCATTAAGTTTTGGGGTATTCGTGTGCGTGGTATGCCGTGGGGCTTGCAGGGCTTAGGCTGGCAAGGCATTGTCCCTGCCAAAGCAGGCAAAATCTCAGGGGTTATCGTTGACCAAACGTTATCCAAACTTGGTAACATCGATGAGTTTTTGCAGGCGATGGAGCCTGAGGAGATGGCACAGTTCATCACCGAGACGGTGGATAAGAATTTAGAGAGTCTCATTGATGAGATTATGCTCGAACGCTACTACGCTCTGTGGACGCATACCCCGTACGCCATCAGACGGCGGATTTATGCTCATGCTCACAGTGAGATGCCAGCGGCGATGAAGTCCTTAGTCATTGACCTGACCGCCAATGTCGAGGAGCTGGTGGACATGCGGGCGATGATTGTCAAACGCATGGAGAGCGACCGCAAACTCATGGTAGACATGTTTTTGCGAGTGGGTAAAAAAGAGATTAACTTCATCTGGAAAATCAGTGCCGTGATTGGCTTTGGTTTTGGGATTATTCAGATGGGGATTTTTTATTTTGTGCCACAGCATTGGACGGTGCCGTTTTTTGCGGCGATTTGGGGGGCATTAACCAACTGGATTGCCATTTGGATGGTGTTTAACCCTGTCGAGCCCAAAAAAGTCCCCTTTATCCGCCTGTTCCGCTATGACAATGGTCGGGTCAAGCCCATGTTGCCCCATTTTCATGTTTATGACTGGCAGGGCGGTTTTATGAAACGCCAAGATGAAGTGTCCAGCGTGTTTGCTGAGATTGTCGTAAATGAGCTGGTTACTTTAGAGAACATCATGAGCGAGATGATGTATGGCACTCGCTCGGCAAAAACCCGTGAACTCATGAAATCGCACTTATATGAGCTGTTAGAGTCGCCTGTGGTCAAATCCATTTTAAAAGTGGGTATGGACAACAAAGAGCTAACTGCCTTTAAAGACACCATTATTGACAAATCCATTGATGCGACAATGATACCCATTAGAGACCCCAAACTTAACACATCTCGGGCAAGCAAAATCTTTGGGCTGTTTGAATCTCGTATTCGAGAACTCTCGCCTCATGAATTTCAAAACCTGCTAAGACCTGCCTTTAAAGAAGATGAGATGACACTTGTGATTTTGGGGGCGATAACGGGGCTGTTGGCAGGGTGGTTACATTTGATTGCGGTGTTTTTTTGAGTGGCTTGAATATTTATTTAAATTTAAAATTAAAATAAATTATTGCCACACTTGATGGTTATGGCATTAAATGGTGCATGGCATGCACTCTGCCAGTTATCTATTTATAAAATTCAAATGGCTAAATTTATTTTTTAAAAAATTATCTTATAAATTTTAAACATCATTAATATGATGATTTATTTTAAAATTCATTTTTAAACAAATTTTTATCAATTTTATTTTTAAAAATTAATAAAAACAAAACCCAAATAGCCGTCGCTAACTTGATGAGAATGTCTTTATGCTAATCACCGAACTGGGGTATTTTGCCTTACTGCTTGCGTTGGTGCTTGCGATACTACAAACCGTCCTGCCTGCACTGGGCGTGATAAAACATCAGACCGCTTGGCAACGCCTTGCCCCAAGCCTTGCCGTGGCAGGGTTTTTGGCGATGCTGGTGTCCTTTGTGGCACTCATGGCAGGGTTTTTGTACAACGATTTTAGTTTGGTGTATGTGGCAGGTCATTCTAACAGCCTACTCCCGTGGTACTATAAGCTATCAGCGACATGGGGCGGACATGAAGGCTCGCTACTGCTGTGGCTGACGATACTATCAACGTGGTGTATGCTCGTGGCGGTGTGTAGCCGTGGGCTACCGCTGGACATGCGAGCCAGAGTGCTGTCGGTGCTTGGTGGGGTGCAAGTGATGATGCTTGCCATGCTGACCTTTACCTCAAATCCCTTTGTGCGGACACTGCCAAATCTGCCTGTGGACGGGGCGGATTTGAACCCACTGCTCCAAGACCCCGGACTTATTTTTCATCCGCCCATGCTGTACATGGGTTATGTGGGGCTTGCCGTGCCATTTGCCTTCTGTATGGCAAGCCTGTGGGCGGGTCGGCTTGATGCGGTGTGGACACGGTGGTCTCGTCCGTGGACGGTGGCGGCGTGGGTGTTTTTGACCTTAGGGATTGCCATTGGGTCGTGGTGGGCGTATTATGAGCTCGGTTGGGGTGGTTGGTGGTTTTGGGACCCTGTGGAGAATGCGTCCTTGATGCCGTGGCTTGCCAGTACTGCTCTCATGCACTCGCTTGCCGTTACCGAAAAACGTGGCGTATTCAAGGCGTGGACGATTATGCTTGCCATTTTTGGCTTTGCTCTGTCGCTCTTGGGGACGTTTTTGGTGCGTTCGGGCGTGATCACCTCTGTGCATTCGTTCGCCGCTGACCCGACTCGTGGCATGGCGATTTTAGCGATTTTAGGGGTGGTCATTGGCGGGGGCTTATTGATGTTTGCTCTGCGTGGTTGGCGTTTGACCATGGAGAGTTTTTATCAGTTAAAATCCCGTGAGACCATACTGGTTATTAATAACATCATTCTGCTAGTGGCGACACTGGTGGTGCTGTTAGGCACGCTGTATCCGATTATCGCTGATGCCTTTAAACTCGGTCAAGTCTCGGTGGGCTCGCCGTATTTTAATGCGTTGTTTGTGCCATTATCATGGGTGTTACTTGCCTTTATGGGGGTGGGGGCGACCATGCGGTATAAATACGACAGCCGTCCGATGTTAAAAGCACTTATGATGACGGTAGTGTGTAGCTTGCTACTGGGTGTGGTGGGTTGGCATATGATAAACCTACTGGGTGAGAATACGCCCTTTGACCATACCATTTATATCACGGCAAGTCTGTCGGCGTGGGTGCTACTGTTTATCGGGCTTGAGATTAAGGATAAGACTCGCCATGCCAAGGGGTTTACCAATGGACTGCGTAAACTTAGCCCAAGCTATTATGGCATGCAAATCGCCCATATCGGTGTGCTGGTCACCGCACTGGGCGTGGCAGGCGTGAGTGCGTTAAGCATGGAAAAAGACGTGGCGATGACGGTGGGTGATAGCACGCATGTGCAGGGTTATGATTTTTATCTACAAGATTTTGACCTAGTGCAAGGCTCCAACTACGATGCCACACGGGCGACCATACAAGTCAAAGCAGATGGCAGGCTCATTACCACGCTCTATCCTGAAAAGCGAAACTATGTCGTCTCGATGATGCCGATGACCGAAGTGGGACTGCGAGCGAGCCTGTTTAATGAGCTGTATGTCGCCCTAGGCGAGCCGATTGTCAAAGACGGTAAGGTGGATAATAACACATGGGCGGTACGTGTACACGTCAAGCCCATGGTGCGTTGGCTATGGCTTGGCTCTATCATCATGGCGTTGGGTGGGTTTATTGCCATGCTTGATAAACGCTATCGCATGAAAAAAGTCAAGGCGGATTTGGCAAAGAGCAAGCCAAGCCCAAAAACGGTTAATCAAGACAATGGCAAAAATAACAGCAAAGATAATGGTAAGGTTATCAAAGATGGTGAAAAAGTTGTCAAAGATGATGAAAGTATTAGCAAAGATAACAACAAAGACAGCCAAACCACAAAAGCTAATGACAATGCAGGGGAGATGACACCATGAACCGCACTCAAAAACGCATGATGATTTTTTTGATTCCCTTTATCATCTTTGCCTTGCTCATGGTGATGTTTTTTAACCGTTTGGGTAAGCCAACAGACATCGTGGTTACTACAAGCATGAATAAGCCCTTGCCAGCGTTTAGACTGCCCTTATTATCCGACCCCAATCGGATAATGACCAATGACAATTTGCCAAAAACGCCATTTTTAATGAACGTGTGGGGGTCATGGTGTCCGACTTGTAAGGTGGAACACCCCTTTTTAATGGAGCTACACGCCCAAGGCGTGCCAATGGTGGGCATGAATTACAAAGATGAGCTTGCCGATGCGTTGGGGTATTTGAACCAATACAAAGACCCGTTTTTGTACTCGGTGCAGGATTTGGACGGTAAATATGGGCTAAGTCTAGGACTGACAGGAGCACCCGAGACGTTCGTGGTGGACGGCAATGGCGTGGTCTATAAGCACATCACAGGCGAGATACACGAAGGCAACTGGACGGCAAGTATCAAGCCATGTATGGACGCCCTAGCCAATCCCCAAGCGAACCAAACCCAAAGAACACAGGCGTGCCAATGATGAAATTTTGTTTAAAACACACCTTATCCGTATTGGCGTTGGTCGGAACTTTGATGATAAGTACGGCAAGTTTTGGGGCGATTGAGATTTATGAATTTAAAAGTGCCGAAGACGAAGCCCGTTATAAGGCACTCATCGAAGAGCTTCGTTGCCCCAAATGCCAAAACCAAAACCTAGCAGGGTCGGACGCTCCGATTGCGGTGGATTTAAAAAACCAAACCTATCAGATGATACAGGATGGCAGGAGCGACACTGAGATTCGCCAGTTTATGTTTGACAGTTATGGTGATTTTATCAGTTATAAACCGCCTGTACGCCCGTCCACGTGGATTTTGTGGTTTTTTCCGCCCATTTTGTTGGTGGTGTTTATCTTAGGCTGGGTCTATAAAGCCAAAAAAGGGCGGACGGTGGCGGTCGATGAAGTTAATGCCTTATCCAAAACCGAAGAAGAGCGAGTTGCTCAGATTTTAGCCAAACATCAAAGCCCCAAATCAGAGCAAGTCCAACATTCTAATGCTCAAAATTCCCAAAATTCGCACACCCAAACCGATAAGGATACGCCATGACCCCCACGCTGTTCTTGTTTTTTAGTTTAGCCGTACTGCTGTGCGTGGTATTGGCGTTGGTGGTGATTTATCCGTGGCTTAAAGGACGAAAGGCGGTGGACAATCAGCTCATGGCGGTCAATGTGGCGGTGTTTGGCGAGCGGATTGCCGAGCTACAAGCGGACAAAGAAGCAGGGCGGATTGATGATGCGACTTTTCAGGCAGGCGAGATTGAACTCAAACGCCAACTGCTAGACGCCCAAACCCATGCCGAGACCTATGCTCCTGTGGGCATCAAAAGCCGTGCCATTGTCATGGTGTGGATACCTGTGCTGGCAGGGCTTGCTTATCTGACAACCGCTGACCGCACGTCTGTGTTTAAACTGTGGCAAGCCCAAGACAGCGTGGGACAAGTGGCGGACGATTTGCTAATGGGCAAGATAGACACGCCCCCCGAGTGGGCGACCGCCGATAGCACTGCACTCATTAGTGCCATGCAGACCAATGTTCATCATCACGCCCATGACCCCAACCGCTGGATGCGACTGTCCGAGCTGTTCATGGCACTAGAAGCCACGCCCCAAGCACTAGAAGCCTTAGCTCGTGCTTATCGTCTTGACCAGAGCAATGATGAGATTGCCATTACTTACGCTCAGACCAGCTTTTTTGCCAATAATGGCGTGCTAGATGCGACCGCTCGTGATGTCCTGCATGGCATACTCTCAAACACCCCAGACCATGAAGGGGCGATGATGATGATGGCGATGGGCGAGACACGTACCAATAACTTTACGATGGCAAAGGCATGGGTTGCCAGACTGCGTGAGAGTATCACCAGTAAGGGTGGTGCGGACAGGCAGTCGGCATTGGCAAGCCTAGATGAGCTGATGGCGACCATTCACGCCCAAGAAGCCAAAGCGATGGCAGGGGTCAATGTCCATGTGAGTGTGGCAAGCAGTCTGCTCCCCCAAATCGATGAGAATGCCGTGCTGTTCGTCTCTATCTCGGACGTGGCAGGCGGTGCTCCTTATGCGGTCAAACGCTTATCGGTGCGTGAGTTGGTGCAGGGAGTAACGGTGTCGCTTAGTGATTTGGATGCGATGATGCCCGAGCGTACCTTGACGGCAGGGCGTGAAGCAGGGGTTGGCCTTGCAGTCAATGCCCGTATCAGCCACAGTGGTGGGGCGGTCAGCGAATCAGGCGACTTGATGGCGAACCCTGTGATATTACCAAAAGGGCAAAATACGGTCAATTTGGAAATCTCACAAATCGTGCCGTAAGTTTAGTAAATACCACTTGAACAATAGGGCAATGTGGTTTATAGTGTTATTTTATCTCAGATTCATTGGAGCGTACTCATGCGTATTATTTTATTAGGTCCCCCAGGGGCAGGCAAAGGCACACAAGCTCAGTTCATTTCAAAGGAATTTAACATTCCCCAAATTTCCACAGGCGACATGCTTCGCTCTGCCATTAAAAACGGCACGAAACTTGGCAAGCTTGCCAAAAGCGTGATGGATAGAGGTCAGCTGGTCTCTGATGAGCTTATCATTAATCTGGTCAAAGACCGCCTAGCCGAGCCTGATTGTGCTAATGGCTGTATTTTTGACGGTTTTCCACGCACCATTGCCCAAGCCGAAGCACTGGCAAATGCAGGCGTGGACATTGATTATGTTATTGAGATTAGCGTGCCTGATGATGAGATTGTCAGCCGTATGTCAGGTCGCAGAGCCCATTTGCCATCAGGTCGTACTTATCACATCATTCACAATCCGCCAAAAGTGGACGGAAAAGATGACGTAACGGGCGAAGAGTTGGTACAGCGTGATGACGACAAAGAAGAAGTGGTCAGAGACCGCCTGTCAGTCTATCACACCCAAACTGCCACGCTTGTGGGGCATTATCAAGCGGTGGCTCAGTCGGGCGAGAATGCTCCGTCTTATCATCAGTTTGACGGCACCCAAGCCATTGATACGGTCAAAGAGCAGATTTTTGCGGTGTTAAAAGGTTAATTTTCATTAACTGGTAGGGCGTGCCTGCCATTGATAACATTTTATAAAATAAGATGAAAATTTAACGTTTTTATCGATTTTTGCATGAAAAATGGCTATCCGACCACTTAACTGTGTAAATTTTAAGATTTTTTACTTAATTTTTAAAATTAAGTGGTCGGATTGTGGCTCGAAGGCGAAAACTTGCTTGATGGAATAACTATCAGTCTCAAGTTTTTCTTTGAAAAACGGGCGATTTCCCTGCTTTTTTAACAGGCATTTTTCATTGCAAATACCAAAGGCAGGCACGCCCTAAAAGCACGTCCAATGGGGCGTATTTTTTATGCTTAGTTTATTTAACATAATCTTAAAATATTTACAAGGTGGTTTTTATATTATCATTTAAAGTCAAAACACACCCATTGGCGGTAGAGCGTAATACGCACCATTTAATCAGCTAAATAGAATGATGTTTTAAAGCCCCAAAAAATCCACCACAAATTCGCTATTAGGACGGGCAAATAGCTCATCAGGCTTGCCCAGTTGCTCCACCACACCATGATTCATAATGACAATGGTGTCCGACACGGCAACCGCTTCTTCTTGGTCGTGCGTTACCATGATGGACGTGATGCCAATGTCCTTTTGGATTTGGCGTAGAGACGTGCGTAGCTCGTTACGCACTTTGGCATCCAACGCCCCAAACGGCTCATCAAGAAGAAGTAGCTTGGGGTTTGTGGCAATCGCCCGAGCCAATGCCACACGCTGACGCTGACCGCCCGACAGCTCATGCGGATAGCGGTCTTTGGTGTGGGGAAGTTGAATCAAATCAAGAAGCTGTGCCACTCGCTTATCAATCTCGCCCCCTGTGGGACGTTGGTGTTTGGGCAGTAGCTCTAAGCCAAAAGCGATGTTTTGGGCGACTGTTTTGTGGCGAAATAGGGCGTAGTTTTGAAAAACAAAGCCTATCCCACGCTGTTGCACGGGCGTGTCGGTTACGTCCGTGCCGTCAAAATAAATCCGCCCTGTGTCGGACGTCTCTAACCCTGCAATAATCCGCAGTAAGGTGGTTTTACCACAGCCTGATGGTCCAAGTAGGGTGGCAAGTTCGCCAGAATTGACCGAAAAACTTACGTCATTTAAGGCGGTAAATTCGCCAAAGCGTTTATGAATGTTTTCAATATCAATGCTCATGGTGGTATCCGTGTTGATGATGAATTGATTTTACAAGTTAAAAATATTTGATAAATGGTAATTGGTTTACCTAAATTTTAATTAAACATCCAATTTAAACAAATTAAAAAACTTAACTTCGCCCAACCTTTTTACGACTCATCACATTTTGCACCCCAAGGGTAACAAGAGCAAGCAAGGCAAGCAGGCTTGACAGGGCAAAAGCGGTGGTAAAGGCATATTCGTTATAGGCAATCTCAATGAGTAGTGGCATGGTGTTGGTCTCGCCCCGAATATGCCCCGACACCACCGACACCGCCCCAAACTCGCCCATTGCCCGAGCGTTGGTTAGGATAATGCCGTAGAGCAACGCCCATTTGATATTAGGTAGGGTAACGTGCCAAAACATCTGCCAGCTGTTCGCCCCAAGCGTGAGACTTGCTTCCTCCTCGCTCTCGCCAATGGACTGCATGAGCGGAATGATTTCACGAGCGATAAAGGGAAAGGTTACAAACAGTGTGGCAAGCACAATGCCTGTGGTGGCAAAGATAATTTTTATGCCTAGGCTTTCAAAAAACGAGCCGATGAGCGTATTTGCCCCAAATAGCAAGACAAACATCAAACCTGCCACGACAGGCGACACCGCAAAGGGCAAGTCTAGCAAGGTGGTGATGATAAATTTACCCCGAAATTTGTGCCGAGTAATCAGGTATGCTAACGCTACGCCAATCACGGTATTGATAGGCAGGACAATGGCGGTGGTGATTAAGGTGAGCTTAATGGCGTGCAATGCGTCAGGGTCGGTAAGGGTGGACAGATAGGCACTCACACCGTCTTTTAGGGCTTCATAAAACACGGCAATAAGTGGCACAACGAGCATGACCGCCATAAACGACACCGCCAAAGTGATGAGCGTGTATTTGACCCATGCAGGGTCTTTGGTGGCGGGGTGGTTTTGGTAGTCGTAGGTGGATTGGGTTGCCATGTTTTTTCCGTGTTGGGTTTGGGTTTAAATGGGTTTTAAAAATTGGGTAAATGCAAAATAATAATTTACTTTTTGCAATTTGCAATTTTCAATTATGACTAAATAAATACATATTTTAAATTGGACGTGTAGGGGCAATTTATTCGCCCAAGATAATAAATTTCTCCAAAATTTAATTAACCATTTTTAAAAAAATAATTAAATTACCATGTGTTTTATATTAAATTTATCTTTAACAATAAATTCATTTTAATTCGTTTTTGCCCCAAGCCGTGCCGAGAGTTTCCATTGAAAAAAGTTAATGGCGAACAAAACAACCAGCGACACAAGGAGCATAAACAACGCCACGCAGGACGCACCCGCCACGTCAAATTGCTCCAATTTTGAGACGATGATAAGCGGTAGGATTTCTGACTGCATGGGAATGTTGCCTGCGATAAAAATCACCGACCCATACTCGCCTGTGGCACGGGCAAACATCATACCCGAACCGATGAGCATGGCAGGAGCAATCTCGGGCAGAATGACCTTGACAAAAGTCGTCAAACGGCTCGCCCCCATGACGGCAGACGCTTCTTCAAACTCTACCGACAGCTCGGCAAGTACAGGTTGCACCGCTCGCACGATAAAAGGAAACGACACCACCACCAAAGCCAGCCAAATACCAATGGGCGTAAAGGCAATGCGAATTGGCTCGCCTGTGGTAGCCATACCAAGTTTGGCAAACACTTGTCCGAACAACCCTGTAGGGGCGTAGAGCGTGGCAAGTGAAATGCCTGTAACCGCAGTCGGCAGGGCAAAGGGTAAATCCACAAGGGCATTGATGAACGACTTGCCCCAAAAGTCATACCGCACCAGCACCCAAGCGATGAGCGTGCCAAAGATTAGGTTGGTCAAGGTCGCCAAAATCGCCATGGATAGGGATAATTTAATGGCATAAAAAACCTGTGGCTCTTTTATGGTGCTGACAATCTCGCCAAACCCCATGCCAAGCGTGGTCAAAATCATCATAACAAACGGCAAAACAACCAGTAGCGACAACGCAAACACGCTCACGCCCAGACTTAGCCCAAAAAACGGCATGATGCGTCTTTGCTTGTTGCGGACGGGGGTGACTTGTGTGATCGGTGTGGTGTGGATTGTCATGGTATCTTGTGTGTAAAAATGGTAGGCTTATTTTAAAAGATTGGCAAAATTATGATACTGACAAAAAGGAATATGAATTTTCGGTTTTGGGATTTATGTAAAATTGGCATAAAAAAGCCCGTACATTGACGGGTTTGGTAAGTTAGCGGTATTGGCAGGCTCGTAGATGACCATTTTCACAGGCTTTGGCAAACCATTGTTTGGCGGTGCTTGGGTTTTGATTTACACCATCTCCGTTGTGATACATCACGCCAAGATTATATTGGGCTTTGGCATTGTCTTGATTGGCAGACTTGGTAAATCATTCAAGGGCTTTGGTATAATTTTGTTTAACGCCCTGTCCATGAACATACATCGCCCCAAGATTATATTGAGCTTTGGCATCTCCTTGACTGGCGAATTTGGCAAATAACTCAAAGGCTTTAATGTAATCTTGTCTTACCCCATACCCTTTTTCATACATCACCCCAAGATTATATTGAGCTTCGGCAAATCCTTGGTTGGCGGATTTGGTATACCATTCAACGGCTTTTTTATAATCTGCTTCCAAATCATAAGCATATCCCAAATAAAACTGCAATTCGGCATTATTAGGATTTTGTGTTAGCTCATTTTGACAAATAGTAATGGCGGATTTTGGGCTTGTATCATAAAGCTCTTGGCAACTTTGGTTTTGTGCTTGGCTTTGCACTTGGATTTGGTTTGCACAGCCTGTTAGTGTGGCAATTAGGACGAAAATAACAAATTTGGTTTTCATGGGTTTGCCTTAGGGTTGTCTTAAAAGTTTGGGATATGTTAGCCGAAATCGGTGTGATAGGCAATATTAAATCACTTAAAACACGCTTAATATTTTGCCATTTTAAACCAAAAAAGTCCGCATAAAACGGACTTAATATCATTAATATGCTTTTGGCTTATTGCGACACCTGCCCTGTCGCCCCGACCGCCAATGTGTCGTACACGCCACCTTCTTTAAAATAAGTCGTCATGATAGACTGCCAATCGCCAAATACATCATTGGGGAAAAAGGTCTGCATTTGGGGGAATTTATCGGCGTGCTTGGCAAGAATGTCGGGATTGCTTGGACGTAAGAAATACTTGACCGCAAGCTCCTGCCCTTCATCGCTGTATAGGTATTCTAGGTAGGCTTTTGCTACGCCTGTCGTGCCTTTTTTGGCACTAACTGCGCCCACCACCGCCACAGGGTTTTCGGCATTAATGGTATAGCTTGGGTAGATGATTTGGATATTGCCAAATTTTTCTTTGATGACGTTGGCTTCATTTTCAAAGGTAATTAGTACGTCTCCTATCTGACGTTGGGCAAATGTCGTGGTTGCCGCTCGTCCGCCATTTTCAAAGACTTTAACGTTACCAAGTAAGCCCTTGACAAACTCATGCGTTTTGGCTTCGTCCTTATTAAAGGTGTGTAGCCCGTAGCCGTACGCCCCCAAGAACGCATAGCGACCGTTGCCTGACGTTTTTGGGTTGGCGATGATAATCTCTTTGCCGTCTGTCGCCAAATCCGCCCAATCCTTTACGCCCTTAGGATTGCCGTCTCGCACGATAAAGACAATTGTACTGGTAAAGGGAATGGCGTTATTAGGCAGGTTTTGTCGCCATTTGCCGTCCACAAGCTGACCCTCGGCAAGTAGTTCCACGTCCGAGCCTTGATTCATTGTAACCACGTCCGCTTCTAGTCCATTTTTGACCGATAGGGCTTGCTTGCTTGACCCGCCATGCGACTGTTTGATATTGACCTTGATGTCAGGACTTACGCTTTGATAATGCTTGATAAAAATGGGATTATAATCCTTATAAAAATCCCGTGCCACGTCATAGGACACGTTTAACAGCTCCACTTGACCGCTTGTGTTGCCTGTTGTGGCTTTGTTGTCGGCAGTTTGGTTATCGCCCCCACAGGCGGTTAGGACAAGGGCAGATAAGGTAAGGCTTAGGGGTAAAAGGGCGGTTTTCATGAGATAGTCCAATTTTAGTCCAATTTAAAAAAAAGATGAGTTATTGTAAAATACAATGCTTAAAATGATTAACATAAAAATGGGAAATCGTTATTCAGTTTGGGAATTTATGGCGGGGAAATGGGATTGAAAATATGGTAGCAGTCTAAAAAATATGCCAAACTAGATTTTCTGTTCGCTCTGAGACTGCTTGCGAGCAGGAAAACCATTGTGGGCAGGCATAGCTCACCACGAATGACTTTCTTGATAGCGTGCTTTTGAACTGGAGCTAAAAATTTATATTGTTTTATTGTATGAATATGTTAGAATTAATAGACCCCCTGCAAAAC